>NZ_BAABFO010000002.1:0-297944 GCF_039541095.1 Pigmentiphaga soli
CGGCCGGACCGCCGGCCACCGATGCGCCGGCACAAGGACCGCCGCCGGCAGCGGCGGCGCCGGCGGGCGCCGGCCCCCCCGGGTTGCCGCAAGGCGGCCAGGCCCCGGCGGGCAATGGCCTGTCGCTGCCGGGCGGCAACCCGCCGCCGGCCAATAGCCAGCCGCCAGCCAACGGCCAGCTGCCGTCCAACGGCCAGCTGCCGGTCCCCGGCGTACCGCCCGATGCGGGCCAGCCGTCCCCCGGCCCCGCCTCGCCCCAGGCCGTCCCGCCCGCCACCCCCGGCGCCGGGCCGGCGGCCCCGCCCGCCACGGAGGCGCCATGAACCGCCTGCTGCGCATCCTGCTCGGCGTCGGCGCGGTCAGCGCGCTGGCGCTGCTCCTGCTGCTGGCCTGGTCCACCGGCAATTCGTCGCGGCTCGAACAGCACTACGACCTGCTGCTGGCCTTGAACGGCGTAGTCGCGCTGGTGCTGTTCTCGTGGGTCGCGGCGCTGACGGTCCGGCTGATGAACCAGCTGCGCCGGCGCCAGTTCGGCGCCCGGCTCACCTCCCGCTTCGCGCTGGCCTTCGCCCTGGTGGGCGTGGTGCCCGGCGTGCTGATCTACATGCTGTCGGTGCAGTTTTTGTCGCGCTCGATCGAGTCGTGGTTCAACGTGCGGGTCGACACCGCGCTCGAGTCCGGCCTGGCGCTGGGCCGGGCCGCGCTCGATTCCCAGCTGCAGGACATCAACGCCAAGGCGCGCTCGATGTCGCTCGAACTGGGCGACGCGCAGGAAGGCGACATCGCCACCACGCTGACCCGTCTGCGCGACCGCGCCGCGGTGCAGGAGGCCATGGTGTTCACTTCCAGCGGCCGCATCATCGCGTGGTCCACGAGCGTCTACGGCACCCTGCTGCCCGAGGCGCCGCCGCCCCAGGTGCTGCGCCAGCTGCGGATTTCGCGCGGCTACGCGGCCGCCGAGTCGAACAGCGCGCCCAGCTCGGCCACGGTCGAAAGCGAGCAGGGCCCGCTGGGCGCCACGCGCGACACCGGCGGCAGCGCGCTGCGGCTGCGGGTGATCGTGCCGATCGCGCCGGCGGGCGCGCTGGAACTGCCCGGCATGCTGCCGGCCGAGCCGCGCTACCTGCAACTGGTGCAGCCGGTGCCCGACCAGATCGCCGCCAATGCCGAACAGGTGCAGAACGGCTACCGCGACTACCAGGAGCTGTCGCTGTCGCGCCAGGGGCTGCGCAATCTGTACGGCATCACGCTGACGCTGGCGTTGCTGCTGGCGGTATTCGCCGCCATCGCCGCCGCGTTCTCGCTGTCGTCGCGGCTGGTGCGGCCGTTGCTGCGGCTGGCCGAGGGCACGCAGGCCGTGGGCGTGGGCGACTACCGGCCGATTCCCGAGCCTCCCGCGCGCGACGAGGTCGGCCAGCTGACCCGCTCGTTCAACGCCATGACGCGCCAGCTGGACGAGGCGCGCCGCATGGTAGAGAGCAACCGCCGCCAGCTCGAACGCAGCAATGTCTACCTGGAAAGCATTCTGGGCAATCTGTCGTCGGGCGTGCTGGTGTTCGACGAAGCCTTCCGCGTGGCCACCGTCAACCAGGGCGCGCAGCAGATCCTGCGGGTCGACCTGCGCGCGGTGGCCGGCCGCCCGCTGGAAACCATCGACGGCCTGACCGCCTTCGCGCAGACCATCCGCACCGCCTTCGCCGAGCACATGGCGGCCGCCACCGGCCGCCCGCACTGGCAGCAGCAGTTCGAGATCACCCGCCCGCAGGCGGCCGAACCCGCGCGCGCCCAGGGCGAAGGTAACATTTCGGCCGTGCCGTCCGACGACATGTCGATTACTCTGCTGGCTCGCGGCACGCATCTGCCGGCCAACGGGGGGAACGGCGGCTACGTGGTGGTGTTCGACGACATCACCGAAGTCATCTCCGCCAACCGCGCGGTGGCCTGGGGGGAAGTCGCGCGCCGGCTGGCGCACGAAATCAAAAACCCCTTGACGCCCATTCAGTTGTCGGCGGAACGTATCGCGATAAAACTGGCCGACAAACTGGAGAAACCCGAGGCCGACATGCTGCGGCGTTCGACTACCACCATCATCAACCAGGTAAGCTCCATGCAGCGCATGGTGGACGATTTCCGCGAATACGCCCGGACGCCGCCCGCGCAGCCGCGCCAGCTCGACCTGAACGAACTGGTGGCCGAGGTGCTGACGCTGTACGGCTGGGACAGCGCCGAAGGGCTGCTGCGCGACGGCGCCCGCAGCGTGCCGCTGACGGTCGACCTCGATCCCGGGCTGCCGCGCATCATGGGAGACGCGACACAACTGCGGCAGGTGATTCATAATCTGATCGCCAACGCGAAGGATGCCATCGAGGAACGCGCCCGCGACGGGGCCAAGCAGGCCGAGGCCGGCCAGCCGGGCAAGGCGCCGCAGGAACTCATCGGCGTGGCCACGCGGCTGGTCACGCAGCGCCTGCCCGACGGCCGCGAGCATGCCACCGTCAAGCTCACGGTTGCCGACAGCGGGACGGGTTTCGCGCAGCGCATCCTGCAGCGGGCCTTCGAGCCCTACGTCACGACCAAGGCGCGCGGCACCGGGCTCGGGCTGGCGATCGTCAAGAAGATCATTGAAGAGCATGGCGGCAGGATCGATCTCGCCAATCGGCAGGAGGGCGGCGCGATGGTTTCCATCTTGCTGACCCGCCTGGCGGGCGAGCCGGCGGCCCAGGCGGGCGCCGGAGGTGTGTCACAGGCTGCGGCATCGCAGTCCGCGTAACAGAGGTTTCTAAAAAATATGGCCAGAATTCTGGTGGTTGACGACGAGGTCGGTATCCGCGAGCTCCTGTCGGAGATTCTTTACGACGAGGGCCATACCGTCGATCTCGCCGAGAATGCGGCGGCCGCGCGCGCGCTGCGCGCGGCCCATCGTCCCGATGTCGTGCTGCTCGACATCTGGATGCCCGATACCGACGGCGTCACGCTGCTGAAGGAATGGGCCTCGCAAGGGGTGCTCGACATGCCGGTCATCATGATGAGCGGCCATGCGACCATCGACACCGCGGTCGAGGCCACCCGCATCGGCGCCATGGATTTCCTCGAAAAGCCGATCACCATGTCGCGGCTGCTGAAGACCATCTCCACCGCCCTCGAGCGCGGCCGCAGCGGTACCCGGCCGGCGGCCGTCGCCGCCCCGGCCGCGGTGCGCGCCGGCGGCCCCGCCGCCTATGCGCCGCCCCCGGTCACCTCCACCGTGGGCGCGGTCGGCGCCGATTACGGACGGCCGGTGCAGCCGGCGGTGGCCGAGCGCCCCGTCCCGGCGACGCTGCCGGCCGACGCGCCGCCCCGCACCCCGCTGCAGGACCTCTCCCTCGACCTGCCGCTGCGCGAGGCGCGCGACGCCTTCGAGCGCGTCTACTTCGAGCACCACCTGGCGCGCGAGGGCGGAAGCATGACGCGGGTGGCCGACAAGACCGGCCTGGAACGCACCCACCTGTACCGCAAGCTCAAGCAGCTCGGCATCGAACTCTCGCGCAAGCGCAGCGTATGAAAATCGTCATACTCGGCGCCGGCCGGGTGGGGACCAGCGTGGCCGAGAACCTGGTCTCCGAGCACAACGACATCACCGTCATCGACACCGACGCGAACCGACTGGCCGAGCTGCAGGAGCGGCTCGACCTGATGCGCGTGGTCGGCAACGGCACCCACATCACGGTCCTGGGCGAGGCGGGCGCGGCCGACGCCGACATGCTGATCGCCTGCGCCACCGCCGACGAGACCAACCTGGTGGCCTGCAAGATCGCCAAGCAGGTCTACAACGTGCCGCGCTGCATCGCCCGCATCCGCTCGCGCGAATTCATCGACCGGCCCGAGCTGATGGGCAGCGACGGCTTCGGCGTCGACCACGTGATCAGCCCCGAGCGCAGCGTGACCGACTACCTCGAGAACCTGATCGAGATTCCCGAGGCGCTGCAGGTGGTCGAATTCGCCGGCGGCAAGGTCAGCGCCGTCACGGTGCGCGCGGTGGCCGGCAGCCCGCTGGTGCAGCATCCCATCCACAGCCTGAAGGAACACCTGCCGCGGGCCGACATCCGCATCATCTCGATCTTTCGCCAGAACCGCCTGATCGAGCCCGAAGGCGACACCATGATCCTGCCGGGCGACGAGGTGCTGTGCCTGGCCGCCACCCGCCACGTGCGCGACATGATCCGCGAGCTGCGCGAGCGCGACCGCAAGGTGCGGCGCGTGATGATCGCCGGCGGCGGCAACATCGGCCTGCGGCTGGCGCGCCAGATCAGCGCCGGCTACGAGGTCAAGGTGATCGAGCAGAACCGGCGCCGCTGCGAATACCTGGCCTCGCGGCTGCCCAGCCGCACGCTGGTGCTCAACGGCGACGCCACCGACGAGCACCTGCTGGAGGAAGAGAACGTCGGCGAGATGGACCTGTTCCTGTCGCTGACCAGCGACGACGAAGACAACATCATGTCGGCGCTGCTGGCCAAGCGCCTGGGCGCGCGCCGCGTGATCGCGCTGATCGGCCGCAAGACCTATGCCGAGCTGATGGAAGGAGGCCGCATCGACATCGCCATCTCGCCGTCGGAAACCACCATCGGCGAACTGCTGCGCCACGTGCGGCGCGGCGACGTGGTGGCCGTGCACCGCCTGCGCCACGGCGTGACCGAGGCGCTGGAGGCGGTGGCCCACGGCGACGCCAAGTCGTCGCGGGTGATCGGCCGCCAGGTGGGCGACCTGGCCCTGCCCGAGGGCGCCTTCATCGGCGCCGTGGTGCGCCACGACGAAGTGCTGATGGCCCACCACGACACCGTCATCGAATCGGGCGACCACGTCATCGTGTTCGTCGCCCACCAGCGCCTGATCGCGCAAGTCGAGAAGCTGTTCCAGGTATCGGTGTCCTTCTTCTGAGCCATGCGCAAACTCGTTCCGGTCCTGAACGTCGTCGGCTTCGTGATGGCGCTGTTTTCGTTGACGATGGCGATCCCGATCGGCGTGGCGCTGTATTACGACGATGCCGGGCTGGCGGCCTTCATCGACGCCGCGCTGCTGTCGTTCGGCGCCGGCGCGGCGGTGTACGCGATCACGCGGCTCGGCCAGCGCGAGCTCAAGCCGCGCGACGGCTTCCTGCTGGTGTCGCTGGTGTGGAGCCTCCTGCCGCTGATCGCGGCGGCGCCGCTGCTGCTGTACTTCCACGACGCCGGCCAGCCGCTGTCGCTGACCGACGCCTATTTCGAGGCCATGTCGGGGCTGACCACCACCGGCTCGTCGGTGCTGTCGGGGCTGGAATACCTGCCGCGCTCGATCAACGTCTGGCGCTGCACGCTGGTCTGGATCGGCGGCATGGGCATCCTGGTGATGGCGGTGGCCATCCTGCCGATGCTGGGCGTGGGCGGCAGCCAGATCTTCCGGGCCGAGACGCCCGGGCCGATGAAAGACGAAAAGCTCACCCCGCGCATCGCCGGCACCGCCAAGGGGCTGTACGCGATCTACATGGCGCTGTCGGCGCTGTGCCTGCTGGCCTACCGCGCCACCGGCATGGGCTGGTACGACGCCTACTGCCACATGGCGACCACGCTCGGCCTGGGCGGCTTTTCCACCCGGGATGCAGGTTTCATCGACTTCGACTCGACCGGCGTGGAGCTGGTGTCGATATTTTTCATGCTGCTGGCCGGCATCAATTTCGCCACCCATTTCAACGCCTTCCGCGCGCGCAGCCTGCGCCCGTACTGGCGCTGCCCGGAGGCCAAGTACTACGTGGCGGCCGTGCTCGTCACGGGCCTGGTGGTGGCCTTCTTCCTGTACCAGCGGGGCGTGTACGGTTCGTTCTGGACGGCGCTGCGCTATGCCATGTTCAACACGGTATCGATCGCCACCACCACCGGCTTTTCCAATACCGACTACGCCTCGTGGCCGCTGTTCGCGCCGCTGCTGATGCTGGTGCTGTCGTGCTTCGCGACGTCGGCCGGCTCAACCGGCGGCGGCATCAAGATGATCCGCATGGTCATCCTGGTCAAGCAGGCGCGGCGCGAGTTCATCCGCATCCTGCACCCGCGCGCCATCAATCCGGTCACCCTCAACGGCCTGCCGGTGCCCAACAAGGTGGTGTTCTCGGTGCTGGCCTTCATCCTGCTGTACTGGTCGTCGCTGCTGCTGATGACCATGGCGATGCTGTTCACCGGGCTGGATCCGCTGACTGCCTTCACCGCCGTGCTGGCCAGCCTGAACAACGTGGGGCCGGGCCTGGGCGAGGTTGGGCCCACCACCACCTATGCCGTGCTGACCGACACGCAGACCTGGGTCTGCTCGTTCGCGATGCTGCTGGGCCGGCTCGAGCTGTTCACCGTGCTCGTGCTGTTCACGCGGGCGTTCTGGAAGAAATGAGCGCCGGGCGCTGCGGAGGTCGGCGATGGCCACTGCGCTGACGCTGCTGGCCGGCGCCGAGCTGGCCCGCGGCCGCAGCCTGGCGCTGGAGGCCGCGCAGGCCGATACCGGCCCGGGTCCGCGCGCCGTCATCATCGAAGGCGGCCCGGGAACTTTCCAGGCCCCGCCGGGGGTCGAACTGGTACAGCTGGCGGCGGGCTGCGCGTGTTGCGTGGGCCAGCTGCCGCTGCGGGTGACGGTCGCGCGGCTGTTGCGGCTGTCCCGGCCGGCCAGGATGTGGATAGAGGTGGCGAGTGCGCAGCACCTGCCCGAACTGCGCCGCCAGCTGTCCGGCCCGGCTTTCGGGGGGCATCTGGCGCTCGAGCCCGATGCAGGCGGGGATCCGTCCGCCCCTTGATTTCCGCCGGCGACGCCTCATGTACGAATCAAGGTCCCGCAGACCCCTGATTTCAGGAGCCAGGCCATGGAAATGATCTACAACAGCCCCAACTACGTCGTAGTGGAATTCGCCCAGCTGGAAGGGGCAGCCCATGGCGGCGGATTCGAAATCGTCGACAAGCAATCCCGGCGCGAGGTCTACATCGCGGGCGAATCGGCCGATCAATTCCGCAGCAAGGTGCAGGAATTGATCGCTACCGAGCCTACGATGGAAGACGTGGACGAATTCCTCAGCCAATTCGATGAATTCATGAACCGTCCCCTGACCCTGCACTGACCCATTCTGTTCTTCACTTCCCGGAAAGCCCCATTGTGGGGCTTTTTTCATGCCCGGCAGGGCGGCGCGCCGGTCTCCCGGCGAGTGGCGCTGCATCGCCGCAAATCGATGAAAATCGCCAATTCGGCCGGAAAAATGACGGATATCGTCATTGGCCGCGCGCTACCATGACTTTCAGGGCAGTCATGCTGCATATCTTGCAATAAGGGAAGAGAATGACGTCAGATAATCGCCGCCTGTCGGCAGCACAATCCAATCGGCGTTCTATCTTGAAGGGCGCCGGCGCCGGCATCGCGGTGTCGTTCGGCAGCGCCCTCGGTATTGCGTCCGTTGCCCGCGCGGCGGCCCCGCAGGCCGAAGATACGCTGGTGATCTCAGGCGTCGGCGGCTCGACCCAGCGGCTCATCGAAACGCAGATTTTTCCGCAATTTTCGCGCACTTATGGCGTCAAGCGGCTTATTTATATCGCCGGCAATGGATCCGAGCTCCTGGCCAAATACCGCACGGAGCGTAACCGTCCGAGCATCGACGTCGCATGGGTCACGAGCGAGACCACCGTCGATGCATCCCGCGACGGCCTGCTGGCCCAGTTCGACGAGGCGCTCATTCCCAATGCGCAAGCGATTCCCGCCAGCATGCGCAGCAGTCCGACCGCGCTCCCGGTCGGTGTCAATGCAGTCGGGCTGCTTTACAACACCGAGATCTTCGCCGAAAAAGGCCTGCCGCCGCCGGATTCCTGGCTCAGCCTGTGGAAACCGGAATTCAAAGGGCACGCGGGCATTCTCACCATAGGCAACACCGGGGCCAAGGCATTGGTGGCGATGCTGGCGCACATACTGACCGGCGACCAGCGAAATCTCGATGCGGCCCTTGACCGCCTGTCCGCATTGAGGCCGAACCTGATGGACGTTTTCTCCTCGCCGGGGGCGCTCGACAGCGCTTTCCAGCAGAGGGATGTCTGGCTCGCCCCGCAGGTCGCGCTGCGCGCGCTGCAGTTCCGGCGTGCCGGCGTGCCGATCGGCTTCGCCCGGCCCAAGGAGGGATTCACCGGTTACCGGGTCGAAACCGGCGTGATCAAAGGCGCCCCGCATCCGAAGGCTGCCCATGCGTGGATCGATTATTTATTGCAGGCAGAAACGCAGCTGAAGCTCGAGCGCCTGCTCGGTTATGGCCCGATCCGGCCCGATATCCAGATCGACGAAGATCTGAAATCCTATTTCCCCCCGGCCACGGAGGTATTCAGCCCCGATTGGAGCTATCTGGCGGAGCATCGGAAAGCCTTGTTCGACGGCTGGAATCAGCGCGTGGAACGGCAACGCTGAGCAGGCATTCCAAATGAACTCCGCAGCGGCGCATTCCCTCACAGAATCCCTTTCTGAATATTGGTGCAGCGCAACTTTTCGGAAACTGCCGGCCAACGCCATCCGACAGGCGAAAAGGCAGTTGCTGGATATCGTCGCGGTCGCCGTTGCCGGCATTGAAGCCGACGCGGCCCAGGCATGCAGGCAGGCATTGGCCGATGCCGGCATCGGTTCCGGCAGCAGCTGTGTTTTCGGAACGGATAGCGCACTGCCACCTGCGCTGGCGGCGCTGGTCAACGGCACCGCCGCCCATGCGCTCGAACTCGACGGCTTCGGCGGCGGGCACGCCGGCGCCGTCGTCGTGCCCGCCGTGCTGGCCGTCGCCCAAACGGGGCGTTACAGCGGGGAGGAGGTATTGACGGCCATCGTGGCCGGCTTCGACGTGATGTCGCGCGTCACCGAAGGCGCCGGCGGCTATCGGGCTCACAACGACCGCGGTTGGCATAATACCGGGACATGCGGGACGTTCGGCGCCGCAGCGGCGGTCGCCCGGCTGATGGGGCTGGACGCCATGCGCTTTGCCGCGGCATTGGGCATTGCCGGAACGTTTACCGGCGGCACATGGGCCTATCTGGCCGATGGCGCGATGACGAAGCGGGTCCATTCCGGCAAGGCAGCCGAAGCCGGCGTCATGGCGGCTTTTTTCGCCCGCGCCGGGATGACCGGACCGCGCTTCGTGCTCGAGGCGCCGTGGGGAGGCTTCTTTCCGACGTACTGCGGCGCGGATGCGCGACCTGAACGGGTGCTCGCGAAGCTCGGCGAAAACTTCTGGATCGAGCGGTCGGGCATCAAGCCATATGCCTGCTGCCGGGCCATCCATTCGGGTATCGACGCGCTGTTCGACCTGATGGCTGCGCACTCCGTCACGGCGGCGGATATCGTGAAAATCGAGGTTCACTGCGACGAAACCGCCATACGCCAGCTGGGCGGACGCCGCATCGACACGCTTCTGGATGCCCAGCTGAGCCTTCCTTATAGCCTGGCCGTCGCCGCCGCCACGCAGCGGGCGGGGCTGGCCCAATATTCGCCGCCAAATGTCGAAGATAGCGAAGTACAGCGCCTGATGCGGGCCACCGAGCTGATATGGGATCGCGCGCTGGCGACCGGGGCCTCTCCCACCGTCAGGATCGCCTTGCAGGACGGACGGACGCTGTCGCGCAGCGTTGAATTCGCAAAAGGCGCGCCCGAGAATCCGTTGACGGACGACGAACTGCGCGCCAAGGCGCTTCAATTGCTGGAGCTGCGGCTGAATCGTGAACGCGCCGAAGCGCTGGTGCGACTGGCAGACCGGATCGAGGCGTCCGCCGATGCCGGAGAATGGATAGCGCTGCTGCGGCCCTAGGCCGCGGCTCATTCTGCCAGGTCGATCGGGATGGCCGTTGAAAATTTGATCCGGTCCATCACCACCATGGTCGAAAACCGCCGGACGTTCGGGTTGTCGAAGAAGAATTTCTTGGTGAAACGTTCGTAATCGCCGATATCGGATGCGTGCAGCACGATTATGAAGTCGGCTTCCCCCGTCACGTAATAGCACTGCGTGACCTCGGGCCGCGCCAGGATGGAGCGCTTGAAATTATCCAGGAGTTCGGACCTCTCCCGTTCCAGCGATACCATGACGATCATCGTCAGCCCGCGCCCGGCCGCTTCGGGGGAAACGATGGAAACATCCGACGTGATGACTTTTTCTTCCCTCAGCCTGCGTACCCTGCGCAGACACGAGGCCGAGGATAGATTCACCCGTTCGGCCAGCTCGGCACTCGTGATCTGGTTGTTCTGCTGCAGAAGATTGAGAATCTTTACATCAAAAGAGTCGAATTTCATGGTGCCGTCCCCGGTTCGCGCTACGGAATGCCACAGCGTGGTGACCGGCATCGAGTTCGAAGCCACCGCTATACGATTCCCATCAAGCCTATGGCAGTACGAGCATAAATCACCGCGCAGTCGATGAGATCCTGTTCGTTGGCATAGTCGTCCACGCCGGCCGACAAAGTCGGCTGCGGTCCGTAGCATACCGCCGGCGTGCCAAGGTCGCGCCAGCGCCGGGCGTCGCTTCCGGGCAGCCTGACCACGAGCTCCGGCGGCACGCCGCGAATTTCAGTGGCCACTTTCCTGATCGTCGTGACCAAGGGGTTTTCGAACGCGGTCCAGTTCGCATCCCACGCTTTGACGACCGTTACCGACAGTCCGCCGATTTCTTGCGCCAGGGCGTTTACCTGGGATTGAACCTCGGCCGCCGAAATGCCGGGAGGCAGGCGGAAATCGATTTCCGCGCGCGCGTGTTCGGCAATGAGGCTGCGCACCTCGCCGGCGGACATGGCGCCCACGTTGGCCGACAACCTCATGCCGAGGTTGCCTTCCCCGCCCGAAATGTCCTTGATTTGCGCCGGCGGCACGGCGAAATGGGAATTCATCCGGTCCAGCCGCGAAAGAAAGACCGCGAGCCGCATCGCAGCGGTGCGGCCTTCCAGCGCGCGGGAGGAATGCCCACCCATCCCCTGGGCTTGGACGTCCAGCCAGAGCAGGCCTTTTTCGGCCGGGGCCAGTTGCATGAAACCCGGACCTTCCCCGCTGATCAGATAATCGCCGGCAAGGTCGGGGCGGGCTCGCAGCAGATGCACGGTGCCCCGCTCGCCGAACATGACTTCGTCGCACACCGCCGTCATCGTGAGCTTGCCGGCGAATCGGTGGCGGTGGCGGTTGAGAACGGCGGTTGCCAGGCACATGGCCGCCAGCGCGCCTTTCATGTTTCCCATGCCCAGTCCGAAGACCTTGCCATCCCGGCGGGTCAAATCGAGAACGGGCACCGTCCATGCGGTTTCGTCGCCCGCCTGCATGGTGTCCATATGGGCGTTGAAAACCACATGCGGCCCGGATCCGGTGCCTTCCACTTCGGCGACGACATTGGGAGCGCTTGCCTCGGCAGCGACGACCTGCGGACTCAATCCTGCCTGCCGCAGATAAGCGAGCACCTCCGCCGCGACGGCCGCCGTATGTCCGGGCGGACTCATGCTCGGCGCCCTTACCAGCCGGGCGGCCAATTCAAGCAATGTCGCCCGTTCGGCGCGAATGGCATCATCCAGCACGTGCAGCAGACTCATGATTTTCCTTGGAGATGGTCAGGTCGCGTTTCGGTCGATGTCTTCCGGTGCGGCACCGACGATTTTCTTGTAAACGTCGCGATCGGTGGCGCCTTCGGTACCCAGGAAAAGCACGGTGCTGTCCTCGTCGAGGCCGAGCTGCGCGCGACGCTGCGGATCGCCGCAGACGGCGAAGAATCCGGCGAGGCCGGCGACGGCCGATTCGCCCGCGACCACCGGCGGATCGCCCTCTCGCGGCGCGGCCAGACGCCGCATGCAATCGGCGGCCGCCGCGTCGCTGATCGTCATGAACGCATCCGCGCCTTTGTCCAGAATCTTCCACGCCAATAGCGATACGACGCCGCACGCGAGTCCGGCCATGATCGTCTCCAGTTCTCCGGCCACGGCGGTGGGGCGGCCGGCCATGGCCGATTGGAACAGGCAGTCCGCGGTTTCCGGTTCGACCACGATCAGGGTGGACCGGCGCGCGCCGAAGCGTTCCCACAGATAGGCGCACGTACTGGCGGCGACGCCGCCGACGCCACCCTGCACGAAGATATGGGTCGGCATCGTTCCCGCCTGGGCGATCGCCTCTTCGATCATGACGCCGTAGCCCTGCATGACGTCGCGCGGAACGTCGACATAGCCTTCGTACGAAGTATCGGAGACGATATGCCATCCCATCCGCGCCGCATCCTGCGCCACGCGCGATACGGCGTTGTCATAATTGCCCTCTATGCGGTCGACGCGGGCACCGTATGCGGCGATCGCGCCGACGCGCTCGGTGCTGACGCTGCCATGCACGTAGATCACTGCCTGGCAGTGGAAAAGCGACGCGCCCCATGCCACTGAGCGCCCATGATTGCCATCCGTGGCGCACGCGACGGTGACCGTGCGCGTCAGTTCAGCATACTTGCCGGCGATGAGTTCCCGCGATGACGGTCTGGCGCCCGTGGCTCTTTCCACCTCCGCCTGCAACAGGCGAAAGACCGCGTAGGCACCGCCGAGCGCCTTGAAGCTGCCCAGACCGAAACGCTGAGATTCGTCCTTGTAGAAGACGGCTTTGACGCCGGTTTCATGTGCGATGGAGCGCAGCGATCGCAAGGGCGTGGCCTGGTAGCCTTCCCACGATTGAATCTCGGCACGCGCCAGAGACAATGCGTGCAGGCTCAGGATGTCGTCCCGGCCTTCGTCAGCGTAAGGCGAGTGGGAGGCTCGCGGATTGAGGAACAGTCTGGAAGCCAATGCAGTGGTGAGCACGAAATTTCTCTTCTAATTGAAATCAATATCCGAGCGCGAGCCCGTCGCGGCGGCCGTCGGCTGCGCCGCGCAGAACGCCGTTGGCCCTGTCGATCCAGATGGCCTGGGCTGTTCCAAGCGGGTGGGAACACCGTGTGACGCCATGGCCGAGCGCCTGCAAGCCGGCGATGACCGATTCCGGCACCGCGCGTTCGACTTCGAAGCTGTCGCCACGGGCGAACATCCGCGGCAGATCCACGGCCTGCTGGACCGGCAATCCGTGATCGAGCAGATTGCCGAGCAATTGCAGCTGCCCGCTCGGCTGGAAATGCCCGCCGGTGACGCCGAACGGCATCACGGGCTGGCCGTTGCGGGCCAGCATGCCGGGAATGATCGTGTTGAGAGGGCGCTTTCTGGGGGCGAGCGCATTGGGATGGCCTGACTCGAGCACGAAGCTGCTGCCCCTGTTATGGAAAAGCACGCCGCTATGGGGGCAGACGATGCCGCTGCCAAAGTCGTCGAATATCGAGTTGATCAATGCGACGGCGGTTCCGTCCCGGTCGACGACGGCAATGAAAACGGTGTCCTTGTGCCGTGGGGCCGGGCGAGGCGCGATGTCAGCCATCCGTTTCGTCAGCGAGATTCTTTTCACCAGCGCATCGATGTATGGCGCACCAAGAAGGCCGTCGATGTCCATGGCGACGTGTCTCGGATCGCCGATGAATGAATCCCGCTGGGCGTAGGCCAGCCTGGCGACCTCCGCCTGGAGATGGAAGCGCTCGACGCTGACGGGGCCGTACTGGCTCATGTCGAAGCGGTCGAGCATGGACGCCATGATCAGCGGCACCAAGCCCTGGCCGTTCGGCGGGCACTCCCAAAGCTGGTAGTCGCGATAGCGCGCCGATAGCGGGTCTACGTATTCGGCGCGATACGTCTCGAAGTCGTCGATCGAATGCGCGCCGCCCAGTGCCGTCAACGTTTCGACCATCCGCTGCGTCGTTGCGCCGCAATAGAATTCCGCGGCCCCGCGGGCGGCGATGGCACGCAACGTCTTCGCAAGCTGGGGCTGCCGGTGTCGCGCGCCGACCTGCGGCGGTTCGCCGCCCGGCAGGAAGACGGCGGCGGCCGCGGCGTTGCGCGATAGCTTCTGCTGCTGCCGCCGCCAGTCGTAAGCCAGCCGCTCCAGCACCGGATAACCGTCTTCGGCGGCTCGGATCGCCGGCTGCAGGACGCGTTCCAGTTCCATCGAGCCGTGGTCGGACAACAATGTCTCCCATGCCCTGACCGCTCCGGGGATGGTCACCGCCGTCGCGCTTTCCACAGGTATTTCCCGCAGCCCGCTCGCGCGGATCCGTTCCGGATCGATACGTGCGGGCGACCATCCGGAGCCGTTCAGCGCCGTGATCGTGCCGGCGTCGCGCATGATCAGGGCGAAACAGTCGCCCCCGATCCCGGTCTGGGTCGGCTCGACCACCCCTTGCAAGGCAGCGGCGCAGACGGCCGCGTCGACCGCGTTGCCCCCCATGCGCAGTATGTCGAGCGCTGCCAGGGTCGCCGCGGGATGGGAAGTGGCGGCCATGGCCGAAGTGGCGATGGCCTCCGATTTTCCCGGGAGTTCGAAATCTCGAAACGTCGGTGAGCGGAATGTCATGTTGCGGTTGCGAGTGTTCTGACTACAAGGTTGCGAGGCTCGAATTGCGCAAGTCCGTCACCAGCATGCAGGAGGGGGCGTGCGTAATGCATAGCGGGGGCTTGGCGCGCATTACCGCCATCTGGGGGGTCAGGCCGCATGCCCAGAACACAGGGAGTTCGCCGCGTCCCACTGTCCCGTCGCCGACATCCCGATAACGTTTGGATAGATCGATGCCGATCAGTGCCGGGTCGCCAATGTGGACGGGGGCTCCGTGCACGTTGGGGAAACGCGAGGTGATCTGGATTGCCCGGATGGCGTCAGCGGCAACGAAGGGCCGCATCGTGACCAGCATGGGCCCGGCGTAGGGTCCGGCCGCGGCCGTTTCGATCGTCGTTTCGTAGACCCCCGCGACGCGGCCCAGGTCGAGATAGCGCAACGGCAATCCCGCGTCGCGTAACGCTTCTTCGAAGGAAAAAGAGCAGCCCAAGGCGAACGTGATCAGGTCGTCCCGCCAGTATGCGGAGATGTCGGTCGTTTCTTCGGTGAACACGCCGTTGCGAAACACGTGGTAGCGCGGGACGTCCGTGCGTATGTCGAGGTCTGCGCCCAGGCTCGGCAGCCGGGGGTCGCCGGGATCGCTGCAGGCGATCAATGGGCAGGGGCGGGAATTGCGCTGGCAATAGAGGAGGAAATCCGAAGCCCAGTCTTTCGGAAGAATGCAGATGTTGGCTTGAACATAGCCCGGCACCAGTGCAGCCGTATAGCCGGTATATGACCCCGACCGCACTGCCTGGCGGGCCGCCAAAGGTGAAGAAAAAGCCGCCGCTGGTGTCTGCATTCCTGCATCTCCCGAATTTGATAAACGTCATCATAGACACAGAAACTGCGGGATAAAGTCTATTGGCCAAATGAACATGATTATTCGCGTCGTTCTGGGGCCGTAAATCGACGAATTTGATCATCCCTTTGTCCTTATGATCGTTCCGTATGTCGCCATTTCGAAACGATCTTCAAACAAGGGATATAGATGTCGCGCAGCTCGCTTGCCATGGACGTCAATGAAGCCCGGGCGGGCGCGCCGGGTGCCGGAAAATCCGCACGGACCGCCGGCGCCTCGCTCGATATCCGGGGGCTGAATGTCGGATACGGTTCGACCACCGCGCTTCATTCGGTTTCCCTCAGCATCGGGGCGGGGGAATTCTTCTGCCTGCTCGGCCCCTCGGGTTGCGGCAAGTCGACGCTGCTCGGGGCGATCGCCGGCTTCATCCCGGTTCGCAATGGCGCAATCGTGCTGGATGGCAGAGACGTTTCTTCGCTGGCCACTCGGCAACGCGAAGTCGGGGTCGTATTCCAGAGCTATGCGCTTTTTCCTCACCTGACCGCTGCCGAAAACGTCGCGTACGGTCTCAAAGTCAGGAAGGTGCCGCAAGGCACCATCACACGGCGGGTGGAAGAACTATTGGAACTCGTCAGGCTCGGCGGCAAAGGGACGCGTTTCCCGCGCCAGCTTTCCGGGGGCGAGCAGCAGCGCGTGGCCATCGCGCGCGCGCTGGCCGTCGCGCCGCGCCTGCTGCTTCTGGATGAACCGCTTTCCAATCTCGACGCCCGCCTGCGAGATGAAATGCGGGTCGAGCTCAAACGCATCCAGAAGGCGACCGGCGTTACCACCGTGTTCGTGACCCACGACCAGGAAGAGGCATTCGGCTTGGGCGACCGGGTTGCGATACTGAACGGCGGGCATATCGATCAGGTCGGAGTGCCGCGCGAGATATACAAAACACCGCGCACGGCGTTCGTCGCCGGGTTCATCGGCCGTTCGAACGCTTTCGATGGCGTGCTGACGCGTACCGGAGCCGAGGCCGATTTCCGGGTAGGGGCCACAAGCGTCAGATTGGACGACGCACGCCTGGCCGAATTGCCGCCGGGACCGCACAGGTTGTTCCTGCGCCCCGAAGAACTGAGCATCAGCCCGCCCGCCTCATGTCCCAACCGCATCCGGGGCAAGGTCGCCGAGGTACTGTACGGAGGGCCCACCGCCACGATCCGGGTCAGTACCGAGCATGGGGAAGTGGAGGTCTGCGGCCTTTCGGAGAATGCCGATGCCATGTATGTCGGCGATTGCGTGGAAATAGGCTGGCAAGCCGATGCCGGATTCTTCGTCAACGCCACCGCAGCCTGAGCGCGATATGCAACCACAAAGAAGCTTCAAGCTTTCGGCCGCCGGTGTGCGCGCCCTGCTGCTCCTTCCCGTCATTCTGTTCCTGTTTGTCTTCCTGTTGATTCCGTTCGGCATTGTTCTGGTCAACAGCCTGAGCAGCGACGGCCGGCCATTGACCTTGGCCAATTACATCGACATCGTGGCCGACGAATTCTACTGGGACGTGATGTGGCGCACGCTGCGCATCAGCCTTTTCACCACGCTGGCGGCGCTCTGCCTGGGTTATCCCGCGGCGCTGTATCTGTATTTTTCGCAAAGCAGGTGGCGGCGCGTCTTTCTATTCGTCGTGATCTCGCCGTTGTTCATCAGCGTGATCGTGCGCACCTATGGGTGGATCATGATATTCACCCCTAGCGGCGTGTTGAATGCCCTGCTTCCCGACGGATTATCGGTGCGGCTGCTGAAGACCGAAACCGCAGTGGTGATCGGAATGATGCACATTTATCTGCCATTCATGGTCCTTTCGCTCAACACGACGATGAGCAAGATCGACAAGAGGCTGCTCGCCGCTGCTTCCACACTGGGAGCCTCCAACGCACGGCTCTTCAGGGACATCCTGTTCCCGCTCAGCGTGCCCGGCATCGTCGCAGGCTGCTCGATCGTCTTCTCCATCTCGATGACCGCATTCAGCACGCCGGTCCTGCTGGGCGGCACCGCGAACAAGACCATGCCATTCATCGTTTATCAGCAGAACCTGGTGCTGTTCGATTCCCATACGGGCGGGGCGCTGGCCATTACGCTGCTCGCCGCCTCTTTGTTGGTCCTGTGGGGTTTCAAGCGATTGTCCCGCGGGGCAACGAACCGATTGGGAGTCTGACGGCATGACGTCCGCCACCTTTCTGCATGCGCTGCGCCGGCTGTTTGCCGTCATTTTCTCGCTATTCATGCTGGCGCCGCTGGTCGTGATCATGATCCTGTCTTTCACGGGCGAGGGTTATACGCGCTTTCCGCCGCGGGCTTTCGGCATCCGCTGGTATGAAACCGCCTACAACACGCCGGCTTTCATCGATGCCTTCAAATTCAGCCTGGTCCTGTCGCTGCTGGTGGCCGCCATATCCGGACTGCTGGGCATCGTCAGCGCGCTGATCCTGGGCCGCACGGCATTCCGCGGCCGCGATCTCATCGTCAACGTGATCATGATGCCGCTGGCGCTGCCCCACATCGTGCTCGCGATTGCGCTGCTGCAGCTGTTCTCCTTCTTCGCGGTCCGCACCTCGCCTTATGGCCTGCTGGCGGGCCAGATCCTCATAACGCTGCCGTACGTCGTCCGGCTCGTGCTGACGAGCCTTGGCAGCCTGAACCGCCAATTCGAGCTGGCCAGCCAGAGCCTGGGCGCGTCCTGGTGGTACACGCTTACGCGCGTCACCTTGCCGCTTATCGCGCCGGGAGTCATGGGCGGCCTGCTGTTCGCTTTTCTTCTTTCGTTCGATGAAGTGACGATCGCGATTTTCATGTCGCAGCCGGGGGCCACCACCCTGCCTACGGAAATATTCAACTACGCGTCGCAGGGCGACGATCCGGTGGTGACGGCCGTCAGCGGCTTTCTGATCGTCTTCGCGGCGTTATTCGTCGCGCTCATCGAACGCGTCTTCGGCGTATTGAGGCTGATCGTCAATGAAGAGCCCCGTGCGCGGTAGAGATTCTCACTCTTTAACGGAGCAATCATGGCCAATTTAACCGACGCGCGCCTGGGCAAGCCGGCGCGGGCAAGCCTCGTGGAGGCAGTCTATAAACCCATCCTCGCACGTGACAGCGCGATGTTCGACGCATATGTCAGCGTCGACCTGGCGCATGTCTCGATGATGGCCGAACAGGGCATCATCTCGCTGGCCGCGGCAAAGGCCCTGCTCAGCACGCTGCTCGAAATCCGAGAGAAGGGCCCCGGACTGCTGGGCATAGACCCTTCGAAGGGCAGCCTGCTGCTGCAGGTCGAGCACTATATCGCTTCGCGCGTCGGACAGGACGCCGCCGGCGTGCTGCAATTGGCGCGCAGCCGCATCGACCAGAATGCCGCGATTTCGCGTGTCCACGCCCGCGACAGCCTGCTGGACATCATCGAAAAGGTATTGGCGTTTCAGGAAACGATACGCAACCGCGCCGCGGAATGGGTCGATGTCCTGATGCCCGGATATACCCACCTGCAGCACGCGCAGCCGTGGATTCTGGGCCATTACGCGCTTTACCAATACGATGTATTCGCCCGGGACTTCGAGCGGCTGTTCCAGATCTATGACCGCGTCAACATGAATTCGCTGGGCGGCGTGGCGCTGGCCGGGACCAGCTGGCCCATCGACCGCCGGCGCACCACTGCGCTGCTCGGCCATTCCGCACCCATCCGCAATTCCAAGGATTGCGGAGGCTTTGCCATGGACTACCTGGCCGAGATCGCCAGCGGCCTCTCGATTCTCATGTCGGGGCTGAGCCGCCTGGCCTCGGAGTTGTACATCTGGTCGTCGTGGGAGTTCAGCCTGGTCGAACTGGACGAGGGCCTTTGCGGAACGAGCAGCATCATGCCGCAAAAGAAGAATCCCTATGTGCTGGAGCGGGTGCGGGCTCTGGGCGGCGAGTCGATTGGATGGATGCCGTCGCAGCTCGGCATGCTGCGCACGCCCACCAGCATCGATTCCGACCGCTTCTTCTCGTCGGGCAATCTCGAGTTTTTCGAAACGACCAACTGGGCGCTGATGCTGATGGAAGACGTGGTCGCCACCCTGCGTATCAACAAAGACCTGATGGCCGAGCGGGCGGGCGCGCATTGGAGCACCGCGAGCAACCTGGCGGATGTCATCGTGCGCGAGGAGAGGCTGGATTTCCGCCGCGCCCATCACATTGTCGGCGCACTGGTCAAAGCCTCGTTGGAACAGAAACTCTCGCCGCAGTCGGTGGGGGCGGCCGAGCTCGACGCGGCCGCGGAAAAGACGATTGGCCGCTCGCTGTCTCTTTCCGACGCGCAAATTCATCAGGCGCTGGATGCAACCGCCTTCGTATCGACCCGGACCAGCGAAGGGTCGGTCGGACCGTCCGAGGTTGCCAAGATGCTTCGGATGGCCGCCGATGACTCCAAGGCCGCCGCCGGCCGTCTCCGGGAGGAACGCGCTCGGCTGAAAGCGGCTGCGGAGGCGCTCGATGCCGCCGTCGCGGCGATTCTCGCCCGCAGCAACTGATCCCGGGCCGAAGCCCCATGCAAGGCGCAGACGGACGGCGCGTCTGCGTCCTGCATCCGATGGGTAGGCGCGTCAGGCTTTTTGAACTTTTCAAGTTCGCTGCGGTCGTCCCAGCCCTCTAGGGATAAAGCCTAATTGCGGCCTATTTTCATCGAATCGACGCAATCTTGAGCCTAAACTGATGTCATCGTAAAGAGCCGATCGCTCTGCGAACCATGCACGGCGCGCCCCAGGACGGCGCCGCCACAAGAGATCCGGGCCGCCGCGGGCCCCAATCGACATCAGGGAGCGCCACGATGGAAACCATCGCCTTCACGCCGTCCGCCCCCCATACGCTCGGCATCGAGCTCGAATTGCAAATCCTCGACCCGGCCACGCACGATCTCAAAGGCGCCGCCGACGAGCTGCTGGCGCAGTTCGTCAATCATCCGATGGCCGATCGCGTCAAGCCCGAGATCACGCAGGCCATGATCGAGCTGAATTCGTCGGTCCATACCGATCCGGCCCGCCTGCTGGAGGAGATGCGCGCCATGCGCGATGCGTTGAACGACGCGGCCGATGCCGTGGGCGTGCGGATCGCCGGCGGCGGCACGCATCCGTTCATGCGGTGGCAGGAGCGCGCCATCTACGACTCGCCGCGTTTCTTGTACCTGTCGGAAATGTACGGCTACCTGGCGCGCCAGTTCACCGTGTTCGGCCAGCACATCCACCTGGGCGTGGGCTCGGGCGACGGCGCGATCGCGCTGACCCGCAAGCTGTCGCCCTATGTGCCGCACTTCATCGCGCTGTCGGCGTCGTCGCCGTATTTCGAAGGGGTGGACACGCTGTTCTCCTGCAGCCGCCTGAACGCGCTCAACAGCTTCCCGCTGTGCGGCCACATGCCGCCCGAGGTCGCCGACTGGTACGGCTTCGAGGCCTACCTGGCGCAGCTGCAGCATTCCGGCCTGATCGAAAGCATCAAGGACCTGTACTGGGACGTGCGGCCCAAGCCCGAATTCGGCACCGTGGAGCTGCGCGTGTGCGACACGCCGCTCACGGTGGAGAAGGCCTGCCGCCTGGCCGCCTTCGCGCAGGCGCTGGCCGTGCTGATGGAGGGCGAAGCGGCGCCGCCGGACTCGGCCTGGCTCGGCTATCGCACCAATCGCTTCCAGGCCAGCCGTTTCGGCCTGCACGGCAATTATGTCGATCCGGTCTGCGGCCGCATGCGGCTGGTAGACCACTTGCGCACCGTGTTCGATCGCGTGATGCCGGTCGCGCTGGAACTCGGCACGGCCGAACCGATCGGGCTGCTGCGGGAAGAGGCCTTGCAGATGGGCAGCGATGCCCGCTGGCTGCGGGCGCGCTTCAACCATTGCCGCGAGATGGCGGCGGTGGTCGAGAGCGCCGCCGCGGTATGGCGCGGCGAATCGCCCGCGCAGGTGGAGGTCGAGACGCCGCTGCCGCTGCCGCTGGCGCGGCGCAGGGTGCGCGCCAGTTCGGAACCGATTCTGGCCGCCGAGGTATTCGGCCCGCTGATCCGGCGCACGATCCGGCCGCTGCATTGAGCGGCGGGCCGGGCTGCCTTCGGTTCGCCGGTGCCGCCGCCGCGCTCCGGCGCGGACTGCCGCCGGCCCGGCGCTTCGCCGGCGCGGCTTTTTCCACCGCGCGGCTAGATCGTCGCCGGCACGTCCTGCGCCGGCATGGCGGATTTCAGCACCGCTTCGTCATCCGGCAAGGCCGGATCCCACAGCTTGGCGATGAAGCGGCGGCCGGTCCAGGCCGACGAGCGTTCCGACGCCAGCCACCGCACCGGCGCCCGCATGATGTCCGGCGCCAGCAGCGGCGCGCCGTCGTAGGTGGCGCGGCCGCGCCCTTCGCCCGGGATCATGCGGGTGTCGGTGGCGCCGCCGGGCAGCAGCGCGTTGCAGGTGACGCCGGTGCCGGCCAGTTCCCTGGCCCAGATCGCGGTGGCGATTTCCAGCCCCGCCTTGGTCGGGCCGTAGGGCGAGTAGCCGGCGCGGATCATGGTGGGCAGGCTGGTCGAGATGTTGACAATGCGGCCGAAGCCCCGTTCGATCATGTGCGGAACGGCGGCGCGCGCCATGTAGAACGGGCCGTTCAGGTTGGTGTCGACCATTTTGCGCCAGGCCTCGGCCGGCGTGTGCCAGAACGTGCCGTGGCGGTTGTGGGCGCCGGGGTCGACCTGCCCCATGCCGACGCCCGCGTTGTTGACCAGCACGTCGATGCGGCCGAAGCGTTCCACCGCGCACGCGATGGTGGCGGCGCAGTCTTCCGGCGAGGTCACATCGGCGCGCAGCGTGGCCAGCCGGCCGGCCGCGGCATGCGCCCCCGCCCAATGCCCGGCCTCGTCCAATGCCTGCGGTTCGTGGTGGGCGGTGATCAGCACCCGGCAGCCGGCGTCCAGCAGCGTCTCGGCCATGACCCGGCCCAGGCCGCGGCTGCCGCCGGTCACAATGGCCACCCGGCCGTACAGGGATCCTCCCATCGCGCCGCTCACTCATATCCCCATCAGCCGCCGCACCAGCTTCTCGCACAGCGTCATCACGAGGTAGAGCGTGGCGCCGATCGCGCAGATCAGCGAGATCGCCGCCATCATGAACGCGGTTTCCAGCGTGGCGGCGCCGAACATCGTCAGGTAGCCCAGACCCGACTGCGCGGTGACGAATTCGCCCACGATCAGGCCGATCATGGTCATCGTGGCGCCCACCTTCAGGCCGCTGAAGATGTGCGGCACCGCGCCCGGCAGCCTCACAGAAACGAACACCTGCCAGCGGCTGGCGGAATAGGCCCGGCACAGCCGCAGCAGGTTCTCGTCGGCGCGCACGAAGCCGGTGGCGGCCGACACGACGATCGGGAAGAAGGCCAGGAAGGCGGCGAAGGCCATGCGGGTTTCGATGCCGACGCCGATCCAGATGACGAACAGCGGCGCCAGCGCCACCTTCGGGATGACCTGGATCGCGATCAGCACGGGGTACACCGCGCGGTAGATGGCCTCGGACAGGCTGATGGCCACCGCGATCAGCAGCCCGCAGGCGGTGGACAGCGCCAGGCCGACCAGCGCCTCGCCGGCGGTCTGCCGCAGGTGTTCCATCAGCAGCGGAAAGCTGGTGTGGAAGGCGCCGGCGATCGCGCCGGGCGCCGGCAGGATGACCGGCGACACGCCGAAGCGGCCCACGGCCGCGGTCCAGGCCAGCCACAGCAGGACGCCGGCGGCCAGCGGCAACAGCACCGGCCGCAGCCGGGCCAGGCGCCGCGCCAGCAGCGGGCCGCGCGCCGGCGCCGGCAGCACGAGCGGAGAGACGGCGGGATGATTCATGGCTTGGCTCCTTCTACGACATCCGGCGATTGCGGCCACTTCGGGCAGTCACGGCATCCGCCGATCACGGCCGCGTCCGGCCATCACGACATCCGGCGGCGCACCGCGCCGTCGGCCCAGGCCACCGCGCCGTACAGCGCCAGGCCGAGCGCGCACAGCATCAGGACCGCCGCCATCACCATCGGCGTTTCCATGCGCGCGGCCGAGTACATGATCAAATGCCCCAGGCCCTTGTCGGAGCTGATGAACTCGCCCACCACGACGCCGATCACCACGGTGGTGGCGGCGATCTTCAGTCCCGAGAACAGGAAGTCCAGCGCGTACGGAAAGCGGATGTGCAGGAATACCTGCAAGCGGCCGGCGCCGCAGCAGCGCGCCAGCCGCAGCGTGTCGGGCGGCGTCTGGCGCAGCCCGCTCATCAGCGGCACCAGGATCGAGAACACGCTTACGAACACGGCGATCGCCAGCCGCGAGGTAAAGCCCACCGACAGCCACACCGTGAACAGCGGCGCCAGCGCGATCTTCGGCACCGTCTGCAACGCCACCAGGTAGGGGTAGAACGCCTCCTTCAGCAGCGTGGACAGCGTCAGCGCCGAGGCGCCCGCGATGCCCAGCGCAGCCGCCAGCACGAAGGCGGCCACCGTTTCCGACGCGGTGGCCACGGTGTCGGCCAGCAGGGCGGGCCAGTGGTCGGCGACCGCGGCCGCCACGTCGCTCGGCGCGGGCAGGATGACGGTATTGATGTGCAGCAGGCCGCACAGCGCCTCCCATAGCGCTACCAGGGCCAGTGCCACGGCCACCGCCGGCGCGGCCGGCAGCCGGAACCGGCGCGGCGCGGGCGCCTTCGCCGCCGGCGCTTGCGCGGCCGATGCGGGCGCCGTCATGACGCGGTCGGGATTCATCGCGTTACCTCCCGGGTTCCAGGAATGCCGCCCCGCATCCGGCCGCTCACGCCGCCAGATAAGGCTTGAAGTAGTCCTTCGCCGCCTGCCACTGGGCCGGCGACAGCTTGATGCGGCCGGCGAACTGGTTGGTGTACAACGATTCCGGATCGGGCTTCCTGGTGCCGGGCGCGGCCACGTACTGGATGGTGAGGTCCGTCATCGAGGCAATCGTCTTCGGGTTGTGCCAGCCCAGCCCGCCGGATTGCGGATCGTCCTGGATGGCGCTGGACGCGAACATGCCCAGCCCGACCTTGACCTGTTGCAGCGCCCCCGGCGAAATCGCCGCCTCCTTGACCTCGGCGGCGAAGGCGCGCAGCGCCCCTTCCGGATCGGTCAGCGTGTAGGCCAGCCCTTCCATCGCGCCCTGCACCACGGCCTCGCACAGCGCCGGGTCGGAGGCGAAGCGCTGCGGCTGGGTGAAGATGCTGCCGCCGTACAGCTGGATGCCGTACTGGCTGAACGCCATCATATTGGTCTTCACGCCGGCCGCCGTCATCGACGGCACCATGCTGCCGATCGCGCCCGAGATCGCGTCGACCTGCTTCTGCAGCAGCGCCTTCTGGCGCAGCTGGGCGTCCACCGCCACGCGCTTGACCTTGTCCAGGTCCAGCCCGCCGTTCTTGGCGAACAGGGGGATGAACGGGTACTCGGTGGACGATACCGTCGACGCCAGCGTCTTGCCTTCGAGGTCTTTCGGCGCGCGGATGCCGGAATCGGCCAGCGTACAGATGCCGATGGCGGCGTCGTAGCTGCCCACGCCCAGCGATTTCAGCGGCAGCCCCTTGGCCGTCTGCAGGATGCCGATGTGGGTGCCGCAGTAGCCGAAGTCGAAGCGGCCGGCGCCGATCGCCTCGGCCGCCATGGCCGAACCCGAGCCGCGCGCCAGTTCCACGTCCAGCCCCAGCTTTTTCCAATAGCCCTTGTTGAGGGCGACCCACAGGAAGGCGTTGGAGCCTTCGGCCACCCACGGCAGGGTGAACTTGATCTTGCGCGCCGTCTGCGCGAACACGGTGCGCGCGCCGCCGGCGGCGGCCAGCGCGGTGACGGCGCCGGCCTTCAGTACGCGGCGCCGAGCGGGCGAGGCAGGAAGAATATCGGATGCGGTCATGGCAAGCTCCCCGGGTTGAATGAATGCGGCTAGGCCATCGCGGCCGGCGATTCCTTGATCTGCTCCCTGAGATAGGCGCAGATTTCGTTGAACTCGGCGGACTCGTTCACCGCGAAGGCGCGCGGCCGGGCGAACGGGATCCGGATGTCGGCGACGATCGACGACGGCCGCCCGCCCATCACCAGCACGCGGTCGGCCAGGAACACCGCCTCGCGGATGCTGTGCGTCACGAAGATGGCCGTCTGCTTGTACCGTTCCCACAGTTCCAGCAGCGCCACGCCCATTTCGTCGCGCGTGATGGCGTCCAGCGCGCTGAACGGCTCGTCCATCAGCAGCAGGCGCGGCCGGTGCACCAGCGCCCGGCACAGCGCCACGCGCTGGCGCATGCCGCCCGACAGCTGGCGCGGCTTCTTGTCGACCGCCGCCGCCAGCCCCGCCATCCGCAGCAGCTCGCGCGCCGCGGGCTCGTAGGCGGACACGTCCTGCCGCATCATGCGGATCGGGAACAGCACGTTCTCGAGCGCGGTTTTCCACGGCAGCAGGGTCGGGTCCTGGAACATCACGCCGGTGTCGGGCCGCGGCCCGTCGACCGGCGCGCCGCCGACGCGGATCGAGCCGGCGGTGACGTCTTCCAGCCCGCCGATCATCATCAGCAGGGTGCTCTTGCCGCAGCCGCTGGGCCCCAGCAGCGCCACGAACTCGCCGTCGCGGATCGTGAAGCTGACCGAGCGCAGCGCCTCGAAACCCTGGCCGCCGTCGCCGTAGATCTTGCGGACGGCGGCGCATTCTATGTAGCCGGTCGATGTGGACATGGCGGACCTTTGCGCAAGCGGGGTCAGGCGGCCTGCAAGAGGCGCGACGGCATGTCGGCCTCGCTGCAGTGGTGCACCCGGCCGTCAAGCAGCGCGGCCAGCGGATAGAACACCGTGTCGCCGTGGATGGTGTTGCCGTTGTAGTCGGTGTAGCTGCGCCGTTCCGAAGCGATGCGGAACAGCGTGAAGCCGGCGCCGCCGGCGGCCGGCACGCGCTGCGGCGGGGGCACGAAACAGACGGCGTTGCGCGTCACCATGTCGACGATGTGGTCGACCGGGATGCCGAGCGCGGCCATCTCCGACATCGCGTAGAACAGATTGAAGCGCTTGTCGGGCGGCGACGTGGGGCCGGCGTTGAAGCCGTGCACGTCGGAGCCCAGCGAGTCGGGCATCACGCCGGCGTCGAGCACGCGGCGCGCCACCTGGTAATCGATGTGGTAGCCGCGGCCGACGTCGATCTTCAGTCCGCGTTCGCGCGCGGTCTGGAACACCGGGTGCACGCTGCCGTCGGCCAGGATGCCGCCCGAGGGGCGGCGGGTGAACGGGTGGGCCAGGATGTCGCCGGGGCGCAGCAGCTCGGCGGTCTCGTCCAGCACCTTGACCGGGTCGTAGGTCTTGCCTTCGGCGTTGGTCCACATGGTGCCCAGGTGGATGTACAGCGGCAGCCCGGTGGCGTCGGAGATCTTGCGCGCCTCGGCCACCAGCTGCGGGCCCCAGCGCGAGAAGCCGCCGTGGTCGGCGTGCACCTTGATGCCGCCCACCAGGTCGCGGTTGTTCTCGATGGCCTCGATGACCAGCCCGGCGTCGGTCGAGCCGGGTCCGTACAGGGCCACGTGGCGGTGGCCCATCAGGCCGCCCACCAGGTAGGCCGAGATGAAACAGTAGGTGCGGCTGGCGGCCGGCTCGGCGATGAAGTGGCGGAAGGCGTCGATGGTGATGCAGCTCGGGCCGCCCTGGTCGACGATGGTCGTCACGCCCTGGCGCACGCCGCAGAAATCGGCATCCAGGCCGAACGGGCCGGTCACGTACTTGAAGCAGTGCACGTGGCCGTCGATGAAGCCGGGGGCGATCCAGGCATCGTCGAAGCGCAGCGTTTCATACGGCGCGCCGGCGGGCAGGGCGTCGACGATCGCGTCGCCGCTGATCCATACCGGCGCCGGCGCGGTGTCCTTGCTGCCCCATACGCGGGCGCCTTCGATCCTGAAGTTGGCCATGTCGTTCCTCGCTGTGGCGAATGCCGCGGCGCCTGCGCGCCGCGGGCATCAGTGGTAATGGGTGTGCAGGAAATCGTCGAGCAGCGCGTCGACGGCGGCCGGCTGCTCCAGCGTCACCATGTGCCCCGAACCGGGGATGGTGCGCAGCGTCGCATGGGGCAGCGCCTCGGCCACCTCGGTGGCGGTGGGCACCGAGCACAGCTGGTCCTGCCCGGCCACCGCCACCAGGGCCGGACAGCCGACCCGGGCCAGGTCCGCCTTGACGTCGAACGACAGCAGGGCCAGCGTGGCGGCCGCCAGCGGCGTGAAGTCGAGCGCGGCGCGCTGTTCGATGAAACGGGTGACGAAGCCGGCCTCGCGTTCGATGAAGGCGGGCGAGAAGATCGACGCGGCGGCCACCTCGGCGGCGTGGCGGGTGCTCTGGCGCGCCGCTTCCAGCCGTTGTTCCATCCGGGCGCGCGAGGCCGGGTTGTCGCGGCAGCCGCTGCCTATCACCACCAGCGCGCGGGTGCGCTCGGGCGCGGTCACGGCGATCTGCTGGGCGATGCGGCCGCCCTGGGAGAAGCCGACCAGGCACCATTGTTCGACGCCGAGCGCGTCCAGCGCGCGGATCCAGTCCTCGGCCATGCCGGCGATGGTGTAGGGGCCGGGTGGCTTGTCGGACAGGCCGTGGCCGCGGGTGTCGCCGGCGATGATGCGGTAGCGGTCGCCGTAGCGGGCGGCCTGGCGGCGCCACAGGGCGTGGGTCCAGCCCAGGCCGTGGAAGAAGACCAGCGGCGGGCCGCCGGGCTGGCCGTTGTCGGTGACGTACAGGCGGGGGCCGCCGGTATCGACCAGCCTGCCCGGCATGGGCTCGAGCGTGGCGGCAAGGGAAGGACAGCTCATGCGAACACTCCGTCCACGGCAGTGGGTGACGTATCCGCCGCGCCTGGACGTTCGCGTTGCCGCTGGCGTGCCGGGCCCGACTCCGTTGTCATCCGCCACCTGCAGAACACCGGTCTTGAAAGCGCCGGATTGTCGTGTGTTGCGAGAGCTCGGAAAAAATTATGGGTGAAGGAACGCCAAACGAAAAACCAATATTACTTTCCCTGAAACTAAAGAATATATTTATGATGAACACTGGCGGTACGCCCCGCATCGCGGCGGCGCGGCCCGCTCCGGAGCAGCGGTCGCGCGGCGGCAGGAGGGCACACCGATGAGCAGCATTCGCCTGTTGCGCACCTTCGTGGCGGTGGCCACCGAGGGGTCGTTCGCCGCCGCCGCGCAGCGCGTGGCGCTCACCCAGGCGGCGGTGGGCCTGCAGATGCGCGCGCTGGAAGCGGAGATGCGCCGTCCGCTGTTCGAGCGGCGCGGCAAGACGGTCGTCATCAACCAGGCCGGCCGCGAACTGCTGCCGCTGGTGCGCCAGCAGATTGCCCTGTACGAGCAGATGCTGGCCTTCCAGCATCCCGAGTCGGTCGCCGGCACGGTGCACATCGGCGTGGTGGTGGCTTCGCTCGGCCCGCTGGTGCGGGCCACGCTGGCGCTGAAGGAACGCCATCCCAACCTCGATCTGCACGCGGTGGCCTCGCATACCGGCGACCTGATCCCGCGGGTGGAGTCGGGCGAATTCGACGCCGCCATCATCGTGCGCGACCCGGGCCAGGACCTGCGCGCGCTGGAGGTGACCGAGCTGTACAGCGAGCCGATCGTGGCGCTGGCCAGCCGCAGCGTGGAGGAAACCTCGGTCAAGGCGATGCTGCAGAAATACCCCTTCATCCGCTTCCACCGCGGCGACCGCACCGGCCAGCTGGTGGACGGCATCCTGCGCAGGCTCAAGGTCCAGCCCAGGGATTTCCTCGAACTCAACTCGATCGACGCCATCGTGGGAGTGATCCGCTCGGGCGTGGGGGTGACGCTGCTGCCGCATCTGCGCGAAAGCCGCTGGCACGAGGATCCGGCGCTGCGCATCTTCAAGGTGGGGCGCGCCAAGGAGACGCGCGGCATCGCGCTGGTGCAGCGGCGGGCGTCGGCCAAGGCGCCGTTGATCGATGCCGTGGTCCGGGAGTTCCAGAGGACTGTGTGAGGCTCCCTGCTGAGGTCCCCCCTACGCGCTTCGCGCGCCCCCCAAGGGGGCGATGCGGGCGGACCGGAATGGAAAGGCCCGCCCCTGGCGGCCTGCGGCCGCTCCCCTCAAGGGGCGACGCTGGCGGACCGGCGGAGCCGGATCCGCGGCGTCCTGGGTGGGGCGGCGTGGTTTGGTAACATAGAACGCTTGGCCGCCCGGCCTGCATGGCGTGCCCCGGGGGGCCGTTCTCGAGGCTTTTCTTCCATGCGGTTTCCGACCCTGCCCTTCGCCCCTTCCGAATACACGCGCGGCGCGCGTTTTGCCGAGCTGCTGGCCCAGCGCATCCTGATCCTGGACGGCGCGATGGGCACCATGATCCAGACCTACAAGCTGGACGAGGCGAGCTTTCGCGGCGAGCGTTTCCGCGAGCACGGCAAGGACCTGAAAGGCAACAATGAGCTGCTGAGCCTGACGCGGCCCGACGTGATCAGCGAGATCCACCGCGCCTACCTCGAAGCCGGCGCCGACGTGATCGAAACCAATACCTTCGGCGCCACCGCCATCGCGCAGTCCGACTACGCGCTGCCGGAACTGGCCTACGAAATGAACCTGGAGTCGGCCCGGCTGGCGCGCGCCGCCTGCGATCAATACGCCACCGCCGAACGTCCGCGCTTCGTGGCCGGCGCGCTCGGCCCGCAGCCGCGCACCGCCTCGATCTCGCCCGACGTCAACGACCCGGCCGCGCGCAACGTCACCTTCGACGAACTGCGCGAGGCCTACGCCGAACAGCTCGAAGGCCTGCTCGACGGCGGCATCGACATCGTGCTGATCGAAACCATCTTCGACACGCTCAACGCCAAGGCCGCGATCTTCGCCACCGAGGAGGTGTTCGAAAAGCGCGGCGAGCGCCTGCCCGTCATGATCTCGGGCACCGTCACCGACGCTTCCGGCCGCGTGCTGTCGGGCCAGACGGTGGAAGCCTTCTGGAACTCGGTGCGCCACGCGCGCCCCGTCACCGTCGGCCTGAACTGCGCGCTGGGCGCCGCGCTGATGCGGCCCTACGTGGCCGAGATGGCCAAGATCTGCGACACCTTCGTCTGCATCTACCCCAACGCCGGCCTGCCCAACCCGCTCAGCGACACCGGCTTCGACGAAACGCCGGAAGACACCTCCGGCCTGCTGGAAGAGTTCGCCCGGGCCGGCTTCGTCAACATGGTGGGCGGCTGCTGCGGCACCACGCCGGCGCATATCCGCGCCATCGCCGCCAAGGTGGCCAGCCTGCCGTCGCGCGCGGTGCCCGAGGTCGACGTCAAGCTGCGACTGTCGGGCCTGGAGCCGCTCAACATCGACGCCGACACGCTGTTCGTCAACGTGGGCGAACGCACCAACGTGACCGGCAGCAAGATGTTCGCGCGCCTGATCCGCGAGGAAAAATTCGACGAGGCGCTCAGCGTGGCGCGCCAGCAGGTCGAAAACGGCGCCCAGATCATCGACGTCAACATGGACGAGGCCATGCTGGATTCGCAGGCCAGCATGACGCGCTTCCTCAACCTGATCGCTTCCGAACCCGACATCTCGCGCGTGCCGGTGATGATCGACAGCAGCAAGTGGAGCGTGATCGAGGCCGGCCTGAAGTGCGTGCAGGGCAAGTCGGTGGTCAATTCGATCTCGATGAAAGAGGGCGAGGAGCCCTTCCTGCACCACGCGCGGCTGTGCCGCCGCTACGGCGCCGCGGTGGTGGTGATGGCCTTCGACGAACAGGGCCAGGCCGACACGCTGGAACGCCGCAAGCAGATCTGCGAGCGCGCCTACCGGCTGCTGGTCGACGTGGTGGGCTTCCCGCCGGAAGACATCATCTTCGACCCCAATGTGTTCGCCATCGCCACCGGCATCGAGGAGCACAACCACTACGCGGTCGACTTCATCGAAGGCACGCGCTGGATCCGCGACAACCTGCCCTACGCCAAGATTTCCGGCGGCATTTCCAACGTCAGCTTCTCGTTCCGCGGCAACGAGCCGATGCGCGAGGCGATCCACACCGTCTTCCTGTACCACGCGATCCAGGCCGGCCTGACGATGGGCATCGTCAACGCCGGCCAGCTGGGCGTCTACGCCGACCTCGACCCGGTGCTGCGCGACCTGGTGGAAGACGTGGTGCTCGACCGCCCCGAGCCGGCCGGCAAGACCGACCCGGCCGACGAGCGCACGCCCACCGAACGCCTGGTGCAGTTCGCCGATTCGATCCGCGGCTCGGGCACGAAGAAAGAGGAAGACCTGGCCTGGCGCCAGCAGCCCTGCAACGAGCGCCTCACGCACGCGCTGGTGCACGGCATCAACGCCTACATCGTGGAAGATACCGAAGAGGCGCGGCAGGCCATCGCAGCGCGCGGCGGCCGGCCGATCGAGGTGATCGAAGGCCCGCTGATGGACGGCATGAACGTGGTTGGCGACCTGTTCGGCTCGGGCAAGATGTTCCTGCCGCAGGTGGTGAAATCGGCGCGCGTGATGAAGCAGGCGGTGGCCCACCTGATCCCCTTCATCGAGGAAGAAAAGAGCAGGCTCGAGGCCGCCGGCGGCGACGTGCGGTCCAAGGGCAAGATCGTGATCGCCACCGTCAAGGGCGACGTGCACGACATCGGCAAGAACATCGTCAGCGTCGTGCTCCAGTGCAACAACTTCGAGGTGGTCAACATGGGCGTGATGGTGCCCGCCGCCGAGATCCTGGCCAAGGCCAAGGAAGAAAAGGCCGACATCGTCGGCCTGTCGGGCCTGATCACGCCCAGCCTGGAGGAAATGGCCTTCGTCGCTTCCGAGATGCAGCGCGACCCGTACTTTCGCGACCAGTCGACGCCGCTGCTGATCGGCGGCGCCACCACCAGCCGCGTGCACACCGCGGTCAAGATCGCCCCGCACTACGACGGGCCCGTCATCTACGTGACCGACGCCAGCCGCTCGGTGGGCGTGGCGCAGAACCTGGTGTCCGACCAGGCCGCCCGCTACGTGGCCGGGATCAAGGCCGAATACGAACGCGTGCGCGAACAGTACGCCAACCGCAAGGCGGTGCCGCTGGTGCCGCTGGCCGAGGCGCGCGCCAACAAGCCGCGCATCGACTGGCAGGGCTACGCGCCGCCGCGGCCGAAATTCATCGGCCGCCGCCTGTTCCGCAATTTCGACCTGGCCGAGATCGCCCGCTACATCGACTGGCAGCCCTTCTTCCAGACATGGGACCTGCACGGCCCGTTCCCGGCCATCCTGGACGACGCGGTGGTGGGCGATTCCGCCCGCCGCGTATACGAAGACGGCCAGGCCATGCTCAAGCGCGTGATCGACGGCCGCTGGCTGACGGCCAACGCGGCGGTGGCCTTCTACCCGGCCAACACCGTCAACGACGACGACATCGAGGTCTACGCCGACGAGACCCGCGAGCGCGTGCTGTTCACCTGGCGCAACCTGCGCCAGCAGACCGCCAAGCGCGAAGGCGTCGACAACAAATGCCTGGCCGACTACATCGCGCCCAAGGACTCGGGCCTGGCCGACTACATCGGCCTGTTCGCGGTCACGGCCGGCATCGGCGCCGAGCGCCACGAGGCCGAGTTCGTGCGCCGCCACGACGACTACTCCGCCATCATGCTCAAGGCCATCGCCGACCGCCTGGCCGAGGCCTTCGCCGAGCGCATGCACGCCCGCGTGCGGCAGGACCTGTGGGGCTATGCGCCCGACGAGGCGCTCAGCAACGACCAGCTGATCGCCGAGGCCTATCGCGGCATCCGTCCGGCGCCGGGGTATCCGGCCTGCCCGGAGCACACCGTCAAGCGCGACATGTTCGGCGTGCTGGGCTGCGAAGACATCGGCATGCTGCTGACCGACAGCTACGCGATGGCGCCGGCGGCGTCGGTGTCGGGCTTCTACTTCAGCCATCCCGAGTCGCAATACTTCAACGTCGGCAAGATAGGCGACGACCAGGTCGCCGACTACGCCGCTCGCAGCGGCCGCAGCGAAGACGACCTCAGGCGCGCCCTGATGTCGAGCCTGGCCTGATGGCGGCCCGCCTCGGGCGTCCCACCGGCACGGCCGGCACGGCCGGCGCGAGGCTGCCGCAGGTGCTGCGCCACGGCAGCGTGGCGCTGGTCGCGCTGACCGTGGCCGTGGCGATCGTGACCGGCCTCCTGATTCCCGACGTCGTGCCCTACGGTTTCTTCCAGGAGGGCGGGCCGGTGGAAACGCTCACGGTGGCGTTCTACGTGGTCGCCGGCATCGGCATGCTGGTCCTGCCGCGGCAGGCCACGCACTGGCCGGAACGGATCGCCGTCTGCATCGTGCTGTGCGCGTTCGCCGCGCGCGAACTGGACCTGCACAAGGCCATGTTCGGCATCAGCATCCTTAAATCCCGCTTCTACAACCGCGACGGCACGCCCACCCAGATCGAAGAGGCGCTGGCCGTGCTGGCGCCGATCGCCGCCTCGCTGCTGTGGCTGGCGCTGCGGCGCGGCCGCATCTGGTGGCGCGACCTGCGTGCCGGCCGAACCTGGGCGGTGACGGTGTTGCTTGCCATGGGAGCGGTGGTGGTGGCGCAGTGCTTCGACCGCGCCCCCGACGTCCTGGACGACTGGTTCCGCATCGCCGTCCCCGAAGCCTTGCGCTACGTGCTGCAAGGCATGGAAGAGAGCCTGGAGATGCTGATTCCGGTGCTGGTCGGCTGGGCGGCATGGCAGGCCGTCCCGCGCGGGACGGACGCCTGCGCCCGGTAGGCATGGGTAGGGCCCCGTGGCGGGGCCCGGTGCCTATTCTTGCGGCGGGATGTTGGCCTGCTTGACCACCTTGGCCCACTTGGTCAGTTCGCTGCGCTGGTAGGCCGCCAGTTCTTCCGGCGTAGAGCTCTTCGCGTCCACGCCCAGCTCGCTCATCTGCGAGACCACGTCCGGCTTGGCCAGCAGCTTGACCAGGGAGGCGTTGACCTTGCTGACGATGTCGGCCGGCGTGCCGGCCGGCGCGACGATGGCGTACCAGTTCGCCACCTCGTAGCCCGGCAGCCCGGCTTCGGCCACGGTGGGCATGTCGGGCATCAGCGCCGTACGCTGCGAGCTGGTAACCGCGATCGGCCGCACCTTGCCCGTCTTGACTTGCGGGATGGCCGACGCGATGCCGCAGAAATACAGCTGCACCTGGCCGGCGATCAGGTCGGTCATGGCCGGGCCGCCGCCCTTGTACGGCACGTGCACGATGTCGACCCCGGCCATGGTCTTGAACAGCTCGCCCGCCAGGTGCGGCGGCGTGCCCACCCCGGCCGACGCGAAGTTCAGCGTGCCGGGCTTGGCCTTGGCCGCCTTGATCAGCTCGGACACGGTCTTGAAGGGCTGGTTGTTGTTGACGATCAGCAGCGACGGCGCGGTGCCCGTCAGGCTGATCGGCGCGAAATCCTTGACCGGATCGTACGGCAGCTTGGGGTACAGCGCCGGCGCGATGGACAGCGAGGCGGTGCCCGACAGCAGCAGCGTGTAGCCGTCGGCCGGGGCCTTGGCGACCATGTCGGTGCCGATGGTGCCGCCGGCGCCGCCCTTGTTGTCCAGCACCACCGGCTGGCCCAGGTCTTGCGACAGGCCGTTGGCGATGATGCGACCCAGCAGGTCGTTCGGGCCGCCGGGCGGGAAGGGCACGATCATGCGGATGGGCCGCTCGGGGTAGGCCGCCATGGCGGGGGCACAAGCGGCGGCCGCCAGCAGCGCGGCGGCCAGCGCCCCGGCTGCGGCGGCGCCATGGCGCTGCCGGGTGGGGAACTTCGGGTGCATTGTCATCTCCTCCTGGGTTGTCGTCTTTTTGGCCGCCGGCCGGTTCAGCTATCGTAGGGCGGATAGCCTCCGGGTTCGGCCGCCAGCCAGCGCAGCAGCGCATGCCATTCGAGTTCTCCGTAGGGCCGGCGGGTGCCCGGCTGGTACAGATGGGCGGCGCGCTGCAGCACTTCATCGGACGGCAGCTTCAGTTCCTTGCCGCCCGCCATGGCGTCGACCTGCGCGCGGCAGGACGATTCCAACTGGTACATCAGGTTCAGCGCCTGCGGCACCGACGCGCCGCAGGTCAGCAGGCCGTGGTTGCGCAGCACCATCGCGTTGTGCGGGCCGAGGTCGCGCACCAGGCGCTCCTGCTCGGCCAGGTCGATCGCGGGGCCTTCGAAATCGTGATAGCCGATATGGCCGTGGAAGCGGCTGGCGGTCTGCGAGATCGGCAGCAGGCCGCAATCCATGGCCGAGATCGCGATGCCGGCGCGCGTATGCGTGTGGATGATGCACTTCACGTCGGGCCGGGCGCGGTGGATACAGCCGTGGATGACGTAGCCCGAACGGTTGATGCCGTAATCGGTGTCCTGCTTGGAGACGATGTTGCCGTCGAGGTCGATGCGGACCAGGCTGGACGCGGTGATTTCCTTGTACAGCAGGCCGTACAGATTGATCAGCAGATGGTCTTCCGGCCCGGGGATCCGCGCCGTGATGTGGTTGTAGATCATGTCGGTCATGCCGAGCCGGTCTACCAGCCGATAGCATGCCGCCAGCGCAACCCGGGTTTCCCATTCTTCCGGGCTGACCCGGTCGCGCAGCGAAGGGAAATCGGTGGTGTAGCGCGGATTCATCCGGTCTCCTGCAACGGGCCGCGTGCCGGCATGGCGCAGGCCTGCCGCGGCTTCATGAGAATAATTAATCGAGAGGCGGGGCCGCGGACCTCCCGCAGGATTCCGCCGGCACCGTTATGCTATGCGGAGCCAGGCAAGAACCGCAAGCCAGAATATTTTATCGAAACATTAGGCCTTCTAATGGATACGCCGCCTTCCAGGATCCGCTCCGCGCTTCCGCCGCTCCATCCCCTGCGCATTTTCGAAAGCGTGGCGCACCACCTGAGCTTCACCGCCGCGGCGCGCGAACTGCACATCACCCAGGGCGCCGTGAGCCAGCAGATCAAGGCGCTCGAGTCCTGGCTCGGCTTCGAACTGTTCGAACGCCGGGGCCGCGGCGTGGCGCTTGCGCGCGGCGGCCAGGAGTACGCCGCGGTGCTGAGCGCCGCCTTCCTGCGCATCGCCCACGCGACCGAAGACCTGGTGGCCACCCGCTCGCACCAGGTCCTGACGGTGCGCGGCCACACCACCTTCTTCCTGCGCTGGCTGATCCCGCGCCTGCCTGCGTTCCAGGCTGCCCATCCCGAGATCAAGGTACGGCTGTCGGCGCACGTGGAGCCGGTCGATTTCCGCGTCGACAGCGCCGACGTCGGCATCGTCTATGGCGGCGCCGAATGGCCCGGGACGACCGCGGACCTGCTGTTCAGCGATGAATTGACGCCGGTGCTGTCGCCCCGCCTGGCGGCCACGCTCGACCCCGGCGATCCCGATGCGCTGCTGGCGCTGCCGCTCTTGCACTCGACCCGCCGGCCGCGCCACTGGGGCGACTGGATCGCCGCCGCCGGCGCCGCCAGGCCGGCCGGCGCGCCCGACATGTACTACGAAGACCTGAGCGTGGTGTACCAGTGCGCGATCGAGGGGCTGGGAGTGGCGCTCGGCCAGTTGCGCTATCTGCGGCGCGAAATCGCGCGCGGCACGCTGGTGGCGCCGCATCCGGTGGTGCTGCGGCGGGCGGCCGGCTACTACCTGCTGTGCCCGCACGAGGCGGCCGACGACCGCAAGGTGACGGTGTTCCGGCGGTGGCTGCTGGACGAGGCGGTGCGCATGCCCGATCTCTGAGCGCGCCGGGCATGCTTGTTGCGACCGCTTGGCCCCTCAAACGGAGGATGGCCGGGTCATGGAGCTCCCGAAATTCGTTCAGATCGAGCCGGTCGGGCAATGCAACCTCAAATGCCGCATGTGTCCGATCCAATTCCGCCAGGACGGCGCGCGAGGCGGGCCGGCGGCCTTCATGCCGTACGGCGTCTTCTGCGAACTGGTCGACCAGTTCCAGGGCATGGAAGAGTTGCACTTGCAGGGGCTGGGCGAGCCGATGCTGCATCCGCGCTTCTTCGACATGGTCCGCTACGCCGCCGGGCGCGGCGTGCGCGTCAGCACCAATACCAACCTGACGGTATGCACCGAGGCGCGCGTCAGGGACTGTCTGGACAGCGGGCTGGCGGCCTTGTACGTGTCGCTGGACGGCGCCAGCGCCGAAGTGTTCGAGGCCATCCGCACCGGCGCCCGTTTCGACCGCATGCTGGCCAATCTGCGGCGGTTGACCCGCATGCGGCGGGAACGGGCGGCGCCGCTGCACGTGGGCATCGTGGCGGTGGCGATGCGGCTGAACCTGCATGAGCTGGCGGACATCGTCCGGATCGCGCACGAGCTGGGCGTGGACGAGGTATCGGTCCAGCACCTGTGCCACGACTTCGGCGAGGACAGCTTGCCGGCGCACTACCGGCCGATGCGCCGCTTCGTCGACCAGCAGACCCTGACGGACGAAGACCCCGAGCGCGTGGCCTTCCACTTCGAGGCCGCCCGGCGCGCGGCGCAGGCGCTCGGCATGCCGCTGCGCCTGCCGGCGATCGATCGCGAGCCCGCGGCTGCCGCCCGGCCAGCCGGCTCGCGCTGCGACTGGCCGCGCCGCGGAGCCTACCTGAGCTACCGCGGCGAGGCGATGCCGTGCTGCATGGTGGCCACGCCCGACCGCGTCAATTTCGGCAACATGGCGCAGGCGGGCGTGCAGGCAATCTGGAACGGCGATGCCTACGAGGATTTCCGCCGCCGGCTGGCCAGCGACGAGCCGCCGGAGATCTGCCGCAGTTGTTCGGTATATGCGGGTACCTTCTGACGCGGCGGCGCGGAGGAATCCGGCCAGCCGGCCTGGAACCTGACCGCCGCGCGCCGGCCGCCGCTCACACGATCCAGGCGTCGGAGCCCAGCAGCTTCCGCAATTGTGCGGCCTCGGCCTCGAGGATGCCGAACAGCGTTTGCTGGCGCGCCGGGCTCATGCGCGAAGCGATGGCCGATACGCTCAGCGCCGCGATCGCGTGGCCGTTGGGGGCGCGGATCGGCACCGCCACCGCGTGCACGCCTTCGACGTCGATCACGTCCATGCTGGAGCGGCCGGTGGCGCGCACCTCGGCCGCCATTTCCCGCATCCGTTCGATGCTCATTCCTTCGTAGCCGCCGACCAGCGCGGCGTTGTGCGCGATGGCGGCCTCGGTCTCGTCCGGCGGCAGCGCGCCCAGGATCGCCATGCTGCCGGCGCCGATGCCCAGCGGCCGGCGGGTGCCCACGTCGACCACGAAGGTCTTGACCGGGTAGTGGCCTTCCAGCCGTTCGGCGCAGACCGATTCGTAGCCCTGCCGCACCAGCAGGAACACGGTGTCGCCGGTTTCCTCCGCGATGCGCGTCATGGCCGGCCGGCACATCCGGCGCAGGTCGAGCCGTTCGGCGGCCACCGCGCCCAGTTCGTAGGCCAGCGGGCCCAGGAAGTAGCGGCGCGGTTCGCCCGCGCCGCTGAGCAGGCCCTGCTGCGCCAGGCATTTGAGGATGCGATGGGCGGTGGTGCGGTCCAGCCGCACCTGGGCCGCCAGTTCCGACGCGGTGGCGCCTTCGCGGTTGGTGCGCGCGGCGGCCCGCAGCAGCGCGACGGCGCGCTCGATGCTCTGGGTGCCTCCGGCCGCCGGCCCGGCGGCGCCGGTCTCGGCGTCGGCCTTCATGGACAGGATGTAGGGATAGTTGTTCATAATATGCCCATCCTATCAGAAAAATGGAGTTGTCCTGCACCGGTAATCTACCTAGAATCCGGCCATATGAAGCAAAAGAAGCGAGAGAAGTGATTCAGGAAGTGTTTATATAGTGCACATAATGGACGGCCGCGCCAGACGGTCCGCCATGCCAACACCAAACCGGAGTGAGACAGCATGCATCTTCGTACATTGACCTTCGCCCTGTCCGGCGCCGCGATCGCCGTCACGCTTGCCGCGCCCGCGCGGGCCGCCTATCCCGACCGGCCGGTGCGCATCATCGTTCCGTACACCGCCGGCGGCGCCAGCGACGCCGTCACCCGCATCATCGCCAACAAGCTGGGCGAGCTGTGGAAAGTGTCGGTGATCGTCGACAACCGCGGCGGCGGCGCCGGCAACATCGGCTGTGAGATGGCGGCCAAGGCCGCCCCCGACGGCTACACGCTGCTGATGTCGACCGTCGGCACCCACGGCATCAATCCCAGCCTGTTCTCCAAGCTACCGTATGACCCGGTCAAGGATTTCGCGCCCATCTCGCTGGCGGCTTCCACCGTCAGCGTGCTGCTGGTGAATCCGTCGGTGCCGGTCGATTCGGTGGCCGAGCTGATCGCCTACGCCAAGGCGCATCCGGGCCAGATCAATTTCGGCTCGTCGGGCAACGGCAGCTCCCACCACCTGGCCGGCGAAATGTTCAACACGCTGGCCGGCGTGCGCACGGTGCACGTGCCCTACAAGGGCACCTCCGGCATGTACACCGACCTGCTGGCCGGCCAGATCCAGATGACCTTCGACCCGGTGCTGTCGGCGCTGCCGCACATCAAGTCGCACAAGCTGAAGGCGCTGGCGGTGACCAGCCCGCAGCGGGTGGAGATCCTGCCCGACGTGCCGAGCATGCAGGAAAGTGGCGTGGCCGGCTACGAGATGGGATCGTGGTACGGGCTGCTGGCGCCGGCCGGCACCAGCCCCGAGATCGTGCAGAAGGTGTCGGCCGACGTGGCCCGCATCGTCAACCTGCCCGACGTCAAGCAGCAGCTGCTGGAGCAGGGCGCCACGCCCATCGGCAGCACGCCGGCGCAACTCGGCCAGCACATCCAGCGCGAGATCAAGAAGTGGGCCGAGGTCGTCCGGTACTCCGGCGCCACGGTCAACTGAAGCCCCCACGACAGGCGAACGACCATGGAAACTGCAAACAGGCCGCTGCTCGGCATGATCGGGCTCGGCAACGCCGGCATGGCGCTGGCCACCGCGCTGCTCAGGCATTTCGACCTGGCCGGCTACGACCGCGACGCCGGCCGCTGCGCCGTGGGCCGCGAGGCCGGCGTGCGGGTGGCGGCGTCGGCGGCGCAGGTGGTGGCGGCGGCGCAGATCGTATTCCTGTGCCTGCCCACGCCCGAAGCCTCGCGCGCGGCCGCCGCCGCCATGGCCGAGGGGCCGCTGCAGGGCCGGCTGATCGTGGAGTGCAGCACGGTCAGCCCGGACGACGTCGACTGGCTGTCCGGCTTCCTGGCCGGCCACGGCGCCACCGCGGTGGATTCGGCCATCGTGGGCGGCGTGCACCGGCTGAGCGAAGGCCGCACCACTTTTCTGCTGGGGGCCTCGGCGGTCGACCACGAACGGGTGCGGCCGGTGCTGGAGCGGGTGGCCGAGAAGATTTTCTACCTCGGCCCGGCCGGCAGCGGCATGCGCGCCAAGGTAATCAACAACGCGGTGGCGCACACCACGATGGTGATGCTGCTGGAAACGGCCGCGATGTGCGTGAAGGCCGGCCTGCCGGTGGAACTTTTCTTCGAGCTGATGCGGCGCGACTCGGGCCTGTCGAGGCCGCTCACGCATCGCCTGGGCGAACGCGTCTTCAGGCAGGACTTCGAAGGCGGCATGAGCACCGCCAACGCGCGCAAGGATTCGGCGCTGGCGCTGGAGATGGCGCGCTCGATGGGGGTGCCGCTGTTCACCGTGCAGGCCGCGCATTCGGTGTACGAAGTGGCGATGGGCGAAGACCTGGGCGCGCTCGATTACGCGTCCATCTCGCGGCTGTGGGAACGCTGGCTGGACATCAGCCTGGCGCCCGCCGCGGGCGGGAGATGACGCCGCCATGCAAGGGTATTGCGAATCGCTGGACCAGATCGCGAATCTGGAATTCAAGCGCGCCGGCACGCGCCAGGGCGGCACCGCGCTGCGCTACCGGGCCGCGCGCGCGGCGCAGGGCGACGAAGCGCTGTGCGGCCGCGTCGCGCGGGCGCTGGGCGAAGCGCTGGCGCCGGGCGGCGGCAGCGTGGTGCTGGTCACCGGCACCGGCAATCCGGCCTGGCTGCCGCACGGCGAAACCGACGGCCCGTCCGGCGTGGCCGTGCTGGCGCGCACCTTCGGCGCGCTGGGCCTGCGCAGCTGCGTGCTGGCCGAAGACATCTATGCCGATGCCGTGGGCCGTTCGCTGCTGGCCGCCGGCGCGCCGCTGCTGGACGAAGCCGGATGGAGCGAGCGCGGCAACGCGGCCCTGCTGCTGGGCTATCCCGCGGGCGCGGCGGCCGGCCACGCGTTCGCCGAAAGCTTCTTCGACCGCCATGCCGACGCGCGGGCCGTGATCTTCGTCGAAAAACCCGGCCCCAACGCGCGCGGCGTGTTCCACAACAGCAGCGGCAAGCCCAAGGATCCCGACCTTGTCGCCCACGCGCAGCTGCTGGCCGCCGCGGCGCGCAGGCGCGGCATCGTTACCGTGGGAGTGGGCGACGGCGGCAACGAAATCGGCTTCGGCCGCGCGGCCGCGGCCCTGGGCGCGCATGCCCCCTACGGCAGCGGCTGCGGCTGTCCCTGCGGCGGCGGCATCCTCGACGCTACCGAAGTCGACCATCTGCTGCCGGCCTCGGTGTCGAACTGGGGCGCCTACGCGATCGCCGCCGCGCTGTGCCTGCACGCCGGGCGCCACGACGCGATGCCCGGCTGGCGCGAGGTCGAGGCCAGCATCGCCGCGCCGATCGCCGCCGGCGCCTACGACGGCTACACCGGGCTGGCGCTGCCCAGCGTCGACGGCGTGTCGCCCGAAGCCAACCGCGCCGTCTACAGCCTGATGCTGGAAGTGCTGCGCATGGCGCGCACCCAGGCCTGAATCCTTTCTACAGGAGATTTCCATGCCCAGCCCAACCGCTTCCTTCGAGCTGCCCGCGCCGTCCGGTTTCATCCGGCGCCAGGTCGACGATGACGAATGGAACGCCCGCGTCGACCTGGCGGCGTGTTTCCGGCTGATCGCCAAGTACGGCATGTCGGACCTCACCTACAACCACGTCACCTCGCGCGTGCCGGGCCGCCACGACCAGGTGCTGATCAATCCCTACGGCATGCTGTATTCCGAGATCCGGGCCTCCGACCTGTACAAGATCGACCTGGAAGGCCGGGAAATCCTCAAGCCGGAGGTGCCCTACGATCAGAACCCGGCGGGCTTCGTGATCCACGGCGCCGTGCACGCGGCGCGGCCCGACGTCGGCTGCGTCATCCATACCCACACGCGGGCGGGCATGGCGGTGTCGGCCATGAAGTGCGGGCTGCTGCCGCTCACGCAGACCGCGATGCGCTTCTACGGCCGCGTCAGCTACCACGACTTCGAAGGCCCGGCCATCAACCTGGAAGAGCGCGAACGGCTGGTCGCCAACCTGGGCCGGACCGACGCCATGATCCTGCGCAACCACGGCCTGCTGACCTGCGGCCGCAGCGTGGCCGAAGCCTTCAACAACATGTACTGGCTGGAGATGGCCTGCAAGGCGCAGGTGGACGCGATGGCCGCCGGCACCGAGCTGAACCTGCCGCCCGAAAGCGTGGCGCGCCTGACCGCCGAGCTGTACACGCCGGGCGTGCGCCGCACCTACGGCGAACTCGAATGGCCGGCGATGCTGCGCGCCGTCGGCCGCGAAGACGCCTCGTTCCGCCAATGACCGCACGACTACCGCTCCCAGGACCATCACCATGAAACTCGACATCGAATACGCGCAGGCGCCGCTCGGCCACAAGATCCACGGGGTCGACGTGGCGCACTTGGACGACGACCAGTTCCGCCAGATCGAGGATCTGTGGAACCGCCACGGCGTGGTGGTCATCGCCGGCCAGAAGCTGTCGCCCGACGAGCACATCGCCTTCACCCGCCGCTTCGGCGACCTGGAGAAGTTCGTCATCGACGCCTACAACCTGCCCGGCAAGCCGGAGATCTTCGTGGTCTCCAACATCATCGAGAACGGCAAGCCGATCGGCATGGCCGACGCCGGCCGCATGTGGCACAGCGATATGTGCTTCACCCCCGTGCCGCCGCGCGGTTCCTTCCTGTACGCGCTGGAAGTGCCGATGCTGAACGGCCAGCCGCTGGGCGACACCTACTTCGCCAGCACCGCCGCCGCCTACGACGCGCTGCCCGAGGCCACCAGGCGGCGGATCGACGGCCTGCGCGCCGTCAACAGCTTCAGCGCCCGGGTGGCGGTGGCCGCCGAAAGAGCCGAAAAGGCCGGCAACGTGGATCCGGCCACCATCGCGCACATGAAAGCCGAGCGCGACAAGACCAAGGCCGAAGTGCCCGACGTCGAGCATCCGCTGGTGCGCACCCATCCGATCACCGGGCGCAAATGCTTGTACGTCAGCGACCTCATCACCAGCGACATCGTCGGCATGCCGGCCGAGGAGGGCAGGGCGCTGCTGAAGACGCTGCTGGAACACGTCACGCGCCCGCAGTTCGTCTACCGCCACCGCTGGCAGGTGGGCGACCTGGTCATGTGGGACAACTGCTCGTCTATGCACCAGGCGGTGGGAGATTTCCAGCTGCCGCTGCGGCGGCGCATGCACCGCACGACGCTGAAGGGGACGCCGCCGTTCTGATGGCGCCCGCGGGGGCGACCAGGCGGTTCCCCTTGTCCGCGCGGCCGCGTCCGGGCCGGGTTCAGTCCAGCGTAATCCCCGTCTCCTTCACCACCTCTGCGTACTTCCTGATGTCCTTGCGCAGGAAGGCTTCCAGCTCCTCCGGCGTGCTGCTTTGCGCCACGCCGGCCTGCGATTCCATCAGCCTGGTGAATTCGGGCGACGCGACGGCCGCGCGGGCGGCCTTGTTCAGCCGCTCGACTACCGCCGGCGGCATGTTGGCCGGCCCGAACAGGCCGTACCACGACGACGATTCGAAGCCCTTGACCGAGCTGGAGATCGGCACCGCGCCGGGGTATTCCTTCAGCGGCCCGGTGCTGGTCACGCCCAGCACCTTGATCGTGCCCTGCTTCACGTGCGAGGCGACGTTGATGGTGGCGTTGAACATCATGTCGATGTGGCCGCCCAGCAGGTCCACCAGGGCCGGGCCGGCGCCCTTGTAGGGCACCATGACCACGTCGGCCCCCGCCTTCACCTTGAAGATGGCCGTGGCCATGTGCAGCGACGATCCCAGCCCGCCCAGGCCGGCCGAATACTTGCCCGGATGGGCCCTGATCAGCGCGAGCAGTTCGTCCAGGCTGTTGGCCGGAAAATCCTTGCGCACGATCAGCACGCTGGGGATGTTGCTGACCAGCAGCGAGATGGGCGAGAAGTCCTTCACCGGATCGAACGGGAGCTTCTTGTACAGGCTGGTGTTGGCGGAAAAGCTGGTGTAGTTCACCAGCAGCGTGCTGCCGTCCGGCGCGCTCTTGGCCACATGCTCGGAAGCCAGGTTGCCGGCCGCGCCGTCGCGGTTCTCGACCACCACGGGCTGGTGCAGTTCGTCGCTCATGACCTTGGCGACGACGCGGGCCACCAGATCGGTCAGCCCGCCCGGGGCCGAGCCGACGATCAGCCTGATGGGACCGCTCTGCGCCGACGCGGGCAGGCAGAAGCAGGCCAGTCCTGCACAGATCAGGGCCGCAAGGGCCCGGCGAAGCGTGTTCATTGGGTGTCTCCTGGTGATTTTGTTGTTCTGCGCCGTCTTGCGGGCGTCATCCTGTGTACCTGGACAGCAGCGCTTCCTTTTCGGGCAGGCCGACCAGGTTGTTGGCGTCGATGCGGTCGATCTCGTCCTGCCGGTCGGCGGCGAAGCGGCCTTCGGCCAGCCACTTGCGGTATTCCTTTTCCATGAAATTGAAGCTGCGCGACAGCATGCTGGTGCCGTAGATGACGACCTTGACGTTGTAGGCGCCCATTTCGGCGGCGGTCATGTCCAGTTCGAGCTCTTCGGCCGCGTGGCCCATCCAGCTCCTGGCGGCGCCGCCCAGGATCACCACCGGCTTGGGAAGGTCGCGGCCATGCCTGCGCACCCAGTCCATCGACGCGTACAGCGGCATGACCAGGTCGGCGCCGGCCTCGGCGTAGGCATGCATGCGCTCCAGCGCGTCCTGCTCGCAGCGGACCAGGTCGTCGTGCACGCCGGGGCGCCACGGCGCCACCGCGTCGGTGCGGGCGATGACGACGAAGTCGTCGTCGCGCCGGGAATCCAGCAGGCACTTCAGGCGGTCGACCGCGCGCGGGATCGGCAGCGGGTCGCCGTGCTTCTTCTGGATCATGTCTTCCATGTGCAGGCCGGCCGCGCCGGCGCGTTCGAAGTCGCGGATGGTGCGCTGGATCTTGAGGGCGTCGCCGAACCCTTCGTCGCCGTCGGCGATCAGCGGGATGTCGATGCGGTCGGTGATCTCCTGCACCCGCTGCGCGATCTCGGGCAGCGTCAGCACGCCGTCGGGATAGCCGCGCGTGTGGTTGACGTAGGCGCCGGACAGGTAGGCCACCGGATAGCCCACTTTCTGCACCAGGCGGGCCTGGCCCGCGTCGGCCACGCCGCCGGCCTGGAGTACGCCGTCCTGCGCCAGCAGTTGCCGCAGTTTCTTCGCGCCGTTCATCTCTTCGGTCTCCTTTTGCTCATGCCTTGGTAGCGAGGTTTCAAGCCTGGTGGAAGGGGCGGTCGCCGGCCAGCTGGATGCGGTAGCCGACGCGCCGGTTCGGGAAGTAGTCCCACAGCGCCTGGTGCTGGGTGCAGCGGTTGTCCCAGAACGCCACCGAGTTCTTCTGCCACCTGAAGCGGCACTGGAACAGCGGCTGTTCCACGTGGGCGAACAGGAATTGCAGCAGCGCGTCGCTCTCGCCCTTGGGCAGCTGCACGATGCGGGTGGTGAAGGTGCGGCTCACGAACAGGGCCTGGCGCCCGGTCACGGGATGGGTGCGCACGATGGGGTGTTCGCTTTGCGGGTATGTGCGCGTGTGGTCGAAGGCGCTGCGGCTGCCGTACACCTTCATGCCGTCGTGGATGGCGGTGAGCGGCGACAGCAGCGCCTTCATGGGTTCGCTCAGTGCGTCGTAGGCGGCGTACATGCTGGCGAACAGCGTGTCGCCGCCACAGGGGGGCGGTTCTTCGATGCGCAGGATGCTGCCCATCGGCGGCTCGGTCTCCGAGGTGACGTCGGAATGCCAGTCCTCGCCGGCCACCTGCGACGAATGCTCGTCGGCGTAGATCTTCAGGATTTCGGGATGGCCGTCCACGGTGGAGGTATAGGCGTTGGGCGCGGCCTTGCCGTCGCCGCCGCCCGTGGCCTTGGCCGCTGCCTTGGCCCGCGCCGCCGCGGCGGCGGCCGGGTGCACGTACAGCTCGCCGAAGTATTGGCCCAGGCGCACGTGTTGCTCGAAGGTCATGGGCTGGTCGCGGAAGAAAACCACGAGGTTGTCCCATAGCGCCTGTTCGATCGCGCGCACGGCGTCGGGCGCGAGAGGCCCGGTGAGGTCGACGCCGGCGATTTCGGCGCCGATGTGCGGGGTCAGCTTGCTGACGCGGATCCGATCCGGGACTGCCATGCAGGTCTCCTCTGCGAATGTTTGCGCTCATTAGAGATTTCCGTATGAATCTCGTCAAATTGATAAACTGCGGGTATTAATAAAGCGGGGCTATATGTCCAACAACATCAAGTACCGCCAGATCAAGGCGTTCGCCCATCTGGTGGAGACCGGAACGTTCATGGCCGCGGCGGACCTGATGTCGGTCACCCAGCCTTCCTTGTCGGTGCTGATCCAGGAGCTGGAGCGCGACGTGGGCGTGCGGCTGTTCGTGCGCACCACGCGGCGGGTCGAGCCGACGCCGGAGGGCCGCGCGTTCTACGAGCAGATCAAGGGTTCGATCGACCAGCTGGAAGAGGCCTACAGCTACATCAAGGACGTCGGCCAGGGCTCGCGCGGCCGGCTGCGCGTGGCCTGCCTGTCGTCGCTGGCGGCCGGCGTCGTGACGAACGCGCTGCGGCGCTTCCAGGAGCGCCATCCGCAGGTGCGGGTCACGCTGTGCGAGCGCGGGCACGACCAGGTGCCCAAGGCAGTGCGCAACGGCGAGGTCGACCTCGGCATCGGCACCGAGCTGCGCGCCGACGCCGAACTGGTGTTCCAGCGCGTGTTCAACGACCAGCTGATGATCGTGGTGCCGGCCGGCCACGAACTGGTGGGGCGCCGCGTCACATGGCGCAGCCTCAATCCCTTTGCGCTTATCCTGGTCACGCCGGGGCCCGCCAGCCGCGCGCTGCAGATGAGCAATGCGTCGGTGTCGCCGGCGTTCGAGGTGGAGCACGCGGTGACCGCGATGGCCATGGTGCGGGCCCGGATGGGCGTGACCGTGCTGCCGTCCAGCGTCCAGCACGGGGTCGATACGCGCGACCTGAAGTTCCTGCCCATTCCGGGCCCGCTGGCGGTGCGCAGCCTGGGCATCATCCGCAAGCGCAATGCCGCGCCCAGCGCGGCGGTGAGCGATTTCATCGCGTTGCTGTCGAAGGCGGCATGAGGGGCGGCGGTCCGCCGGCGATCCATGCGCGGCGGCGCGGCCGGCGGCCCGGCGCCGTCCTGTCGCGGCCTGCGCGGCTTATGCCCGCGGCTGGAACATGATGATGCCCATGCCCGTCAGCGCCACCGCCGCGCCGGCCGCGTCCCACGCCGTGGGCCGCACGCCGTCCACCGCCCACAGCCAGGCGATCGCGGTGCCGATGTACACGCCGCCGTAGGCCGCATACACCCGCCCGGCCGCCGTGGGATGCAGGGTGAGCAGCCACGCGAACAGCGCCAGGCTGGCCGCGGCCGGCAGCAACAGCCAGGGCGTGCGGCCCTCGCGCAGCCACAGATAGGGCAAGTAGCAGCCGGCGATCTCGGCCAACGCCGTGGCCACGTACAGCAGGAAAGTGCGCATCAGCGGCTTTCCAGCACGCGCTTGAGCGAAGCCAGGTCGCGTTCGATCCACTGGCCGTCGGCCTCGAAGCGGGCATCGTCCATGCCGGGCAGCCGAAATAGCGTGAGCGTGACCAGCGCGCCGTCGCCGTCGGCTACCGCGCGCAGCGGCACGTAGACCGTCGTGCCGTCCGGCAGCGTCACCCAATGGTCGGCCACGCCGAAATCATTGGGCGGACTGAAGCGCATCGTGACGCGGCCGTCCGCGCCGTCGGCCACCCATTCGTCCGCCGTGCCGGCCTGCGCCAGGCGTTCGAGCCCGCCCGCCAGGCCGCTGGCCCAGAGCGGAAAATTGCGCGGGTCGGCCAGGAAGGCGGCCACCTCGGCATGGGGCCGGTCGATGCCGACGCCGAGAATGCGGAAGGGATGAGTCGTCATATCCGTCTCCATAACGTTGCAAGCTTCCCACCCAGGATGCGGCGGATCCGGCTCCGCCGGTCCGCTCGCATCGCCCCTTGAGGGGCGCGCGAAGCGCGTAGGGGAGGGCCTCCTCCGGGGGCGCGCGCAGCGCGTAGGGGTGGGTCCTACTGGAATGCCGTCTCCATGAAGCTGCGCAGCTTGCGCGAATGCAGCCGCTCCGGCGGCATGTCGCGCAGGATCTCCAGCGCGCGGATGCCGATGTCCAGGTGCTGGCCCACCTGCCGGCGGTAGAAGGCGCTGGCCATGCCGGGCAGCTTCAGCTCGCCGTGCAGCGGCTTGTCGGACACGCACAGCAGCGTGCCGTAGGGCACGCGGAAGCGGAAGCCGTTGGCGGCGATGGTGGCCGATTCCATGTCGAGCGCGATGGCGCGCGACTGCGCGAAGCGCTGCACCGGCTCCAGATGCTCGCGCAGCTCCCAGTTGCGGTTGTCGATGGTGGCCACCGTGCCGGTGCGCATGATGCGCTTGAGTTCCCAGCCCGACAGGCCGGCCACTTCCTCCACCGCCTGTTCCAGCGCCACCTGCACCTCGGCCAGCGGCGGCAGCGGCACCCAGGTGGGCAGGTCGGCGTCGAGCACGTGGTCGTCGCGCACGTAGCCGTGCGCCAGCACGTAGTCGCCCAGCCGCTGGGAACCGCGCAGGCCGGCGCAGTGGCCCAGCATCAGCCAGGCGTGCGGCCGCAGCACGGCGATGTGGTCGGTGATGGTCTTGGCATTCGAGGGCCCGACGCCGATGTTGACCAGCGTGATGCCGGAATGCCCCGGCCGCAGCAGGTGATAGGCCGGCATCTGCGGCATGCGGGTCGGCGGCGCCGCGGCCGGCGCGGCGTCGCGCCGGGTGATGCGGTTGCCGGGCTCGACCAGGGCCTCGTACTGGCCGTCGGCCACCAGCCGGCGCGCGCGCAGGCAGAACTCGTCCACGTAGAACTGGTAGTTGGTGAACAGGATGAAGTTCTGGAAGTGCGACGGCGCCGTGGCGGTGTAGTGCTGCAGGCGGTGCAGCGAATAATCGATGCGCGGCGCGGTGAACGGCGCCAGCGGCAGCGGCTCGCCTTCGCGCGCCAGGCGGGTGCCGTTGACGATGGCATCGTCGGTCACCGCCAGGTCGGGCGTGTCGAACACGTCGCGCAGCGGGCGCCTGAGCGCCTCCACGTGCTCGCCTTCCACATAGCTGCCTTCGGGGAAGGCGAAGTGCAGCGGGATCGGCACGTCGGATTCGCCCACCTCCACCGGCATGCCGTGGTTGCGCAGCAGCAGGTCGATCTGTTCGGTCAGGTAGGCGCGGAACAGCGCGGGCTGGGTGACGGTGGTCTGGTACACGCCCGGCTCGGCCACGTGCCCGTACGACAGCCGCGAATCCACTTCGTCGTAGGTGTCCACGCGCAGGCGGATGAAGGGATAGCAGGCGCGCACGCGGCCGGGCGCGCCGGCGCGGGCGGCCAGCACGTTGCGGAAGGTGTCGCACAGAAAGGCGGTGTTGCGGGCATAGATGTCGACCAGCCGCTGCACCGCGGCGCCGGCGTCGTTGAACGGTTCGGCCGGCCACGGGTCGGGGCGGATCGAAACGGCGAAAGGATCGGGGTTCATGGCGTTCGCTCGCGTGCGGGCCGCAGGGGAAGGCCGGCCCTTTTGGCGATTATGCCGCAGCGTTGCGCGGCCAAAGGCCCTTGCGACCGGCCCCCGACTTGCAGAACCGGCCGATATGTGGTTGACTAACGGTTCTTTGCGCCGGCGAATCACGCCCAACCTGCGGTTCCCGCGCTTTCTCGTACCCAACGCGCCATGGCCTGTAGCAATTCCGCCATCGTTTCAGCCGCCTTCCCGCAGCCCGCTGCGCGGAACGCCGGCGCGCGCGCGTCCGCGGCATCCCTGCGCCTTTCTTCCCCCGCCTCGCTACTACTACCGATCGGCTGCCGGGCCTAGCGTCCGTGGCAGTTCGGCAGCCGCACGGCCACACCCTCCGGGTTCGTCCAACCCGTCCGCACCGTTGCACGCAGTAGTAGCTGGAGTCACCCCATGTCCATGTTGAAGAATCCCGCGGTCAAGTATCGTCCGTTCCCCGCCTACGACTTTTCCGAGCGCACCTGGCCCAACCGCCGCATGACGGCGCCGCCGATCTGGATGAGCACCGACCTGCGCGACGGCAACCAGGCGCTGATCGAGCCGATGAACGGCGAACGCAAGCTGCGCATGTTCGAAAAGCTGGTCGAGATCGGCTTCAAGGAGATCGAGGTCGGCTTCCCGTCGGCGTCGCAGACCGATTTCGATTTCATCCGCAGCCTGGTGGTGGAAGACCGCGTGCCGGACGACGTCACCATCGAGGTGCTGACCCAGTCGCGCGAAGACCTGATCCGCCGCACCATCGATTCGGTGCAGGGCGCGCGCCGCGCGATCGTCCACCTGTACAACGCCATCGCTCCCGATTTCCGCCGCATCGTGTTCAACATGACGCGCGAAGAGGTCAAGCAGGTGGCGCTCAATGGCACCCGCCTGATCCGCGAACTGACCGCGGCGCGGCCCGAAACCGAGTGGGTGTTCCAGTATTCGCCGGAGGTGTTCAGCTCGGCCGAGCTCGATTTCGCCAAGGAAGTGTGCGATGCGGTGGTCGAGGCCTGGGGCGCCACGCCCGGGCGCAAGATCATCCTCAACCTGCCGGCCACCGTCGAATGCGCGATGCCGAACGTGTACGCGGACCAGATCGAATGGATGCACCGCAACCTGGCCCGGCGCGACAGCATCGTGCTCAGCGTGCATCCGCACAACGACCGCGGCACCGCGGTGGCGGCCGCCGAGATGGCGGTGCTGGCCGGCGCCGATCGCATCGAGGGCTGCCTGTTCGGCAACGGCGAGCGCACCGGCAACGTCGACATCGTGACGCTGGCGCTGAACCTGTACAGCCAGGGCATCGCGCCCGGGCTCGACTTTTCCGACATCGACGACGTGCGCCGCTGCGTCGAGTACTGCAACCAGCTGCCGGTGCATCCGCGCCATCCCTATGTGGGCGACCTGGTCTTCACCGCCTTCTCCGGCTCGCACCAGGACGCCATCAAGAAGGGCTTCGCGCAGCGCAAGCCCGACACCTTCTGGGACGTGCCCTACCTGCCGATCGACCCGGCCGATCTGGGCCGCAGCTACGACGCGGTGATCCGCGTCAACAGCCAGTCGGGCAAGGGCGGCGTCAGCTACCTGCTGCAGCAGGAGCACGGCCTCGACCTGCCGCGCCGCCTGCAGATCGAGTTCAGCCGCGCCATCCAGCGCGTGACCGACGAGACCGGGCGCGAGGTGTCGGCCGGCGATGTGTACGCGATCTTCCGCCGCGAGTACCTGGACGTGGACCAGCCCTACCGCTTCGTGGGCCATCGCATCGCCAGCGTCGACGGCGGCGTGCGGGTCGAGGTCGACGTGCGCCACGGCGGCAAGCCGCGCACGCTGACCGGCGTGGGCAACGGGCCGATCGACGCCTTCGTGCATGCGCTGGGCATGCCGGTGCGGATGATGGACTACCACGAACATTCGATCGGCGTGGGCGCCGACGCCACGGCCGCCTGCTACGTGGAGGTCCGCATCGGCGAATCGCCCACCGGCTTCGGCGTGGGCGTGGACAGCGACATCGTGACGGCCTCGTTCAAGGCCGTGCTGAGCGCGGTCAACCGGCACGCGCGCGAGGCGGCCGGCGAAGACGAGCAGACCGAGGCCCAGCCCGAGCTGATCGACTGACGGGGCGCACGCGGCGTCCTGCCCTCGGGGCCGGCGCTCGCGTGCCCGCAGCATGATGGCTGCGCCGCTTGCCGGCGCAGCGCGGCCGCGGCGGACGCATCGGGCTAGAATCGCCTGTCTGTCACGCCCTCCCTGTATCCGCCCATGGCCAACGCGTCGCTGCCCGATATCGACCTGCTCACCCGCGGCGCCCGCGTCCACTCGCCGCGCGTGTTCGAGGAGATCTGCGACCGCATCCGCAGCCAGCTGGCCAGCCGCCAGCTCAAGCCCGGCGACAAGCTGCCCGCCGAGCGCGAGCTGGCCGTGCAGTTCGGCGCCAGCCGCGCCGCGGTGCGCGAGGCGATCCGCAGCCTCGAAATGGCCGGCCTGGTGGAGCTGCGCAAGGGCGTCAAGGGCGGCGCCTTCATCCGCGAAGGCGATCCGGCCGTGGTCACGCAGTCGCTGCGCGACATGGTGTTCCTCGGCCGGCTTTCGCTGGAAAGCCTGACCGAAAGCCGGGTGATCCTGCAGGACGCCGTGATCCGCCTGGCGGCCCAGCGCGCCACCGAAGACGACCTGCGCGCGCTCGACGAAAGCATCGACCTTACCGAGCAACTGACCGCGGCGGGCCGCTTCGAAGAGCGGCGCGTGCAGCTGGTGGCCTTCTACCGCCTGCTCGCCATGGCCACCGGCAACGAGATCATGGCCATCCTGGTCGACGCGGTGACCGACATCGTGCTCGGCGTGCTGATCCGCTTCGACGCGGTGCCGCGCTTCGATACCGTCAAGGTGCAGCGGCGCATCGTCGAACTGATCCGCCAACGCCGGCCCGACGAGGCTGCCGCGCTGATGGCCGAGCACCTGAAATCCCTGCACGAATACCTGTTCGAGGCGCAGGCCCGGCACGCCGCGCAAACGGCGGCGCGTGCGCGCCCCGCGCGCTCGGCATCGTCCCGCGCCGCGACGCGGCGCAGCGCTGCCGGCGGCAAAGCCGCTGGCTGAGCCGCTCCGCCCGCCTTCCGTCCATACCCGTTCGACCCATGTCGCGCCGGAGGCGCGATGCGGGCCTTGCCGACTTGACTTCAAATGGACTGACCATTTAGCATGAACGGACTGACCATTTGAATTGAGACCGTGCCGGCGCGCCGCGCCTGGCCGGCCGCGAACGAGGAGATAGGCAATGTCCCACCGTCCCGCCGTGCTGATCGCCGGCGCCGGCCCGGTCGGCCTGGCGCTGGCCGGCGACCTGGGCTGGCGCGGCGTTTCCTGCGTGCTGATCGAAAAGGGCGACGGCGTGATCGGCCAGCCGCGGATGGACATGGTCGGCATCCGCACCATGGAGTTCTGCCGCCGCTGGGGCATCGTGCCCTGGGTGGAAAGCGCCGGCTACAACCGCGACTACCCGCAGGACTGTGCCTGGGTGACCTCGCTCAACGGCTACGAATTCGGCCGCGAGCATTTCCCCTCGCCGCGCGAGGAACGGCCGCCGCCGCAAAGCCCGCAGAAACGCGAGCGCTGTCCGCAGAACTTCTTCGACCCGGTGCTCGCGCGCTTCGCGCGCCAGTGGCCCGGCGTATCGATCCGCTACGGCACCGAACTGCTGGATTTCGCCGACCGCGGCGACCACGTGGCCGCCACCGTGCGCGACGCCGCCACCGGCGATACGCACGTGATCGAAGCGCAATACCTGGTCGGCTGCGATGGCGGCGCCAGCCGGGTGCGGCAGCAGCTCGGCATCGGCATGTCGGGCGACGCCGTGCTCACCTACACCACCAACGTGGTGTTCCGCTGCGACGGCCTGGAAGCCCTGCACGACAAGAAGCCCGCCTATCGCTACATCTTCATCGGCCCCGAAGGCACCTGGGCCACGCTGGTGGCCATCAACGGGCGCGACCAATGGCGCTTCTCGCTGGTGGGCGACGCCGAGCGCCGCGCCGTGACGGAAGAAGAAATGCGCCGCGCCATCGTGCGCGCGGTGGGCCGCGAATTCGATTTCGAGATCCTGTCGCTGCTGCCATGGGTGCGCCGCCAGCTGGTGGCCGACGCCTACGGGCGCGGCCGCGTGTTCATCGCCGGCGATGCCGCGCACCTGACCTCGCCCACCGGCGGCTTCGGCATGAACACCGGCATCCTCGACGCCGTCAACCTGTCGTGGAAGCTGGCGGCCGCCGCGCAGGGCTGGGGCGGCGCCGGCCTGCTGGCCACCTACGAGACGGAACAGCGCCCGGTGGCCATCCGCAACGTCTCGGAGGCCGGCGACAACCTGAAGCGCATGCTGGCGCCGCGCATCATGCGTCCCGATCCCGTCATGTTCGAGGGCGACGGCCCCGCGGCCGAGGCCGCGCGCCGCGAGTACGGCCAGCGCTATACGGAGATGATGCGGCGCGAGTGGTTCTCGATCGGCATCCACCTCGGCTATGTATACGAAGGCTCGCCCATCGTGGTGCCCGACGGCACGCCGCGGCCGCCCGACGAGGTATCCAGCTATACGCCCACCGCGCGGCCGGGATCGCGCGCGCCGCACGCCTGGCTGGCGCCGGGCCGCTCCACCCTCGACCTGTTCGGCCGCGAGTTCGTGCTGCTGCGCTTCGGCGTGGCGCCGCCGGCGGTCGATGCGCTGGTGGCCGCGGCCGCAGCCGCCGGCGTGCCGCTGCGGGTGGAAGACGTGGACGACGAGAACGCGGCCGCGCTGTACGAGCGCCGGCTGGTGCTGGTGCGCCCCGACGGCCAGGTGGCCTGGCGCGCCGACGCGCCGCCGGCCGACGCCGCGGCCCTGATCGGGGTGGTTCGCGGGGCGGAAGTTGTGTAGCGCCTGGAGATTGGCATGGGACATGAAGCTGTGATGGCGGACGCCGAGGCGCGTCGCCAGCTCGAAAAGGAATTGGCGCGTTTCAACTGCCGGGTGCACCAGCCCGACGACCCGCCGCTGTTCACGCGCGAGCCGCGCTCGCCGGCGCGTTCGCTGCTGTGGCGCTGGAGCGACCTGAAGCCGCTGCTGGACCGCATCGGCGAGATGATCGCGATCGGCTCGGGCGGCATGCGGCGCACGCTGCGGCTGGCCGATCCGGGCCTGCCCTACGGCACCACGCCCACGTTCTGGGGCTCGATCCAGGTCATCCTGCCCGGCGAGGTGGCGCAGGCGCACCGGCACATGGCCAACGCGCTGCGCTTCGTCATGCAGGGCCACGGCTGCAGCACGACGGTGGACGGCGAATGCTATGAAATGAACGAGGGCGACCTGGTGCTGACGCCGTCCGGCACCTGGCACGACCACGTGCATCGCGGCAGCGCGCCGATGATCTGGCTCGACGTGCTCGACATCTCGCTGGTGCGCTCGCTGCACGCCACCTTCTTCGATCCCTATACGCAGGCCGAGCAGCCGGTGGCCGGGATCCGCGACGAATCGTTCCGCCAGTACGGCAGCGGCCTGATGAGCCCGCCCGGCCTGCCGCGGCCGGCCCGCAATCCGCTGCTGGCCTATCCGCGCGCGATGTCGATGGCCGCGCTCGAACAGGCCGCCGGGCTGGAGCCCGACCCCTTCGACGACGTCATCCTCGAATACCGCAACCCGGCCGACGGCGGCTCCACCATGCCGACGCTGGGTCAGCAATTGCAGATGCTGCGGCCGGGCTTTCGCGGCCGCGCGCGCCGGCACACCGGCAGCAAGCTGTACTACGTGGTGCGCGGCGAAGGCGCGTCCGTCGTCGAGGGCGTGCGCCACGACTGGTCGGCCGGCGATTTCCTGACGATCGCGCCATGGGCCTGGCACGAACACCTGAACCGCTCGGCCGAACGGGACGCCATCCTGTTCCAGGTCAACGACCTGCCGGCGCTGCGGGCGCTGGGCTACTACCGCGAAGAAGCGCTGTCCGCCGGCGGCGGCTTCCAGATGATCGAGCACCCCCAAGGCCGGGCTGCGCCCGGCGGCCCGGCATTATCTTGAGGAGAAATCGTGAAACTTGCCGTATTCGACGACTACCGCGTCGGCCTGGTCGAGGGCGACCGCATCCATGACGTGACCGCCGCGCTGCCGCCCTGGCTGGCCGAACTGCCCGCGCAGCGGATGAACTGGCTGATCGCGCACTGGAGCGAGGCGGCCCCGGCGCTTGCCGCCGCCCGCCGGGAGGCCGCTGCGCGGCCCTTGGCCGAGGTGGCGCTGCTGCCCCCCAGCCCCAGCCCGTCGCACGTGTTCGCCGCGCCCGCCAACTACCGCAAGCACATCGGCGAACTGGGCGACCGCTCGGTCACCGGCAAGGGCCGCAGCGCGCGCGAGCAGGGCTTCTTCCTGAAGGCGCCCGGCTCGCTGTCCGGCGCCGGCGCCGGCATCCTGCTGCCCCGCGGTTCGTCGCGCCGCTTCGACCACGAATCCGAACTGGCGGTGATCGTGGGCCGCGGCGGCCGTGACATCCCGCGCGAAAAGGCATTCGAACACGTGTTCGGCTATGCCTGCCTGGTCGACGCCACGATGCGCATCGAAAAAGGCGTGGCCGAGGAAGAGCGCTCGATGCGCAAATCGTTCGAGACCTTCACCCCGCTCGGCCCGTGGCTGGTCACGGCCGACGAAGTGGCCGACCCGCAGGCGCTCGACAACCGGCTATGGGTCAACGGCGAACTGAAGCAGCAGGCCAACACGCGCGACATGATCGTCGGCGTGGCCGAGCTGATCGAGCTGATCTCGTCGGTGCTGCCGCTGCGGCCGGGCGACGTCATCGCCACCGGCACGCCGGAAGGCGTGGGGCCGTTCGCGGCCGGCGACACGGTGCGCATCGCGATCGAGGGCGTGGGCGACATGACGCTGCCCGTGGCCGAGCGCGACAGGCAGTCGCCCAGGGCCTACTGATCATGGCGGAACGATATCGCGCCGCGTTCATGCGCGGCGGCACCAGCAAGGCGCTGGTCTTCAACGTGGAAGACCTGCCCCGCGATCGCGCCGCGCGCGACGCGATATTCCTGTCGGCGATGGGCAGCCCCGATCCCTACGGGCGGCAGCTCGACGGCATGGGCGGCGGGGTGTCGTCGCTGTCGAAAGTCTGCCTGGTCGGCCCGCCCTCGGTCGATGGCGCCGACGTCGACTACACCTTCGTCCAGGTGCAGGTGAAGGACGCCGCCTGCGATTACCGCGGCAACTGCGGCAACATGTCGTCGGCGATCGGCCCCTATGCGATCGACGAGGGGCTGGTGCGCCCGGCGGTGGCCGATGGCCAGGCCACGGTGCGCATCCACAACACCAACACCGGCAAGATCATTCATTCCACCTTCCCGGTGTCGGGCGGCCGCAGCGTGGCGCGCGGCGATCTGGCCATCCCGGGCGTGGCCGGCACCGGCGCGCCGGTGCGGCTCGATTTCCTGAAGCCCGGCGGCGCCACCACCGGCCGGCTGCTGCCCACGGGCAATGCGGTCGACACGCTGCAGGTCCCCGGCCTGGGCGCGGTGGAGGCGTCGATGGTCGACGCGGCCAACGCCTGCGTCTTCGTCGATGCCGCCACGCTCGGCCTGACGGGTACGGAATTGCCCGAAAAGCTCGAAGCCATGCCGGAGCTGCTGGCCGCCATGAACGAGATCCGCGCCCACGCCTCGGTGGCGATGGGCATCGCGCCGACGATCGAACAGGCGCGCGCCATCCGCATCGTCCCCTTCGTCGGCTTCGTGTCGGCGCCGCAGAACGCCGAAACGCTGGCGGGCGAGCCGCTACCCGCCAGCGCGGTCGACCTGGTGGTGCGCATGCTGTCCAGCGGCCAGCCGCACCGCGCGCTGCCGCTGACCGCGTCGCTGTGCACCGCCGTGGCCGCGCGCATCGAAGGCAGCGTGGCGCAGCGCGCCGCGCGCGCGGCCGGCGGCGCGCTGCGCCTGGGCATGCCGTCGGGCGTGCTGACGGTGGACGCCGCGGTGCGCCGCCTGCCCGATGGCGGCTGGCACGCCGAGCGCGGCGCCTTCTTCCGCACCACGCGGCGGTTGTTCGACGGCCATGTCTACGCCTGATGCTGACATGCAGGCGCCCGTGAATCGCCGGCCGGAGCGAGATGATGCGGGCGCGCCATGTCGGCCGTGCGACCCGGACGAGACGATCCAGCAACGACCAAGCAAATGTTCCGAGGAGACCCGACCATGAACCGACGCAGCTTCGTGGCCCTGATACGGGCCGCCATCCTGGCCGCCACGGCGCTCGCCGCTGGCGCGGCCACCGCCCAGGTACAGTCCTACCCCAACAAGCCGGTGCGCGTGATCGTGCCGTTCGCGCCCGGCGGCGGCATCGACATCCTGATCCGCGCCATCGGCGCCGAACTCGCGCAGAAGTGGAAGCAGCCGGTCGTGGTCGAGAACCGCGCCGGCGCCGGTTCGCTGATCGGCGCCGAGGCCGTGGCCACCGCGCCGGCCGACGGCTACACGCTGCTGGCCACCGTCAACCAGACCCTGGTGGCCAACCGCTACCTGTACAAGCAGCTGCCCTACGACCCCGACCGCAGCTTCGCGCCCATCACGATGATGGTGCGCAGCGACCAGCTCATCCTGGCCAACGCCAACGTCCCGGTGAAGAACTTCAAGGAACTGCTGGCGCTGGCGCGCCGCCAGCCGGGCAAGCTGACCTACGGCTCGTTCGGCAACGGCAGCCAGCCGCATCTGCTGTTCGAACTGGTCAAGAACCGCGAATCGGTCGACATGCTGCACGTGCCCTACAAGGGCATCAACCCGCTGCTGACGGCGCTGGCCGCCGGCGAGGTGATGCTGGCCACCGGCTCGGCCAACGTCGCCGCGCCGCTGATCGCGGCCGGCAAGATCAAGCCGGTGTCGGTGGCCGGCAAGGAACGCGTGGCGCAGTATCCCGACGTGCCCACCGCCGACGAGGAAGGCTATCCCTACGTGCGCGCGTCGATCTGGTACGGCCTGTTCGCGCCGGCCGGCACGCCGCAGCCGGTGCTCGACAAGATCCGCGACGACATCCGCGCGATCCTGAAGCAGCCCGACTTCGCCGAGAAGCAGGCCACGTCCAAGGGCCTGACGGTGATCGCCAGCGACGGCGCCCGGCTGCGGCAGGAGATCCGCGAGGAAGCGGCGATCGTCGGCGACATGGTGAAAGCCGCAGGCGTACAACCCGAATAGTGGTGCCCCTGGCCATTCGAACGCCTGGACGGCGCCCGAACGGCTGTCCCCCGGGGGGACGCGGCCGGCTTGGGGCGGCCCGGCGCCGGCCTATGGTGCCCCTGGCCGTTCGAACGCCTGGACGGCGCCCGAACGGCTGTCCCCCGGGGGGACGCGGCCGGCTTGGGACGGCCCGGCGCCGGCCTAGAACCCCGACCCTGGCTGCTTCAGGAACTCCACTTCCTGCGACGTGCTGCCGCGTCCCAGGATCGCGTTGCGATGCGGGAAGCGGCCGAAGCGGGCGATGATGTCGCGGTGGCGGATGGCGAATTCCAGCGACGATTGGGCGGCGGGGTGGTCTTGCGCCAGCCGGGTGTACAGCGCCACGCAGCGCTCCTGCACGCCGAGCGTTTCGCTATGCATCAGCGGCAGGTAGACGAATTCGCGCTGCACCGGCGGCAGCCGCAGGTAGCCGCCGCCGTCGATCAGCGCCAGCGCGTCGGCCAGCGCCTGGCCGTCGCCGGCGAAGGCCTGCGGCGTGCCGCGCCAGATGTTGCGCGTGAACTGGTCGAGCAGCAGGATGCGGGCCAGCGCGCTGTCGGGCTGCCGCCGCCAGTCGCGCAGGCCGCCGTGCAGCGCGAGCTCCACTTCGCGCCGGAAACGCGCGGCCACCTCGGCATCGAAGGCCGGATCCTTGCGGAACCACACGGCACGCGGCCGCAGGTGGCCGGGGTCGTCGGCCGGCAGGAACCAGAAATCGAGCACGTCTTGCCACGACGACATCGGCGCCTCAGCTTTCCCAGGTCACGTTGACGCCCTTGTCGCGCGCCGCGCGCAGCATGTCGAGCAGCGGGAAGGCGCGCTGCTTGAGGCTGACGTAGCGGGCGGCGAGCGCCGCCTGCTCGGGGTCGTCTTCGTCGAACTGCGGCCGCTTTTCCAGGCCCAGCGCGCGTTCGATGCCGGTGATGGCGGCCGGCAGCTGCTCCGGCGTGAATACGCCGCGCGGATCGAGCTGGCCGTCGAAGGACTTGCCGGCCAGTTCCAGCAGCGGCTTGGCGTGCTCGGCCAGCATGATGACCTCGCCGGCCGCTTTCGATCTGAACGTAACGAGCATGGCGCCTCCTGGGGGGATCGGAACCCCATTATGGCGGATCCGGCCGGCGCCGTCGGGCGCCGGCGGCGCGAGCCGTGTATTCTTGGAGCCATTTGTGAAACCATTCATGCCCGCCGCGCCGCCCGCCGGCGGCCGCCATCCCTTCATTCCCCGAGTCCCGCCGTGGCGCCTTCCCGCCTCCTGCGGCGCTGCGCCGTCCTCGGCTGCGCTGCCGCGCTCCTCTACGCCGCCTATCTGGCGGTGCGCTTCCACCACGTCGAGAACCGCCTCTACCTGTGGCTGGACGGCAGCGGGCGCCAGGCCGCGCTGTGGAACCGCGAGCCGGCCGGCGCCAGCCTGGACTTGGCCGCCTACCGCGCCGGCATCGACGGCAAGGCCGTGGCCGGCGTGTCGCGCAACCTGTCGGGGCTGACCTACGACACCGATCGCGGCCGGCTGCTGGCGGTGGTCAACCGCCCGCCCACGCTGATCGAACTGGACGGCGAGGGCACGCCGCTGGCCAGCTACCCGCTGCGCAACGTATCCGACGTGGAGGGCGTGGCCTACCTGGGCGACGGCGAGGTGGCGATCGTGGAGGAGGGCCGCGGCACGGTGCGCACCTTCGCGCTGCCCGCCCGGCCGCAGCCGATCGATGCCGCCGCCGGCCGCCGCATCGATGTGCTGCGGGACGGCGGCAACCATGGGCTGGAAGGCGTCGGCTACGACCGCGGCAACGACCTGCTGTACATGGTGCGCGAACGCAAGCCGCGCGCCTTGTACCGCATCGCCGGGCTGAAGACCGGCAAGGACGCGCAGCCGCGCATCGAAGACCTGAGCGCCTGGATCGACCGATCGGTGTTCGGCACCGACCTGTCGTCGGTCGACGTCGACCCGGAAACCGGCCATCTGCTGCTGCTCAGCGACGAATCGCAACTGGTGATGGAGATGGACCCCACCGGCCTGCCGCTGGGTCTGCGCCACCTGGACGGCGTACCGCAGGCCGAGGGCGTGGCGGTCGACCCGGGCGGGCGGCTGTTCGTGGTCAGCGAACCCGACCTGTTCTACCGCTTCGACCCCGCCCCGCCGCAGGCGGCCGGCGGCTGCCCGGGCGTGATCCGGGTGGCCGCCCACCCGCGGTTGGGGCCTGGGCGGCCCGGCTGTTAACATTCGGCACTACTCGTTCAGCGACTTTTTCATTCATGCTCCCCGAGCAACAGGAACAACTCATCGGCCTGATCGGCGCCGCCGTGCGCGCCGTCGCGCCCGACGCCTCGCCCAGCGTGCTGCTGGAACGGCCCAAGGTGGCCTCCCACGGCGACCTCGCCACCAACGTGGCGATGCAGATCGCCAAGCCGCTGCGCCGCAATCCGCGCGAACTGGCGCAGGCCATCGTCGATGCCCTGGCCGCCCAGCCCGGCGCCGCCGGCCTGGTGGCCGGCGCCGAAGTGGCCGGCCCCGGCTTCATCAACATCCGCATCGCGCCGGCCGCCAAGCAGGCAGTGGTGGCCGCCATCCGCCAGGGCGGCGCCGGTTTCGGCCGTGCGCCGGCCACCGGCCGCAAGGTCATCGTCGAATTCGTGTCGGCCAACCCCACCGGCCCGCTGCACGTGGGCCACGCCCGCCAGGCCGCGCTGGGCGACGCCATCTGCCGCCTGTTCGACGCCGGCGGCTGGACGGTGCACCGCGAGTTCTACTACAACGACGCCGGCAACCAGATACACAACCTGGCCATCAGCGTGCAGGCCCGCGCCCGCGGCCTGACGCCCGACCACCCGGACTTCCCGGCCGACGGCTACCGCGGCGAATACATCAACGACATCGCCGCCGACTACCTGTCCGGCAAGACGGTGCAGGCGGCCGACGCCGACCCCGTCACCGCCGCCGGCGATCCCGACAGCCTGGAAGACATCCGCCGCTTCGCCGTGGCCTATCTGCGCCGCGAACAGGATCTGGACCTGCAGGCCTTCGACCTGAAGTTCGACAACTACTACCTGGAAAGCTCGCTGTACACCAGCGGCCGGGTCGACCAGGTCGTCCGCCAGCTGATCGCCAGCGGCCATACCTACGAGCTCGACGGCGCGCTGTGGCTGCGCACCACCGAACTGGGCGAAGGCGACGACAAGGACCGCGTGATGCGCAAGTCCGAAGGCGGCTACACCTACTTCGTGCCCGACGTGGCGTACCACGTCACCAAGTGGGAGCGCGGCTTCGACAAGGCCATCAACATCCAGGGCTCCGACCACCACGGCACCATCGCCCGCGTGCGCTCGGGCCTGCAGGCGCTGGGCATCGGCATTCCCAAGGGCTATCCCGACTACGTGCTGCACAAGATGGTCAAGGTGATGCGCGGCGGCGAGGAGGTCAAGATCTCCAAGCGCGCCGGCAGCTACGTCACCTTGCGCGACCTGATCGACTGGGTCGGCCGCGACGCGGTGCGCTACTTCCTGATCCAGCGGCGCGCCGACACCGAATTCGTGTTCGACGTCGACCTGGCCCTGAAGCAGAGCGACGAGAACCCGGTCTACTACATCCAGTACGCGCACGCGCGCATTTGCTCGATCCTGGCCCAGTGGGGCGGCGACCCGGCCGAGCTTGCCGACGCCGACACCAGCCTGCTGACGGCCGAGCGCGAATACCAGCTGATGCAGCGGCTGGCGGGCTTCCCCGCCACCGTGGCGCTGGCCGCGGCCGAGCTGTCGCCGCACCATATCGCCTTCTGGCTGAAGGATTGCGCCGCCGACTACCACGCTTATTACAATGCCGAGCGGGTGCTGGTCGACGACCCGGCCCTGAAGCTGGCGCGCCTGGCGCTGCTGGCGGCCACCCGCCAGGTGCTGGCCAACGGCCTGGCGCTGCTCGGCGTGTCGGCGCCGCAACGGATGTGAATGCCCGGATACGATTCATGCCTACTCTCCGCGCCCAACGGGGCGGCACGCTGTTCGGCCTGATCGCAGGCCTGCTGGTCGGGCTGGTGATCGCCGTCATGGTGGCGGTGTACGTGAAGAACGCCCCCGTTCCCTTCGTCAGCAGGGGGCCGCGCACGCCGCCGGCGCCCCCGGTGGACCCGGCCAACGCGCCCGATCCCAACCGCAGCCTGTACAGCGGCCGCGACGCCCCGGCCGGCGCGCCGCCGGCCTCCGGCCCCTCGGCCACCGAGCCGGCGCCGGCCCCGGTGCCCGACGCCAAGCGCGACCCGCTGGGCGAATTCCTGGCCAATTCGGCCATCCGGCGCAACAGCGGTTCGCCGCCGCGGCCGCCCGCGGCCGCCACCCCGCCGGCCGCCGCGTCTTCCGGCGCGGCCACGGCCGCGGGCACGGGCGATGGCGCGTATTACCTCCAGGTCGGCGCCTACCGGGTGATCGAAGACGCCGAATCGCTGAAGGCCCGGCTGGCGTTCCTGGGTTTCCAGGCCCGGCTGGAAACGGCGGATTTGCAGAACGGCACGGTGCACCGGGTGCGGCTGGGCCCGTTCGCCAAGCTCGACGACATGAACCGCACGCGCGCGCGGCTGGCCGAAAACGGCATCGAGGCGGCGGTGGTCAAGAAATAGGCGTCCCGGCGCGGCCGGACGCCCGCCGGCCGGCCGCGGAACTCCGGCGGGGCGCCGCCGGTCGCAGTCCAGCATCCGGCCGCGCGGCGGCCACGCAGAAACAGAGGAACTCCCAATGACCGTTGCATCGCTCCTGCGCCGTCTCGGCGCCACCCTGGCGCTGGCCGCCGGCGCCGCCTTCCTCCTGCCCGCCGCGGCGCAGGCCCAGCAGCCGCGCGAAGGCGCCGAATACACCCGCCTGCCGCAGCCCCAGCCCACCGACAGCCCGGGCAAGATCGAGGTCACCGAATTCTTCTGGTACAGCTGCCCCCATTGCAACGCGCTGGAGCCCAGCTTGGAAGCCTGGATCCGCAAGCAGCCGGCCGACGTCGTCGTGCGCCGGGTGCCGGTGCGCTTCAATGCCGGCATGGAGCCCCAGCAACGGCTTTATTACACGCTGGAGTCGCTCGGCAAGGTCGATGAATTCCAGGCCAAGGTGTTCAACGCCATCCACCAGGAGCGCCAGCCGCTGAACACGGCCGACCGCATCATCGACTGGGCGGCCAGGCAGGGCTTCGACAAGGCCCAGTTCACGGCCACCTTCAATTCCTTCGGCGTGCAGTCCAAGGTGCAGCGCGCGGTCAAGCTGGCCGAGGCGTACAACATCGACGGCGTGCCCACGCTGGCGGTCAACGGGCACTACGTGACCTCGCCGGCGCAGACCGGCAGCAACGCGTCCGCGCTGCAGGTGCTGGATTTCCTGGTGGCCAAGGAACGCAGCGGCGGCGGCGCGGCGGCCAGGTAGGCCGGCGCGGGAAGCGCCGTCGCGGCGGGGCGCCTGCCCGCGCCGCGTTTTACCCGTCAGGGCGCCGGAGCCGGTCCGCGCCTCGTTTTACCCGTCGTCAGGGCGCCGGAGCCGGTCCGAACCAGACCCGGCCCAGCGCGCCGTGCGGATCCATCGCCTTCTGGATCCGCCCCGCGTAGGCCTGGACCGCCGGCCCGGTGTAGCGATGATAGAAACGCTCGTTGTACGGCCCCACGCCGTGCTCGGCGCTGAAGCTGCCGCCATAGCCGCGCACCACCAGGTCGTAGATCGCCACCCGCAGTTTTTCCACCGTGTCGGCGTCGAACGCCGGCGTGGCTTCGTGCGGCCACACGATGTTGAAATGGCAGCCGCCGTCGCCCCAGTGGCCGAAATCGAACAGCCGCAGCCACGGAAAATCCCGCTGCAGCATGGCCAGGGCGTCGGTCCGGAAGGCCACCATCGAGGAGCGCGGCACGGCGATGTCGAACGCGATCAGCTTGCCCTGCTGCCGGATCGATTCGCTGATCGAATGCCGGATCTTCCACAGGTCGGCGCCGCCATCCAGCACGGCGTTGGTCACCAGCGTTTCGAACTGGCGTTCCAGGAAGTCGTTCAGCGCCTGCTGCAGGTCGACGCCCAGCAGTTCGCGCGACGCGGTGGAGCTCAATTCAACCAGCAGCGCGTAGCCGGGCACCGGCTCGGGCGCGAAGGGATTGGCGGTGCCTGGCACGTGGTCGAGCACCGATTGCATGGCAGCCTGGGAGATGCCTTCGTAGGCCGTCAGGAAATCGCCGAACTCGCCTTCCAGCGCGATCAGCAGGTCGAGGATGGCGTCCTGGCCGGTCGGCACGATCAGCGCGGTGGCGGTCTGGCGCGGCAGCGGATGGACCTGCAGCACGGCGCGGGTGACCACCGCGCCGGTGCCGCCGGTGCCCACGAACAGCTGCTTCAGGTCGTAGCCGGTGTTGTTCTTGCGCAGGCCGCTCATCAGGTCCAGCACCTGGCCGGGCGGATCGGCCAGCACGGCCTCCAGGCCCAGCAGGTTGTGCCGCACGTCGCCGTAGCGGATCAGGCGCGAACCGCCGGTATTGGTGGCGATCATGCCGCCTATCGTGGGATTGGCGCCCAGGTCGATCGGAAAGCACAGGCCATCCTGCGCCAGCCGTTCGTTCAGGTCTTGCAGGGTGACGCCGGCGCCGACGGTGGCGGTGCGGTTGGCGCGGTCGACTTCGATCTCGCCGCGCAGCCGCTCCAGGCTCATGACGACCTGGGTGCCGCTCGAATCGGGCGTGCTGGCGGCCACCAGGCCGGTGTTGGCGCCCTGCGGGATCAATGGCACGCCGTGAACGGCGCAGTAGTGGACCACGGCGGCGACCTCGGCCGCCGAACCGGGGCGGACCACCAGCGCGGCCTTGCCGTCGCCGTAGCGGGCGCCTTGTTCGTAGCGTTCGGTATCGGCCGGGTCGGTGAATACCTGGCCGGCGCCCACCAGGGCGGCGAGTTCCGTGCGTAGGGCTTCGGGGGGGAGTGCGCTCATGTCTCGGCTTCCTGCTTTCCTTTCTTCTGGTCGTCGGGCGGCCGGCCGGCGGGCCGATACGCGACTATACCGCCCTGCGCGGGGGCGCTGCCCGTCGTGAAAGCCTGAGAAGGCGCTCAGCGCCGGTGGTGCGTGGGCGGCGGCGTCGAGCCGGGACGGCGTTCGAGATGGCGGAAGGTGATGCGTCCTTTCGTCAGGTCGTACGGCGACATTTCCAGCGAAACCTTGTCGCCGGCCAGGATACGGATGTGGTGCTTGCGCATCTTGCCGCCCGTGTAGGCGACCAGTTCATGCCCGTTGTCGAGTGTCACGCGGAACCGGGAGTCCGGCAGAACCTCGTTGACGAGGCCTTGCATTTCAATGAGCTCTTCTTTGGCCACTAGTACGCTCCTGTGTCGAGTAGGTGTCCGGGGGCAGGATGCCGCGCCCCCGTGCGGCTGGCGAGACGCTGGTCGCGTTATCGCGCGCGGATGTTGGCGGCCTGCAGGCCCTTGGGGCCTTGCCTGACCTCGAACTCCACCGTCGCGCCTTCTGCCAGGGTGCGGAAGCCCCCGTCGTTGCGGATTTCGCTGTGGTGGGCGAACAGGTCTTTGGAGCCGTCGGCGGGAGTGATGAAGCCGAAGCCCTTGCCGTCGTCGAACCATTTCACGGTGCCGGTCTGAATAGCCATGGTGTTTCCTTTGGAATGAATGGAAAAAACGGGGACACCCCGTGGGCGGCATGCCTGCGGGGGACAGAAACACTCAAGAGCAATCAGGTGGGGTGGAAACTGTAGCGAGCCGCTCGCGAGACGGGCCTGAGAGGCCGGCGGGGCTGCAGAAAGACCTTGGGAGAACGGTCTTGCGCGAATCTATGCATATAGCATACCACATTGCGCCGTGCAACGCACGGGGCATGTCGGTCCTGGACAACAATGGCCGAGGCGTGCGGCGATAATGCCGGTTTGGCGGGGGCGGGCATGAACGTATTCATCACCGGGGCGAGCAGCGGGATCGGGCAGGCGCTGGCGCGCAGGTATGCGGCGCAGGGCGCCACGCTCGGGCTCGTGGCCCGGCGCGGCGACGCCTTGCGGGCGCTGGCCGGGACATTGCCCGGACGGCACCATTGCCATGCGCTGGACGTGCGGGACCGGGCCGCCTTGCACGCCGCGGCCGCGCAATTCATCGCCCAGGCCGGGAGCGTGGAGGTGGTGATCGCCAACGCGGGCGTCAGCGCCGGGACGCTTACCGAGCAGGCAGAGGATTTCGAGGTGTTCCGGGCGGTGGTCGATACCAACCTGCTGGCGATGGTGGCCACCTTCGAGCCGTTCATCGAAGGGATGAAACGGGCCGGCCGGGGAAGCCTGGTCGGCATCGCCAGCGTGGCGGGCATCCGCGGCTTGCCGGGCGCGGGCGCGTATAGCGCGTCGAAGGCGGCCGTCATTGCCTATTGCGAAAGCCTGCGCAACGAATTGAGCCCGTCCGGCATCCGGGTCACGACGGTGGCCCCGGGCTATATCCGTACGCCGATGACCGCGCGCAACCCGTACCGGATGCCGTTCCTGATGGATGCCGACGATTTCGCCGCGCGGGCCGTGCGCGCCATCGGGCGCGGAGAGCGCTATACGGTCATTCCATGGCAGATGGCCATCGTCGCCCGGCTGATGCGGCTCCTGCCCGCCGCGCTGTACGACCGCCTGGCCGTGGGCGCCCCGCGCAAGCCGCGGCCGTCTTGAACCTGTTATTCACGAATAAGATCCCTGGAGGGCGACCATGGCCGAATCGCAGAACATCGCAACGCTGATCACGAGCTTCCGATCACGATACGACGCGCAAGAAAAAGACCAGGTATGGCAACGGCTCAGCCACAAAATGCGCATTTTCTGGCAGGAGCGCATCCTGTCGGGCACTCCCGGCCCTCTGGGCGAGGCCGAATGCGACGAAATCATCCGTATCCTGGACCGCAACGGCAAAGGCAACACCAAGAACGACGAAGCCGTTGCCCGGGTCATGGTGCCCCAGGGCGCCTGGCGCCGCATGCTCAACGAATTTCACGATAACCCGGCGCTCGGGCGGCTGGTTCATGCCGTCCTGAACGAAACCGACGACCGGCAAAAGGCCGCGCTCATCGACGAACTCTATCGCAAGAATCAAGGCCAGAAGAACAACCTCACCGGCCCCAGCGGCAACACCATCGGCGCGTTTCTCGCCGCCTACGATCCGGTCGACAACCTCTCGATCATTTCGCTCAAGGACCGCCGCGCCGTCATCGAATTCCTGGGCTTGTCCACCTCCTTCGAGTGGGACGCACCCTCGATCGGCACCCGCATCGTCGAATCCAACAGAATCATCATCCAAAGCATGCACCGCCTTGGTCTGCCAGGCAGCGCGCGCACCATAGGCGTCTTCTTCTATACCCCCGAGGTGCAGGCGCTCTGGAAAGGCGAAGACACGATCAAGCGAACCGACAAGACCGCCGTCAGCGTCGTGGTGCCGACCACGCTCGACGAGGAAGAGGAAGAAGTCAGCGCGGATAGCGTTCGCGAATCCATGCGCGTGCAAGGACTGGTCGCGAAGATCGGCGAAACGTTGGGCTTCAGGATCTGGCTGCCCCGGGCCGATCGCAGCCGGGTATTAAAAGTGTGGCACCCGGAGCCGGATGTCCTGCTCGACGATCTGCCGCTCAACTACGACAGCAGCACGATGAAGACCGTCGAACAAATCGACGTACTGTGGCTGCGCAAACGTTCCATCGTGCGGGCGTTCGAGGTCGAGCATACGACGTCCGTGTATTCCGGCTTGTTGCGGATGGCCGATCTGGTGGCGTTGCAGCCGAATATCTCGCTCAAGCTTCACATCGTGGCGCCGGTAGAAAAGCGGGAGAAGGTGCTGCAGGAAATCATGCGGCCGGTTTTTTCGCTGCTGGAGGGGCGGGCGCTGAAGGACATGTGTACGTATCTTTCTTATGATCACATCAGGGACATCGGCGAGCTGAAGCATCTGGGCCGGATGTCGGACGAGATCATCGAGGATTATGAGGAGATGGCGGAGTGACGGGGTTCGACCGACCGATCGCGGTCGACACCCACGCGCAAAACGCCTGCACCGACGGCTTGCGGTAGGCGTTCTCGGTACAAACCGCGTAGTAGTCCAGGCCATCGCGGGTGTCATGGTCCGTGGGCCGCACGAGTTTTCCCCGCCTCTCGGCATCAGCCACCAGCGATGTGCGAGATACCGCCACGCCCATGCCGGCTTCGGCGGCGGCCAGCATCGACGCGGAATCGTTGAAGTCTATGCGCGCATCGCCGATGCCGGCGTTCCAGTGCATCGGATAGTCGCGCTCGACATTGCGCAGCAGCGGCACGCGGGCGCGCAGCACCGGATCGCCTAGCTGTGCCTGCAGCGAAGGAGCGCATACCGACACGATGCGATCGCGCGTAAGCCGCGTCACCCGGCAGTCCTGCCAGTCTCCGGCGCCGAGGCGGATCGAAACGTCGACGCCCGAGGTGGCGATGTCCGCGAAATAGCGATGAATGTCCAGATTCAAATGGATGTGCGGATGCGCCTGGGTAAACTCCGCCAGCCGGGGAATGAGCACGCGCAGCGCAAAGCTGCGCGCCACCGACAACACCAGCGTCTGACGCTCGGCCCGCAGCGTCAGCCGGCCGATGCCGGCGCCCAGCGTTTCGAAGCCGCGCCGCGTGAAGTCATAAAGCAGCTCGCCTTCCTGCGTGAACGCCAGCCCCCGGGCATGCCGCTCGAACAGCCGCACGCCCAGATGATCCTCCAGCGCCTTGATCTGCCGGCTCAGCGCCCCCTGGGTAATGCCCAGCTCCTGCGCGGCCCGGACGAGATTGAGATGCCGCGCCGTGATGTTGAACGCCAGCATCCCCCGTGCAGAGGGCAATCTCGTGAGCAGCGCCAGACCGCTGTCCGGCAATGGCGAAGCACTCATTGCAGCTTGATGTCCGCCTCTTTCAGAATCGGCTTGTACTTGGCGATTTCCTTGGTGACGAACTCGCGCGCCTGTTCCGGCGTGGTCCGCATCGGCACGCCGGCGGTATCGATCAGTTTCTTGGCGATATCGGGCTGCTGCATCGCGCGCTGGACTTCGCCGTTGATCTTCTTCACGACGTCGGGCGGCGTGCCCGCCGCGGCGAACATGCCGAACCAGCTTTCGATGTTGTACGACTCCATGCCCGGGGTTTCGCGGATCGTCGGGACCTGCGGCAGGGGCGCGTAGCGTTCGGGCAGCACCATGCCGAGCATCTTCAGCTCGCCGCGGTCGACGAAGCCGCGGATCGAGCCCGGGCTGGCGTAGGTCATCGTGACGCGGCCGGTGGCCACTTCCATGGTGGCCTGCGGGGCGCCGTTGTAGGGGACGTGGCGCAACTCGATTTTCGCCAGCCGGTTGAAGACCTCGCCGGTGATGTGCTGGATGGTGCCGACGCCGCTGGACGAGAACGTCAGTTCGCCGGGATGCTGGCGCGCGTAGTCGATCAGCTCGGCCACGCTGTTGGCGGGGAAGTCCTTGCGCACCACCAGCACGTTCGGCGCGCTGGTGACCATGCTGACCGGCGTGAGGTCTTTCTGCGGGTCGTAGTCCACTTCCTTGTTGATGACCGGGTTGATGACGATCTCGCCGGCGGCACAGACGAGAAAGGTATAGCCGTCGGGCGGGAAGCTCAGCGTGTGCTTGATGGCGATGATGCCGCCGGCGCCGGGCTTGTTCTCGACCACGACCTGTTGTCCGAGGTCTTCGGCGATGTATTTGCCTATCAGGCGCGCGGCGACGTCGACGGCGCCGCCGGCGGCGTAGGGCACCACGAAGCGGATCGGCCTGTTGGGATAGGCGTCCGCGGCGCGGGCCGGATTCAGCGACAACGAGACTGCCATCAGAGAAGCCCACTGCATCAGCTTGAGCGCTGTCTTGATCGAGAACATGAGGATTCCTTCGAGGTTGGAAATCACGGAAACATGCAACCAGGGCCTGCCATTGACTGACTTCGTCTCCCCGCCACGTCCTTCCCGGCGGCGTGTGTCCGCCGCTCAGGTGCGTGGGCCGTAGCCGCCTCCTCCGGGTGTGTTGACCCGCAGTACGTCGTTCTTGCGCAGCCGGATCTCGGCGGCCGCGGAGGGCAGCTGCCGCTCCTCCGGCGTGCCGGGATTGAGCACGAACTGGCCCAGGGCGCCGTCGCCGCCGCCGGCCAGCCCGCGGGCCGGCGCGTGCTGGCGTTCCGACGACAGGCTCAGCACGGTGTCGTCGCCGAGGGCGCGGTAGTCGCGCACCACGCCCTGGCCGCCGGGATGGCGGCCGTCGCCGCCCGATCCCTTGCGCAGCGCGTACTGGTCGATGCGGAACGGGTAGGCGTGTTCGAGCGCCTCGACGGGCAGGTTGGACGAGCCCGACGCATGCACGCGCACCGCGTCGACGCCGGGCTGGTAGGCGCGCGCGCCCATCGCGCCGGCGATGGTTTCGTAGTTGACGTAGTAGTGGCCGGTGCGCGGGTCGGTGCCGGCCAGCACGATCAGCTGGTGCGGGCCGCAGCCGGCCAGCGCGCGTTCGGGCAGGGCCTGCGAGAGGGCCGCGGCGATCGCGTCGCCGAGCACCGCGCACGAGATCGAGCGGGCGCCGACGGCGGCGGGCGAGACCGGGCCGACGACGGTGCCGGGCGGGGCGCTGATGTCCATCGTGCGGAAGTAGCCCGAGTTGGCCGGCACGTCGGGGTCGAGCAGGCTCTTGACCACCGTGTAGATGGTCGCGACCAATGCGCGGAAGGGGATGTTGCGGGCGGCGGCCAGCTGCGGCGCCGAGCCGGCGAAATCGAAGCCCAGGCGCCCGTCGCCGACCGTCAGCGCGAGCCGGATGGCGGCCTTTTCGCCTTCGTTGGCGCCGTCCAGGTATTCGCAGGCTTCGTAGCGGCCGGGCGGCACCTTGGCGATGGCGGCGGCGAAGCGCTTCTCGGTGAAGTCGAGGTAGGCCGCCATGGTGGCCTGCGTCTGCGCCACCCCGTAGCGTTCGAACAGCGCCTGCACGCTGCGCAGTCCGACGGTGTTGGCGGCGATCTGCGCGCGCAGGTCGCCGGCGCGTTCGTCGGGCGTGCGCGAGTTCAGCAGCAGGATGTCGAACACGTCGCGGTTGATGCGGCCTTCGCTGACGATGCGCACGGGCGGGATGCGGATGCCTTCCTGGAAGATCGAATTGCAGACCGCCGCCTCGGAGCCCGGCACCATGCCGCCGACGTCGGCGTGGTGGGCGATGCAGGCCACGTAGGCGACGATCTCGGCGCCGGCGAAGACCGGCGCGATGACGTTGATGTCGGGCAGGTGCGAACCGCCGCCGTTGTACGGATCGTTGGCGAGGAACATGTCGCCCGGGCGGATGCCGTCTTTCGGGAAGCGCTCGAGCACGGATTCGACCACGCCCACCATCGAGCCGAGGTGGATCGGCACGCGCTGCGGCAGGGCCACGACGTTGCCGGCGTGGTCGAACACGGCGGTCGAGCAATCGCCGCGTTCCTTGATGTTGGGCGAGAACGCGGTGCGCATCAGCGCGGCGCTCATTTCCTCGGTGACGCCCAGCAGGTAGCGGGCGACGACCTCGGCGCGGATGGGGTCTACGGTGGCGGTCATCGTTGCGCTTCCTTGCCGTCGGCGTCGGGGGCCAGGTCGATGTGCAGGCAGCCGCCTGCGTCGACGCGGGCCAGTGAATGGGGCGGGATGACGGTGGTGGTGTCCATCTGCTCGACGATGGCAGGGCCTCGCAGCACGGTGCCGGCGGCCAGCTCGTCGCGCTGGAGCACCGGGGTGTCGACGAAGCCGGTGGCGGCGAACCACACCGGCCGGCGGGAGGACTCCGCCGCCGCGGCGCGGCGGTCGGCGTCGATGGGCGCGTCGGTGCCGATGCGGCCGCGGGCGATCACGACCGACAGCCGCACGTTGACTACCTCGATGCCCTGCGTCCGCATGTCGTAGCCGTACAGCTCGGCATGCCGGCGGTGGTAGGCCTCGATGGCGGCCGCGAGGCCGTCGGCGTCGAGCTCGCCGCCGGCGATGTCGAGGATCAGTTCGGCGTTCTGGCCCACGTAGCGCAGGTCCAGCTGCCAGCGCAGCGAGACGGCGCCGGCGTCGCGCGCCGTGCGCGTCATGCCTTCGGCGTCGAGCCATTGCGCCGCGCGGCGGCCGAGTTCCTGCAGCCCGGCGTTCAGCGCGGGCAGGCGGTCGGGCGTCGCCGGCACCAGGCGCGTCAGCGAGAAATCGCCCTGGCGGTCGGCCTGCAGCAGGCCTTGCGCCGACATCAGGCCGGGCCGCGGCGGCACGATGACGTGGCGCATGCCGGCCATCGCCGCCACGTCGGCGGCGTGCAGCGGCCCGGCGCCGCCGAAGGCCACCAGCGCGTAGTCGCGCGGGTCTTCGCCCTGTTCGACCGAGATCACGCGCACGGCGCCGGTCATGTTGGCGTTGGCGATTTCGAGGATGCCGATCGCCACTTCCTCGGGCGTCTTGCCCATGGCGTCGGCGGCCTCGCGGCGGATGGCCCGCAGCGCCAGGTCGGGATGCATGGCCATCCGTCCGCCGAGCAGCGATACGGGGCTCAGCCGCCCCAGCAGCACGTTGGCGTCGGTGACGGTGGGCCGCTCGCCGCCGCGGCCATAGGCCGCCGGGCCGGGATAGGCGCCGGCGCTCTTGGGGCCGACCTTCAGCATGCCGCCGGCGTCGAGCCAGGCCAGGCTGCCGCCGCCGGCGCCGATGGTATGGATGTCGAGCGTGCGGGTGCGCACCGGGAAGCCGCCCATGTCGCGCTCGTTCTTCATGGCCGGCCGCAAGTCCCGGATCAGGCACACGTCGGTGCTGGTGCCGCCCATGTCGAAGGTGATGAGGTGCCGCACGCCGGCCGCCTGGCCGAGCGCAGCGGTGCCGACCACGCCGCCGGCCGGGCCGGAGAAGAAGGTGTTGATGGGGCGCTTGCGCACCGTTCCGGCGGTGACCGCGCCGCCGTTGGACTGCATGACGTGCGCCGCCGACGGCACGCCCAGCTCGCGCACGCCGTCCTCGAAGCGGCGCAGGTAGTCGTCCATGATCGGCATCAGGCTCGCGTTGACGACGGTGGTGACGAAGCGCTCGTACTCGCGGAATTCGGGCAGCACTTCCGACGACGCGCTGACGTAGACGCCAGGCCACCGTTCGGCCACCAGCCGCCGCGCCCGCGCTTCGTGCTCGGGGTTCTGGTATGCGTGCAGGAAACAGATGGCCACCGCCTCGACGCCGCGCTGCCTGAGCGTGGCTACCGCGCGCAGCACGTCGTCGTCGTCCAGCGGCGTGACGACCTCGCCGCCGGCCGACAGGCGCTCGTCGACTTCCATGCGGCAGTCGTCGGCCACCGGCGGCACCGGCTTGGGCACGTCGAGGTTGAAGTAGTGCGGGCGGCGCTGGCGCGCCAGGCTCAGCACGTCGCCGAACCCGCGCGTGGTGATCAGGCCGGTGGGGGCCCATTTGCCTTCCAGCACCGCATTGGTGGCCAGCGTGGTTCCCAGGACGAGGAAGCGCACGTCGGCGGCGGCTATCCCCGCCAGGGAGATGATTTCGGCAATGCCGTTCAAGATGCCGCGCGCGGGGTCGGCCGTCAGCGTGGGCACCTTGTGATAGTGCCAGCGCCCGGTGCGCGCTTCGGCCAGCACGAGGTCGGTGAAGGTGCCGCCCGTGTCGATGCCTATCCAGTATTCGCTCATTCAGTCCTCGGCATGGGCCGCGACCGGCCCTGTCGATGTGACTATGAGCTTGCTAGACTATTACGACTATTGGATATTTATTTATTATTTATACGCGATACGTATGAATTTCAAGCTACGCCAGCTGGAAGGATTCGTCGCCGCGGCCGAAACGGGCGCCTTCAGCAAGGCGGCCGACCGGCTCGCCATGACGCAGCCCGCGTTCTCGCAATTGATCCGCGAGCTGGAGGGCATGGTGGGCGTGCGCCTGTTCGAACGCACCACCCGCCGCATGGAGCTGACCGAGGCCGGGCGCATCCTGCTGGCGCAGGTCAAGCGTCCGCTGGACGACTTGCAGCACGCCTATGCGAACCTGCGCGAACTGGCCGGCGGCGAGCGCGGCTCGATCACCTATGCGGTGCTGCCGTCGGCCGCGTTCGTCATCGGCACGCGCGCCATCGCGCAGCTGCGCGAACGCCATCCGCACGTGCAGGTCCGGCAGATCGAAGACCAGAACGGCCTGTTGATCGACAAGGTGCTCCAGCGCGAAGTGGAGTTCGGGCTGGGCATGTTCTCGCACGCCGATCCGGCGCTGCGCTTCGATTTCATGTTCATGGACGAACTGGTCGCCATCGTGCGGCCCGACCATGCGCTGGCCGCCGCGGCCGAGGTCGCATGGGCGGACCTGGCCGACGTGCCGCTCATCCTGCTGCCCATCTCGGCGGCGGCCCGCCGCCTGGCCGACGCGGGGCTGGCCCAGGCGGGCTGCCACCGCGCGCCGGCCTTCGAAGTGGTCAACATGGTGACGGCGCTCAGCATGGTGCGCGAAGGACTGGGCGTCACCATCCTGCCGCGCGTGGGGCTGGAGGCGATGAACATGGAAGGGCTGGTTTACCGCCGGCTGGGCGAGCCGCGGCCCGAGCGCCAGATGGGCATCATCCGGCGCGTGGACCGGCCGCTGTCGGCGGCGGCCGCGACGCTGATCCGCTTCCTTTACCAGCAGGCCGGCGCCGTCGCCGGCCCGGCGACGCGGCCGCCCGAGCTATGACCTGGCGTCATGGCTCGCCCGCGCAAAACTCGATAGGCGCGCCGGCGGCGCTTGGCTATGCTATCCGCAAGCCATCTCCGCGGTATGCCTCCTCATGACTACTTCCCATGATCCCTCCCTGTTCGCCGGCGTGCGCGCGCGGTTTCCCGGCACGTCGCAGCGCGCCCATCTCGACGTCGCCAGCCGCAGCCTGATCCCCGCCAGCAGCCTCGACATCGCCCAGGCCCACCTGCAGGAGCGGGTCGACGGCGTCATCGACAAGGACCGCTATTTCGGGCTGGTCGAGACCGCGCGGCAGCGCTTCGCGCGCCTGGTCGGCGCCGACCCGGTCGAGATCGCGATCACCAAGAACGTATCGGAAGGGCTCAACATCATCGCGGCATCGATCGACTGGAAGCCGGGCGACCAGGTTTTCCTGTGCTCCGGCATCGAGCATCCGAACAATCTGTACACCTGGCGCAACCAGGAACGCCTGGGCGTGACGGTGCGCGACTTTCCCGCGCCCGACGGCCTGTTTCCGCTCGAAGAAGTGCTGGACGCGCTGCGCTCGGGCGCGCCGGTGCGCGTGGTGACCGTGTCGGCCACCTCGTTCAAGCCGGGTTTCCGCACCGACCTGCACCGGCTGGGCCTGGCCTGCCGCGAGGCCGGCGCCCACCTGGTGGTCGACGCGGCGCAGGCCGCCGGCATCACGCATCTGGACGTCGAGGCCATGGGCATCGACGCGCTGGCCGCCAGCACGCAGAAGGGCCTTTGTTCGCTGTACGGCATGGGCTTCCTGTACGTGCGCAAGGCCTTTGCCGAATCGCTGGCGCCGCGGCAACTGGCGCGCTTCGGCGTGACGATCGCCGCCACGCACGAGGCCGACTACGACACCGGCCCGATCCAGTACCAGCCGGGCGCGCTGCGCTTCGACCTGGGCAACTACAACTTCCTGGCGTCGGCGCTGGTGAACGACACGCTGGGGATGATCCTGGACTGCGGCACGCCGGCCATCGACCGCCATGTCACGCAGCTGGCGACCGCGCTGGCGAACGGGCTGGCCGAGCGCGGCTGTCAGGTCGTTCGTCCGCAAGGCGCGCTGATGGCCAACATGGTATGCCTGAAGATTCCCGGCGGCGCGCAGGCGTCCGATCGGCTGCAGCAGCACTTGCAGGCCAACCGCGTGCAGGCGGCGGTGCGCCGGGGCCTGCTGCGCTTCTCCATCCATTTCTACAATGACCTGTCCGACGTCGAGACGGCCATCGGCGTGACCGCCGGCTGGCGGGGGGAATGATCCCCCCTGCGCGCTTCGCGCGCGCCTCAGGGGGCGATGCGAGCGGACCGGCGCAGCCGGATCCGCCGCATCCCGGACGGGGCGGCGCGGGTCCATGCGTCGTGAAAGGCGCGCGGCGCCATGGAGCACCGACATGATGAGCATCGCGATGGACGGCGTCATCGACCTGCGCAGCGACACCGTCACGCTGCCCACGCCGGCGATGATCGAAGCCATGCGCACCGCGCGGCTGGGCGACGACGGACTCGACCGCGACCCGACGGTGCGCGAGCTGGAGGAACTGGGCGCGGCCATGATGGGCAAGGAGGACGCGCTGTTCGTCGTCAGCGGCACCATGGGCAACCTGGTGGCGTCGCTGTCGCACGCCGTGCGGGGCGCCGAGGCGGTCGTGGACGAGCATGCGCACATCGCGCGTTCCGAGGGCGGCGGCATCTCCCGCCTGGCCGGCCTGATGTGCACGCGGCTGCCCGCCCCGGGCGGCGAAATGGACCTGGACCAGGTGCGCGCCGCGTTGCGCTCCGGCTATTCCCGCCACGGCACGCCCACCGCGATGGTGGTGGTCGAGACCAGCCACAACCACGCCGGCGGGCGCGTGCCGTCGCTGGCTTACATGGCCGGCCTGCGCGACGCGGCGGGCGCGGCCGGGGTGCCGGTCCACATCGACGGCGCGCGGATCTTCAACGCCGCGCTGGCGCTGGGCGTGCAGGCGTCGGCGGTGGCGGCGGCCGGCGACAGCGTCACCTTCTGCCTGTCGAAGGGCCTGAGCGCGCCGATGGGCTCGGTGCTGGCCGGGTCGAAGGACTTCATCGCCCGCGCGCGCGCCTTCCGCCGCATGGCGGGCGGCGGATTGCGGCAGGCCGGGTGCGTGGCGGCGGCCGGGCTGGTGGCGCTGCGCGAGATGACGGCGAGGCTGGCCGAGGATCATCGGCGCGCGGCGCTGCTGTGGTCGCTGTTGCGCGACGCGGACCCGGCATGGGTCGGCGACGCGCCGCCGCCAACCAATATCGTCATGGTCGACGTCGGCGCCGCGCGGCGGCCGCGCGATGCGTCGGCCTGGGTCGACGCGCTGGCCCGGGCGGGCGTGGCGGTGCGGGCGCGCGATGCGCGAACGCTGCGGCTCGTCACGCATCGGCACATCGGCGACAATGAATGCCGCGCCGCCGCCCAGGCGCTCGTCTCGCAGCTGGGAGAACCAGGATGACCGGCAAGAACACGATTTGCCTCTGGTACGACGGCACCGCGTTGGATGCCGCCACATTCTACGCGGAGACCTTTCCCGACAGCGCGGTAAAGGCCGTTCATCGCGCGCCCGGCGACTATCCCTCGGGCAAGCAAGGCGATGTCCTGACGGTCGAGTTCACGGTGATGGGCATTCCTTGCCTTGGCTTGAATGGCGGCCCGGCGTTCAGGCACACCGAGGCCTTCTCATTCCAGGTCGCGACCGACGACCAGGCCGAAACCGATCGCCTGTGGAACGCGATCGTGGGCAACGGCGGCCAGGAAAGCGCATGCGGCTGGTGCAAGGACAAGTGGGGGCTGTCGTGGCAGATCACGCCGCGCGCCCTGACGGCCGCGGTCACCGATCCCGACCCGGCGGCCGCCAAGCGCGCGTTCGAAGCCATGATGGAAATGGGCAAGATCGACATCGCCGCGATCGAAGCGGCCCGGCGCGGCTGATACGCCCGCCGCGGGGCGCGCCGGCGCTCTTTGCGGCGGCAGCGCGCCGGCCCGCAAGGCTAGCGCCGAGCCGGCGCCTGCCTCGGCCGCATGTCGGCGGGCGGCGTATAGGCCTGCGCGCGTGTCGCGCCACCCTGCATCCGCGCCATGGCGCCCGGCATGGCTGGCGGCCGCAGGCCCTCCAGGCTGTTGGCGAAACGCAGCGTGATCGCCGCCACCGCGTCGACATTCACCTCGAGCGCGGCAAGATCGAGATTGCCCAGGTCGTCGCAAGCCTGGTGGTAGCACGGATCGAAGGCGATGCCCGCGGCGCCGCCCCACAGCGCCGCGTCTTCTTCGGTCCGCAAATCCTCCGCACCGCTGAATACGCCACCGGCAGGGATGCCATACTCGATGAACGGCCCGTAATCGGAACGGCCGTCGAAGTCCGTACCCTTGGTCGGTATGCCCCGCGCCTGGTAGAACGCCTCGAAGGCGCCCTCGATCGTCGCCGAGCCGTCGGGGCCGGGGCCTTCGCCGACGCCGTCGGAATCGTCGCCGTCATAGATGAAGTATCCGCCGTTCGGCGAAGCCAGCATGTCGAAGTTCAGGTACAGCGCGATCCTGCCGCGTTCTTCCTCCGTCAGGCTGTCGACGTAGTCGGCCGAGCCGAGCAGGCCGTTTTCCTCGGCACCCCACAGCGCGAAGCGGAGCCTGTTCGCAGGCGTGACCTTCGCCATCTGCACCGCGGTTTCCAGCACCGCTGCCGAGCCGCTGCCGTTGTCGTTGATGCCTGGCCCCGCGGCGACCGAATCCAGGTGGGCGCCGACCACCACCACGTGGTCCGGGCCGCCGCCGCGGCCTTCCGCGATGACGTTGTAGCTCGTGCCGGACGTGCGCAGCGTGCCGGCCTTGATGCCCAGCACCAGGCCGGGGGTCGCGGCCAGCCGCTGTCCGGCTTCGCGCGTGGTCTCCAGCACGGGGACGTCGGCGCTGAACGCCTCGCTCAAGCTGCCCTCCACATCGCCGCTTTCATTGTTGTAGACCACGACGGCGGCCGCGCCGGCCGCGATGGCGTTCATGGCCTTGTCGTAAAACGAGCAGTCGCCGCGCTCGACCAGGGCCGCGGCGCCGGCGGGCAGGCCGGCGAAATCGGCCGCGCCGCAGCCCGGCCCCGCCGCCACGAACACGGGCGCGGCGGCGACGTCACCCGAGCCGGAATAATCCATGACCCGATGCGGAATATCTTCGGCGGGGGCGGGCGATACCTGCCGCAGCGCGCTGCCGCCCAGGTCGGTGTACTGGACGAAGGTGAAGGCCTGGCGGGTGACGGCGTAGCCGGCGTCGGCCAGCACCTTTTCGGCATAGGCGGCCGACGCGTCGTGGCCGGGGCTGCCGCTGGTCCGGTTGCCGCCGTTGGCGCGGGCGATGCGGTCGAGTTCCTGCAGATGGGCCAGCGCGCCGTCGCCCGTGACGCAGGCCAGCAGCCTGGCTTCGGTGTCGTTGGCCCGTTCGGCGCAGGACGCGGCGGGCGTGCCGTTCCCGTCGTCGCCGCCAGGGTCATCGTCGCCGCCGCAGGCGGCCAGGCCCAGCACGGCGGCCGTGGCCAGGGGCCGGAGCAAGGTCCGGGTCCGATGGATGGCGAATGCCGGCGGCCGCCCGCCCGAACACGACTTTTTCACGTTCTCCTCCTAAACTCCCACTCTCTTGCCGCAGAGGATACCCGTATCGCCCATCCGTCGTAGATGTAAATCCCACCTTTTCCACAAGGAGACCGGCCATGGCTACCGGAACCGTCAAACTGCACCGCGTCTTGCGCGCGCCTCCCGAACGCGTCTATCGGGCCTTCCTCGAACCGGACGCCGTCGCCAGGTGGCTTCCGCCCTATGGGTTCACCTGCCAGGTCCATCACCTGGAGGCGCGGGTGGGCGGCAGCCACAGGATGTCGTTCCGGAACTTCGGCACCGGCAACAGCCACTCCTTCGGCGGCGAGTACCTCGAACTGGTGCCGTCCCGGAAGCTCCGTTATTCGGATCGCTTCGACGACCAGAACCTGCCGGGCGAAATGCAGGTCACGGTCGAGTTGCGGCAGGTGGCCTGCGGCACCGAGATCGCGATCGCGCAGGAAGGGATACCCGAGGTCATCCCGGTGGAGATGTGCTATCTCGGCTGGCAGGAATCGCTGGAGCAGCTGGCGAAGCTGGTCGAGCCCGAAATCCCGGGCTGACCGCCGCGCCGGCCGGACGCGTCAGCCCACCGCCGCGAACCGGATCACGCCGTCGTTCCCCGTCCGGCGCGCCAGCCTGCCCTGGTAATACAGCATGTGCAGATGGGCGATCGCCTCGCCCACCGCGAACGTCAGTTGATGCGCGTCAAGTTTGCGCCGGAACAGCACCGGGATAATGTCGGCAGCCGACTGCGGCCCGTTGCCACAGGCCTGCAGCACTCTTTCCAGGTGACCCGCATGGTGCCCATGCTGCTGATCCACCCGCGTATGCAAGCCGACGAAGGGCCGCCCGTGCGACGGCAGCACCAGCGTGTCGGCCGGCAGCGCGCGGTAGCGGTCCAGCGAATCGAGGTAGGCCTGCAGCGGGTTGCCTTCCGGCTCGTTGGCGTGCACGGCGATATTGGTGGAAATGCGCGGCAGCACCATGTCGCCCGAGATCAGCACGTTCAGCGCCGGGCAGTGCAGCGAGGCGTGTTCCGGCGCATGGCCGTAGCCGACGATCACGTGCCAGTCGTGGCCGCCGATCCGCACGGTATCGCCGTCGAGGATGCGCACGAAGCTGGGCGGCACCCGCGGCACCATCCGCTGGTAGTAGCCGCCGCGGCTGCGCACGGCTTCCAGCGCGCCGGCGTCGGCCATGCCGTGGCGCTCGAAATGGTCGGCCACCCGGTCGCCGCCGGCCATGGAGCTGCCGGTCAGGTTGAGCTGGGCGATGGCGTAGTCCGTCATCGTCATCTGCAGCGGCGCCTGCCAGCGTTCGGTCAGCCAGTAGGCCAGGCCGATGTGGTCGGGATGCATGTGGGTGACGATCACCCGCAGGATCGGCAGGCCCTGCAGCTCCTTCTCGAAGATCTGCTCCCACAGCGCCTGGACCTCGTCGCGCGACACGCCGCAGTCGACCACCGTCCAGCCGTCGCGGCCGTCGATGCGGTCGCGCAGCAGCCACAGGTTGATGTGGTCGAGCGCGAACGGCAGCGGCATGCGCAGCCAGCGCACGCCGGGCGCCAGTTCGATGGTCGTGGCAGGCGCCGGCAGCTTGTCGCCCAGGGGGTAGTGCAGTTCGTGTTCGAGTTCGTTCATAGGTTTTCCATGGTGCCGCGCGCCTTCCACACCGCACGAATCCGCGCCGCCCCATCCAGGATGCGGCGGATCCGGCTCCGCCGGCCCGCCCGCATCGCCCCTCGAGGGGCGCGCGCAAGCGCGCAGGGGGGCCGGCATACAGGTGGGCCGGTATCAGTGGACTAAAATACATTAGCGTAAAGTACCAGTGTACCCAGGTCGCCGCCCGCCGCCCCGACCCTTTTCTTCCCGCGTCAGGAGTCAGGAGTTCCCATGTCGGATCCCATAGTCGTAGTTTCCGTCGCCCGTACCCCGATCGGGGCCATGCTGGGCGAGCTTTCCAGCCTGTCGGCCAACCAGCTGGGATCGGTGGCGATCAAGGCCGCGGTCGAGCGCGCCGGGCTGCGCCCCGAGCAGATCCAGGAAGTGCTGATGGGCAACGTGCTGCAGGCCGGCCAGGGGCAGGCGCCGGCGCGGCAGGCGGCGCTGGGCGCAGGCCTGCCGATCGGCGTGGCGTGCAGCACCATCAACAAGGTGTGCGGTTCGGGCATGAAGGCCGCGATGCTCGGCCACGACATGCTGCTGGCCGGCACGGTTGACGTGGTCGTGGCCGGCGGCATGGAAAGCATGAGCAACGCCCCCTACCTGCTGCCCAAGGCCCGCCAGGGCTATCGCTACGGCCACGCCACCATGTACGACCACATGGCGCTCGACGGCCTGGAAGACGCCTACGAGCGCGGCCGTTCGATGGGCATCCTGGCCGAAGACTGCGTGGCCAAGTACCAGTTCTCGCGCCAGCAGCAGGACGAGTTCTCGGTCGAGAGCCTGCGCCGCGCCAAGGCCGCCAGCGAGGACGGCAGCTTCGATTGGGAAATCGCCCCCGCCACCGTGACCGACCGCAAGGGCGAGAAGGTGGTCTCGAAAGACGAAGGCCCGTACAAGGCCAATCCCGAGAAGATCCCCACGCTGAAGCCGGCCTTCAAGAAGGACGGTACCGTCACCGCGGCCCACTCGTCGGGCATTTCCGACGGCGCCGCGGCGCTGGTGCTGATGCGCGAGTCGACCGCCGGCAAGCTGGGCGTCAAGCCGCTGGCGCGGGTGGTGGCGCACAGCCAGCACTCGCAGGAACCGCAGTGGTTCACCACGGCGCCGGTGGGCGCGCTGCGCAAGCTGTTCGACAAGACCGGCTGGAAGACCGCCGACGTCGACCTGTTCGAGATCAACGAGGCGTTCGCGGCGGTGGCGATGGCGGCCGCGGTGGAGCATGGCATTCCGCGCGAAAAGCTCAACCTGCACGGCGGCGCCACGGCGCTGGGCCACCCGATCGGCGCCAGCGGCGCGCGGCTGATCGTCACGCTGCTGGGCGCCCTGCGCAAGACGGGCGGCAAGCGCGGCGTGGCCAGCCTGTGCATCGGCGGCGGCGAAGCCACCGCGATGGCGTTCGAACTGCTGTGACGCCCGCGCGGCCGGGCGATGCCTATGTGCAGTCGTTCGCCCGCGGCCTGAGCGTCATCCGGGTCTTCAACGCCCGGCGTTCGGCCATGACGCTGACCGAGGTGGCCGAGGCCGCCGGGCTCACCCGCGCGGGGGCCCGGCGGATTCTGCTGACGCTGGTGCAGCTGGGCTACGTCAGCAACGACGGCCGGCTGTTCCGGCTCACGCCCCGCATCCTGGAGCTGGGCTTCGCCTACCTGAGCTCGATGCCGTTCTGGGACCTGGCCGAGCCCGTCATGGAGACTCTGGCGGCCGAGGTGCACCAGTCCTGCTCGGCCACGGTGCTCGACGGTACCGACATCGTCTATGTGCTGCGCGTTCCGGCCGGGCGCAATATGTCGGTCAACCTCGGGGTCGGCAGCCGGCTGCCGGCCTATTGTTCGGCCATGGGCCGGGTGTTGCTGGCCGACCTGGACGACGCCGCGCTCGACGACGCGCTGCGCCGTTCGGACCTGGCCGCGCATACGCCATTGACGCTGACCGACCCGGCCCGGCTCAAGGAGGTGATCGCCCAGGTTCGCCGGCAAGGCTGGGCGCTGGTCGACCGCGAGCTGGAAACCGGCCTGGTGGCCATCAGCGCGCCGATCCGCGACCACGGCGGGCGCACGATCGCGGCGCTGAACCTGAGCGGGCAGGCGCATCTGATCACCGCCGAACAGATGCGGGAACGGCTGCTGCCGCCGCTGCTGGCGGCGGCCGAGCGGATCAATGGCTTGATGAGGCGGCAGTGAAGGCTGACGAGGCGGCAGTGGACAGGGCGGCAGTGAAGCCGGATAGGGCGGCAGTGAAGCCGGATAGGGCGGCAGTGAAGCCGGATGGGGCGGCAGTGAAGCTCGATGAAGCGGCAGTGGACCTCGCCGCGCGGAGGATGCTCTCGTGAACGAACCCGGTTTCGCCTGCGCGCCGCTGTTGCGCGAGATCGGCCGCGGCAAGGACGGCTCGCGGGCGCTGAGCCGCGAACAGGCGCAGGCGCTGATGGCGGCCATCCTGGATGGCCGCGTGTCCGACCTGGAGTTGGGCGGCGTGCTGCTGGCGCTGCGGATGAAGGGCGAGGCGGCGGCCGAGGTGGCCGGCTTCCTCGACGCCGCCGAGCCGCGCGGCGCGCGGCTGGAGATCGGCGCGCCAGTGGTGGTGCTGCCTACCTACAACGGCGCCCGGCGCCTGCCGAACCTGGTGCCGCTGCTGGCCTGGGCGCTGACCCGGGCCGGCGTGCCGGTGCTGATGCACGGCCAGGCGTCCGACCCGGCGCACGGCACGGCCGCGGCGCGGGTCGGCACGGAGGAGATCCTGCGCGCGCTCGGCGTCGAGCCCGCGGCCGGGCCGGACGACGCCGCGGCGCGCTTGCGCGCGGGCGGCATGGCCTATCTGCCGCTGGACGTGGTGCATCCGGGCCTGGCGCGGCTGGTCGGCATCCGCCGCGTGCTGGGCGTGCGCAACGTCGCGCATACGCTGGTCAAGCTGCTGTGCCCGGTGGCCGGGCCCAGCCTGCTGATGTCGAGCTATACCCATCCCGAATTCGGCGCGATGCTGGGCGAACTGTTCGCCATGCGGCCGCAGGCGGCGCTGCTGATGCGGGCCACCGAAGGCGAGGCCGTCGCCAACGTGCGGCGGCCGCAGCGTGTGGCGCGCTGGCTGGACGGGGCCGAGAGCGTGGCGATCGAAGGCGCCGCCGGCAGCCCGCCGCAATTGCCGGAGCTGCCCGAACGCGAGGCCGCCGCCACCGCCGCCTGGATCGAATCCATCCGCCGCGGCGAAACGCCCATGCCGCAGGCCATCGCCGACCAATGCCGCGTCGCGATAGAGGCGGTGGACGCATTGCGCAAGGCAGGCGCATGAACGCCTTGACCGTATCCGCCCGCGCGCTGCTGCTGTTCGCGCACGGCTCCCGCGACCCGCGCTGGGCCGAGCCGTTGGCGCGCCTGGCCGATGCGGTGCGGCGCCGCGATCCGGCGGTGACCGTGGCCCAGGCCTTCCTGGAGCTGATGCCGCCCACGCTGCCCGACGCGATCGACGCGCTGGCCGCGGCCGGGCACGCGCGGGTCGCCCTGCTGCCGGTGTTCTGGGCCGGCGGCGGCCATGTGCTGCGCGACCTGCCGGCCTTGCTGGAAGCCGCTCGCGTCCGGCATCCGGGTCTGGAAGTGGCCGTGCTGCCCGCGCTGTCCGACCTGCCCGGCGTGCTGGACGCCGTGGCGGCCGCCGCGCTCGAATACCGTGATCCGGCGGCATGCGCCGGCAAAGCATGAGGAAATCGCCGATGTTGAAAGTCTGGGGCCGCATTACATCGATCAACGTCCTGAAAGTCGTATGGACCATCCGCGAACTGGGCCTGCCGTTCGAGCGCGTCGACGTGGGCGGCGCGTTCGGCGGCCTGGATACGCCCGGGTACGGCGCGCTGAACCCGAACCGGCGCATCCCGACGCTGGACGACGACGGTTTCATCCTGTGGGAGTCGAACGCCATCGTCCGCTACCTGGCGGCGCGCTACGGCGCCGGCTCGCTGTGGCCGGAAGATCCGCGCGAGCGCGGCCTGAGCGATCGCTGGATGGAATGGCAGAACGTGGAGTTCAGCCCGGCCATGGTCCCGGCCTTCATGCAGCTGATCCGCACGCCGCCGGAGAAACGCAACCAGGCGGCCATCGAACAGTCGGTGGCCCGGGCGGCGCAGGTGGCGATGGTGCTGGAGCAGTCGCTGGCGGGCCAGGATCATGTCGGCGGCAGCCGCTTTACCATGGGCGACGTGGTGGCGGGCTGCGCGGTCGACCGCTGGCTGGGCCTGCCCATCGAGCATCCCCATGTGCCCAACATCCGGGCCTGGCACGAGCGCATCAGCGCGCGGCCGTCGGCCCAGGGCCTGTTGAAGCAGCCATTGCAATGAGCCTGGAGGAGAGCCGGTTTTGATTCGCGGGATCCTCAAGATGGGCGATGAGCGGCTGCTGCGCATCGCGCGGCCGGTCGAGCGGACGGGTACGCCCGAGCTCGACGAATTGATCGCCGACATGTTCGACACGATGGCGGCCGCGGGCGGCGTGGGGCTGGCGGCGCCGCAGATCGGCGTCGACCTGCAGGTGGTGATCTTCGGCTTCGAGCGCAGCGAACGCTATCCCGACGCGCCGCCGGTGCCCACCACCGTGCTGATCAATCCGGTGATCGAGCCCTTGTCGGACGAGCGGGAAGAGGGCTGGGAGGGCTGCCTGTCGGTGCCTGGCCTGCGGGGCGTGGTGCCGCGCTACACGCATATCCGCTACCGCGGCGTCGATCCGCAAGGCGCGCCGATCGACCGCATTGCCGAGGGCTTCCACGCGCGCGTGGTGCAGCACGAGTGCGACCACCTGATCGGGCGCCTGTACCCGTCGCGGATCGAGGACTTCTCCCGCTTCGGGTTCACCGAGGTCCTGTTCCCGGGCCTGGACGCCGGCGCCGACGACTGAGCCCGGCCGGCCCGCCGGTGCGCGGTCCCGACCGTTGCGCGGCGGCCTCACGCGCCCCCCGCGCCTCGTCCTATCGGTTACCCTTACGCCCGATAACGGGGACACACGTCGTTGATGCCATGAATCTGCTGTCGGTCGGCCTGGAGCTGGTTTCGCTGCACGTGCTGGGGTTCATCGCGGCGTGCCATGCGATCATGCATGCCCGTACCTCGCAGGGCGCCATCGCCTGGGCCGTGGCGCTGGTATCGGTGCCGTACGTGACGCTGGTCCCCTACCTGTTCCTGGGCAGCAGCCGGTTCGCCGGCTACGTGGACGAGCACCGCTTCAACCGCGCCCGCGCGCAGGCGCGCCGGGCCGCCGGCGACGCCGCGATGCGCATCGTGGCCGCCGCGCGCCGCTACGCCGCGCAGGAGCCGGCGCTGCACCGCTTCCTGGCGGTGGAGGGCCTGGTGGGCCGGCATTTCCTGGGCGGCAACCGCGTGGCCCTGCTCAAGGACGGCCGCGCCACGTTCGACGCGATCTTCCAGGCGATCGCCGCCGCCCGCCACTACGTGATCGTGCAATTCTTCATCGTCCGCAACGACGATCTCGGCCGCGAACTGCAGCGCGCGCTGCTCGACGCCGTGGGCCGCGGCGTGGGCGTGTATTTCCTGTACGACCGCATCGGCAGCCACGCGCTGGACCGCCGCTACATCGACACGCTGCGCGCCGCGGGGGTGCAGATCCACGCCTTCGCGATCCGCCGCTTCCGCAACCGCTTCCAGCTGAATTTCCGCAACCACCGCAAGATCGTCTCGGTCGACGGCCAATGCGCCTTCATCGGCGGCCACAACGTGGGCGTGGAATACCTGGGCGCGCGGGCGCCGCTGTCGCCCTGGCGCGATACCCACATCCGCATCGAGGGGCCGGCGGTGGTGCAGGTCGAGCGCACCTTCAGCGAAGACTGGTACTGGGTGACCCAGCGCCTGCCCGACGTGCGCGAGCCGGTCTCGACGCCGGGCGACATGTGCTGCCTGGCGGTGCCCAGCGGCCCGGCCGACGCGCAGGAGACCTGCTCGCTGTTCTTCGTGCAGGCCATCCATGCGGCGCGCCACCGGATCTGGCTGTCGTCGCCGTATTTCGTGCCGGATTCGGCGGTGCGGGCGGCGCTGCGGCTGGCGGCGCTGCGCGGGGTGGACGTGCGCGTGCTGATCCCGTGCCGGCCCGACCACTTCACCGTGTTCCAGGCCTCGGCCTACCATGCCTACGAGGCGGTGCGCACGGGCGTGAAGGTCTATCGCTACCAGCCCGGCTTCCTGCACCAGAAGGCGCTGTTGATCGACGACGACGCGGCCGCGGTGGGCAGCGCCAATCTCGACAACCGCTCGTTCCGCCTGAACTTCGAGCTGATGCTGCTGGTGGCCAGCCCGGCCTTCGCGGCCGACGTCGAGGCCATGCTGCGGGCCGACTTCGAGCAGGCCGAACTGGTGCCGGCCGACGAATACGAGCAGGTGTCGATGCCGCGCCGCATCGTCATGCATTACGCCAGGCTGTTCGCGCCCATTCTTTGAATCTGCGCGACGTTTTTTTGCATCGCACCATTACAATGGCCGCTTCTCCACGCGCCGTTCCGCCCTCATGAACGACTCCCACCACCAGCTTTCGATGACCATCCTGATGACGCCGGACATGGCCAATTTCTCGGGCAATGTGCACGGCGGCACCATCCTGAAATACCTGGACCAGGTGGCCTATGCCTGTGCCAGCCGCTATGCCGGCCGCTACGTGGTCACGCTGTCGGTGGACCAGGTGGTGTTCCGCCAGCCGATCCACGTGGGCGAGCTGGTAACCTTCTACGCATCGGTCAACTACACCGGCCGCACCTCGATGGAGATCGGCATCAAGGTGGTGACCGAGGACATCCACCAGCGCGTGGTGCGGCACACCAACAGCTGCTATTTCACGATGGTGGCTGTCGACGACGACGGCACGCCGGCGGTGGTGCCCACGCTGGTGCCGCAGACCGAGGAAGAGCGCCAGCGCTTCGATGCCGCCCAGGCGCGGCGCGAGCTGCGCCAGGAAATGGAACGCCGCCACCAGGCGATCAAGCTGCGGGCGGCGGGCGCGGCGTCCTGAAGCAGCGGGCTCAATACGGATCGTCCCAGCGTCTTGCCTCGGGCAATTCGATTATCAGCGCCGACTCGGCCACCGCCACGCAGGGCAGGATGTAGCCCTGTTCCCTTTCGTCGGCGCTGACGCCGGGCCATTCCACGCGGTACCGCACCCTGCCTTCGCGCAGCAGGGCGATGCAGGTGCGGCAGGTGCCGTTGCGGCACAGGGTGGGCAGCCGGATGCCGGCCTGCCGCGCGGCCTCGAACAGCGATTGCCTGGAGCCGGCCTCGAAGCACCAGCCGTGCGGCTCGATCCGTACCTGGAACGGGCCGCCGGGCGCGGCGCCGTCCTGGCGCGCCGGCGCGTTCACACCGCGCCGAACGCCTGGTCGAAGTCGCCCAGCAGGTCGTCGGTATCCTCGATGCCGACCGAGACGCGGATCAGCGAATCGGCGATGTCCATCGAGCGCCGCCGCTCGGCGCCCATTTCCCAGTAGATGGTCTGCGCCACCGGGATCGCCAGCGTGCGGTTGTCGCCCAGGTGGGTGGACGAGATCACCACTTGCAGCGCGTCCTGGTAGCGCACCGGGTCCAGCCCGTCCTGCAGTTCGAAGCTCAGCAGCGCGCCGCCGTGGCGGAACAGTTCGCGCGCGCGGGCGTGCTGCGGATGGTCGGGCAGGCTGGGGTGGTAGACCCGCTTGACCTTGGGATGCGCGGCCAGCTGCGCGGCCAGCGCGGCGGCGTTGGCGCAGGCGCGGTCCATGCGCAGGCTGAGCGTTTCGGCGCCGGCCGCGATGCGGTGCGCGGCTTCCGAGGTCAGCGTGGCGCCCATGTCGCGCAGCGCCTTCTTCTTGATCTGCTGCAGCCCCTGCATGGCCGGCTTGATGCTGCGGTAGGCGGGAAAGATGTTGGGGTAGGCCGTCCAGTCGAACAGGCCGGTATCGGTGACGGCGCCGCCCAGCGCGTTGCCGTGGCCGCAGATGTACTTGGTGAGCGAGTTCACGCTGAGCCCGGCGCCGACCGTCTTGGGCCGGAACAGGTAGGGCGAGGTCATCGTGTTGTCGACCACGTACAGCACGCCGCGCTGCCGGCACAGTTCGCCGATCTCGGCCAGCGCCGCCACCTGGGTGCGCGGGTTGGCGATGGTCTCGACGAACACCATGCGCGTTTCCGGCCGCAGCGCGCGTTCGACCGCGGCGGCGTCGGTGGCGTCGACGAAATCGATCTCCACCCCCAGGTTGTGCAGGGTGTCGAACAGGCTGTTGGTATTGCCGAACAGGAAGGCGCTCGACACGATGTGGTCGCCGGCCTTCAGCAGCGAGGTCATGATGGCCGCGATGGCCGCCATGCCGGTGGCGAAGGTGACGGTGCCGATGCCGTCTTCCATGCCGTTGAGCTTGGCCTCCAGCGCGGCCGTGGTGGGATTGCCCTGGCGGCCGTAGGAATAGCCGGGGTTGCGGCCCTGGAACACGTCGACCAGCGTTTGCGTGTCCTGGTAGCCGAACGCGACGGCGACGTGCATGGGTTTGTGCACCGCGCCGTGCTCGATGGGGGATTGGCGGTCGCTGTGCAGGATGCGGGTGGTGAAGCCTTGGGCCATGGCGGGAGCGCCTGCGGGCGCGTTGTCAGGAATATCCAACGATTCTAATGGAAGCGGCCCGCATGGCGCGGGCGGCCGCGCACGGCGGGTTGCGGCGGCCCGCGGGCCCATGCTACCTTGTGGCAACCAGGAGAAGCCGCACGTGGAAGCGTGCGCTACCGAAGGCGTACCCCTGAAACGCTCAGGTCAACAGACTGGTCGGATTGCAAAACTGGAGAGCGTCGCCCGGCATGCCGGCGCGGCCGCCGAAGGGGCAAGCCTCATCCGGGCGGATGCGGCGAATCTCTCAGGCAAAAGGACAGTGGGGCGGTGCCGTCGCGATGCGGCGGCAACCGCCCTTTTCCTTTTGGAGATTCGCGATGAAAGTCGTCGTCATGGGCGCCGGGGTGATCGGCGTCGCCACCGCCTGGTACCTCAGCCGCCAGGGGCACGAAGTGACCGTGCTGGAACGCAACGCCGGCGCCGCCCGCGAAACCAGCTTCGGCAACGGCGGCCAGATCTCGGTCAGCCATGCCGAGCCGTGGGCCAATCCGTCGGCGCCGCTGAAGCTGCTGCGCTGGCTGGGCAAGGAAGACGCGCCGCTGCTGTTCCGGCTGCGGGCCGATCCGGCGCAGTGGTCGTGGGGGCTGAAGTTCCTGATGCAATGCAGCCATCGCCGCGCCACCGACAACATGATCCAGATCCTGAACCTGGGCACCTACAGCCGCAACAGCCTGCAGGAACTGCGCCGCGAAACCGGCATCGAGTACGACCACCTGGAAAAAGGCATCCTGCACTTCTACACCAGCGCCAAGGAGTTCGACGCCGCGCTGGAGCCGGCGCGCGTGATGCGCGAGCTGGGCTGCGAGCGCGAGGTGATCGACGCCAGGCGCGCGGTCGAACTCGAACCCGCGATGGCCCACATCGCGCCGCAACTGGCCGGCGCCACCTACACCAGCGCCGACGAATCGGGCGACGTGCACAAGTTCACCACCGGCCTGGCCGCGCTGTGCGAGGCGCGCGGCGTGAAATTCCGCTACGGCGTGCGGATCCAGAAGCTGAGGGTGGCCGGCGGCGCGATGGAAGGCGTGGAGATCGCCGGCGAGACCGGCCTGTACGAAGTGGTCAAGGCCGACGCCTACGTGCTGGCGCTGGGCAGCCTGAGCCCGCTGCTGGCGCGCGAGGCCGGCGTCAAGCTCGACGTCTACCCCGCCAAGGGCTATTCGGCCACGCTGCCCGTGCTGGACCCGGCCGCCGCGCCCAGCGTCAGCCTGACCGACGACGAATTCAAGCTGGTGTTCTCGCGCCTGGGCGACCGCCTGCGCATCGCCGGCACGGCCGAGCTCAACGGCTACAACCTGGCGCTGAACCCGGTCCGCTGCGAAGCCATCGTGCGCCGCACGCTGGAGGTGTTCCCAGGCATGAGCCGGCCCGAACTGGCCAGCTACTGGACCGGCCTGCGGCCGGCCACGCCGGGCAACGTGCCGTACATCGGCAAGAGCCGGGTGGCGGGGCTGTACCTGAATACCGGGCATGGCACGCTGGGGTGGACCCATGGCTGCGGGTCCGGGCGGGCGCTGGCCGAGCTGATCTCGGGGCGGCAGCCGGAGGTGGATTTCCGTTTCTGCGGCGTGGAGCGGCCGGCCGTGCGGTCGGTGCCGGCCGTGAGGGCGGCATAGCAGCCGGGGTGTATTGGTATCGGTATTGTCGATAAACGCGCTTTATCGACAATACCGATATTTGATCTTTATCGACAATAGCGATAAATTCTGAGTATCGATATTGTCGATAAGATCATGAGCCATCTCATCCTGCAGGCCAGCCAGCTGTCCCATCTGCTCCGGTCGACCCGCGCGGCGCGTAAACTGTCGCAGGCGGCCCTGGCCGAGCGGCTGGGCATCAGCCAGAACCGCGTGTCGGAACTGGAGAGCGATCCGGCGCAATTGACCGCCGAACGCCTGCTCGACTGGCTGGCCATCCTGAAACTGGAACTGTGGGTCGCGCCGCAGGGCGCGAACCCGCCCGACCAGCCGCAAGGCCAGGCCGGCACGCCGGTGGAGTGGTAGCGTGGGCCGCCGCTCGCGCGGACGCCGGCTGGGCATCTGGGCCAATGGTGTCTACGTGGGCGATTGGTCCCTGCCCGCCTACGGCCCGATGGAATTGCGCTATGCCGAATCCTGGATGGCGTCCCCGGCAGGCCGGCCGCTGTCGCTGTCACTGCCTTTCGGCGATGCCGGCACGGTATTGAAAGGCGATCCCGTCCAGCACTATTTCGACAATCTGCTGCCCGACAGCGATGCGATCCGCAGGCGGGTGGCGGCCCGTTTCGCCGCCGCGTCGGCGGAAGCCTTCGACCTGCTGGCCGCGATCGGGCGCGATTGCGTCGGCGCGGTGCAGTTGCTGCCGGACGGCGAAACGCCGGAAGGCGTCATGACGATAGACGGCCGGCCGTTGAGCGACGACGAGGTCGCGCAGCACCTGCTGCGCGTCGCGGCGCCCCCGGGACAGGCGCGGTGGAACGATGAGGACGATCTGCGCATTTCGCTGGCCGGCGCGCAGGAAAAAACGGCATTGCTGCGGCACCAAGGCAGGTGGTGCCTGCCGCATGGCGCCACGCCGACCACGCATATCTTCAAACTGCCGCTGGGCCTGGTCGGCAACCGCAAGCTGGATTTTTCGGCATCGCTTGAAAATGAATGGCTGTGCGCGCGGATTCTTGCCGCCTATGGCCTGCCGGTGGCGAATTGCGAGATCCTGGCGTTCGGCGCGGTCAAGGCCTTGGCGGTCGAGCGTTTCGATCGCCAACTGCACTCCAGCGGCAGGTGGTGGATGAGGTTGCCGCAAGAGGATTTTTGTCAGGCAACGGATACTCCATCGCATTTGAAATACGAGAACCAGGGCGGGCCCGGGATGCTTGAGATCGCGCGCATACTGGGCCACTCGACACAGGCCGAAAAAGATCAGGCGGATTTCTTCGCCGCGCAGGTCTTGTTCTGGATGCTGGCGGCGACCGACGGACACGCGAAGAACTTCAGTCTCCACATCCATCCGCAAGGACGTTATTCGATGACGCCGCTCTACGACGTGTTGTCGATCTGGCCGGTGGAAGGCGACGGCGGCGGACAGGTTTCGCGGTTCGAGGCCAAGCTGGCGATGGCGTTTCGCGGCAGGCACAAGCACTATGGATTGAGGGAAATCCGGCGCGGCCACATGATCCACACGGCCGGGCTGATGGGCCTGCGCGCCCCCGATGCGCTCATCGCGCGCATCGTCGAGCGCACGCCGGCGGTGATCGCGGCCGTCGGTGCCGAACTGCCGGCGGGGTTTCCGCAGCGCGTGGCCGACGCCATGCTCGGCGGATTGCAGCGGCAGGCGTCGGCGCTGGCGGCCATGGCGGACGGGGGGGACGGCGGCTAGGCCGTCCGGGGACGCCGCCAACGCCGCGGCGCCCGGCTGCCTGCGCGTTCCGTCGAGAGCGGACGGGGCTACTTTTTGGCCGGCTTCAGCAGCGTGTGCCAGCGGTCGATTTCCTCGCGCACGTAGCGGCCGAACGCCTCCGGCGACGATACGCGCACTTCGCCATCGATGACCGACAGCCGCTTGGCCACTTCGGGGTCGGCCAGGCTGGTGCGCAGCGCGCCGTTGATCTTGTCGATGATGGGCTTGGGCGTGCCGGCCGGCGCCAGGATGCCCCACCACACCACGGCCTCGAAATCCTTGACGCCCTGTTCGGCGATGGTTTTCACGTCGGGCGCCGATTGCAGCCGCTTCAGCCCGGAGGTGGCGATCAGCTTGACGCGGCCGCTCTCCAGGTGTGGCTTGATCTGCGACAGGCCGGTGAACGCGAGGTCGACGTGGCCGCTGGCGACGTCGAGCATGGCCGGGCCGGCGCCGCGGTACGGCACGTCGAGGACGTTGATGTGGGTGGCGGCCTTGAACAGCTCGGTGGCGAGGTGGGTGGCGGAGCCTTCGCCCGAGGTGGCGAAGGTCAGCGTGCCGGGTTTCTTCCTGGCCAGATCGAGCAATTGGGGGATGTCGTTTGCCTCCAGCGTGGAGCGGGCCGCCAGCCCCATGGCATAGGTGATGACCAGCCCGACCGGCGCGAAATCCTCCGTCTTGTACGGCAGGCTGGACATGAGCGTGGGATTGGTGGCGAAACTGGGGCTGACGATCAGCAGCGTGTAGCCGTCGGGCGCGGCCTTGGCCACGGCTTCGGTGCCGGTGACGGTATTGCCGCCGCCGCGGTTGTCGATCACGACGGGCTGCTTGAGCGTGTCGGCGAGCTTGTCGGAAAAGGCGCGGACGATGAAGTCGCCGCCGCCGCCGGCGGCGAACGGCACCACGATGCGGACGGGCCTGTCGGGATAGCTGTCGGCCGATGCGGCATGGCCTGGGGATGCGAAGACGGCCGCGAAGGCCGCCGCTGCGAGCGCAATTTTCACGTCTCCTCCTGGGAAGGGGCAGGGGTTTCGGTCGGGCTGGCGCAGGCGGCCCGCGCGTGTCGTTCTGACTTCTGGAGCCTGCAAGGATAAGATTATGCGATCAGGCGTCCGGAAAAAAGCCAGACCTGGCGTGCGCGAGCCATCGATCGCGGTCCGCCGCCGGCCGCCCCGTCCTGCTCGCGCCCTCTAGCCATGAAAAATCCGCTCGACGTCCTGAACTGTTATCCCCCCCACGACGGCACCCTGCACGCGGCGTTCCGGAGCCGCTGCGCCACGCGGTCCGGCCAGCCCTTCCTGATCCAGGACGGCGTGCCCTGGACATGGCAGGAATTCGGCGACCGCTACGAGCGCCTGGCCCGCGCGCTGGCCGGGCGCGGCATCGGGCATGGCATGCGGGTGGCGGTGGCCGGCCGCAACGACAAGGGCCACGTGCTGGCGCTGTTCGCGTTGGCGCGGCTGGGCGCCATCATGGTGCCAGTCAATCCCGAATTCGGCGAGCGGGAAATGGCCTACGCGCTGCGGCATGCCGACGTGCAGGGGGTCATCGCCGAGTCCCGCCTGCTCGAGCTGGTCGGCAGGGCGGTGGCCGGGTCCGACGCGCCGCCATGGGTGATGACGCTCGACGCTCGGGCCGACGACCCGGCCTCTCTGGCTGCGGCCATGGACGGCGCCGGCGACCAGCCGTTGCCGGCCCCCGCGGCGCCGTCCGACACCTGCGTCATCATCTATACCTCGGGCACCACGGGCTTTCCCAAGGGCGTCATGCACAGCCAGAGCAATCTGGTGGCGGCGGGCGAGGCCAATGTCGCGCGGCTGCACCTGCAGCCGGAGGACCGCGTGATGATCGTGCTGCCCTTCTTCCACATCAACGCCTTGTTCTATTCGGTCAGCGGCGTGCTGGCCGCCGGCGCATGCATGATCGTGGTGCCCAGGTTCTCCGCCTCGACCTTCTGGCAGACGGCCGCCGACAATGGCGCCACCGTGGTCAATATCATCGAGGCCGTCGGCACCATCCTGGCCGCGCGCGACCGCAGCGAGTACCGGCCCGACCACCGGCTGCGCGCGGTCTACGGCGTGCGCAAGAAAGCGGCGCCGGTGTTCCGCGACGAGTTCGGCGTGCAGCGCCTGTTTTCGGGTTTCGGCATGACCGAAATCCCTGGCGTGACGTGCAATCCCTACGATGGCCCCGACAAGCCCGGCAGCATGGGCGTGGTGGGCGTCCATCCCGATCCGGCGCGGCCCTGGGCGCGCTGCCGGGTGGTCGACGACGAAGGCCGCGACGTCGGCGTCGGCGAAGTGGGCGAACTGTGGGTGGCCACGCCCATCGTCATGCAGGGTTACTTCCGCGATCCCGAGCAGACCCGCCAGGCCTTCGAGGGCGAGTGGCTGAAGACGGGCGACCTGGTCCGGCGCGACGCCGATGGCTTTTTCTTCCACGTTTCGCGCAAGAAAGACATCATTCGCCGCCGCGGCGAAAACATCGCCGCGGCGGAGCTGGAGATGGTGATGAACGAACATCCCGCGGTCTACGAGGCCGCGGCGCTGGCCGTGCCGTCGGAGCTGGGCGAAGACGAGATCCTGATGGTGGTGGCGCCGCGCGATGGCGCGGCCTTGGCCGAGGCCGACGTCGCCGCCTGGTGCCGGGAACGCCTGGCCGCCAGCAAGGTGCCGCGCTACGTGGCCCTGGTGCCGTCGCTGCCCCACACCCCCACCCACAAGATCGCCAAGAACGTGCTGCGCGACGACCCGGCCGTCAAGGCCCGCATGGTCGATCTGCAGGCATGATCCGCGGCCGCGCCGGCGCGGTCATTTCGTTTTTCCAATCGGCACGACAGCCGCAATGCGGAGGAGACAAGCCACCATGGCCAAGCGCAAGCAATTGAGGACCGACATCAGCTGGAGCACCGAGGAGTCGATCACCGTCCAGGGGCTCGACCTGTGCAAAGACATCATGGGCAAGGTCTCGCTGGGCGACATGGCCTTCCTGGAATTGACGGGCCGCCTGCCGGACGAGCGCGAGTCGCGCCTGTTCAACGCGATGGCCGTCATCCTGGTCGAACACGGCATGACGCCCAGCGCCATCGTCACCCGCATGACGCTGTGCGGCGCGCCCGAGGCCATGCAGGCCGCGGTGGCCGCCGGCCTGTGCGGCCTGGGCAGCGTGTTCGTGGGCAGCATGGAAAACGCCGCGCGCATGCTGCAGGAGGGCTTGCCGGATCCGGCCAGCCCGGGCGACATCGGCGCGCTGGCGGCGCGCATCGTCGATGCGCACGTGGCCGGCAAGCGGACCGTGCCGGGCATCGGCCACCACATCCACAAGCCGCAGGATCCGCGCGCGCCCCGTCTGTTCGAGATCGCCCGCGAAAATGGCTTCGACGGCCCCTACGTGGCACTGATGAACGCCGTTGCGGAGGCGGCCGGGAAGCGACTGGGAAAGAATCTGCCGGTCAACGCCACCGGCGCGATCGCCGCCGTGGCCAGCGAACTGGCGATTCCGTGGCGGGTGGTGCGGGGCATCGGCGTGATGTCGCGCGCCATCGGCCTGGTGGCCCACGTGCTGGAAGAACTGCGCAATCCGATGGCGCGCGACATCAAGGCCTGGGTCGAGGAAGAAGCGACGGCGCACGCGCGAACGGCGGACGGCGGCGCCGGCGTCTAGCGCCAGCCGCGCCGCGACCGTGGCCGCGGCCGCGCGGGGTCTATCGTCAATCGAGCTGTTTGTAGACTTCTTCTGACACCCGCAGCAGTTCGCCGCGGTCGATGGCGCCCGACAGCGCATAGCCGAAGTGCGGGTCGATCCAGTAGAACACCTTGACCGCGCCTTCTTCCTTGAAGCGGAACGCGGTGGTCTGGGCGCCTTCCACTTCGCGCGTCACGTACAGGGTCAGGCGCCGGCCGTTGGCGTCGGCGTACATGAACTGGGCCACCGGGCCCTTGCCGCCGGGCAGCAGGCGGCCGCCCACCAGGTCGTAGCCGATGCCGGCCAGCCTGGGCGGCTTGACGGTGGCGCCCAGGCGGCGCGTGAGCCAGGTGGCCAGCGCCTGTTCCTGGTCGCCGCCGACTTCCACCGGACGCCGCACTTCCGGGGTATAGACTGCATGCGCGATCGCGGCGCGGTGGGCGAACCCGGCGCCGGCATCGGCCGCGGCCAGTGCTTGCATGCCGCCGACGGGCGCGCGGGCATCCAGCACGCCGCGCACCGACCACGCCGCGCCGCCGCTGGCGATGGCGATCGCCACGCCGGCGGCCAGGCTGCGCCACGGCTGCGGCCACGGCCACGGCCGGCGCGCCGGCTGCAAGGGAAAGCGCAGCGGCAGCGGATCGTCCAGCACGGGGTCGAGCCATTCGCGCAGCACGCGTTTCTGCGCCTGCCAGGCCTCGATGCGCCGGCGGGCGTCGGGGTGGGACGCCAGATAGGCCTCGACCTCGGCGCGGCGCGCCGGCGGCAATTCGCGGTCGGCGTAGGCGTGCAGGTCGGCCTCGGCAATGGGCGCGCCGGTGGCGAAAAGGCCGGAAGACGTAGGTTCGCTTTCGTTCATGTCATTTCAGCTTTCCATGGCGCATGAATTTGCGGCGGTGCCATCCAGGATGCGGCGGATCCGGCTCCGCCGGTCCGCCCGCATCGCCCCCTCGAGGGGGCGCGAGAAGCGCGTAGGAGGTCGGGTTCATTGCATCAGCGCGGCCAGCCGTTCGCGCGCGCGCGACAGCCGCGACATGACGGTGCCGATCGGCACGCCCATGACGGCGGCGGCTTCGCGATAGCTCAATTCCTCCACGCCCACCAGCAGCAGCACGGCGCGCAGGTCGGGAGGCAGCCGGGCCAGCAGGCGGTCGAGGTCGCGCACCTCCAGGCGGTCGGCCTGGGTGGCGCGCACCTCGGCATCGGGCGGGTCGCTGCCGGCATCGGCCTCGGGCCGGCTGTGCCGGGCGCGCAGCCGGTCGACGAACTGGTTGTGCATGATGCCGAACAGCCATGCGCGCAATTCGCCGCGCCGCTGCCATAGCCCGAAGCGGCGCCAGGCGCGCTCGAGCGTGTCCTGCACCAGGTCGTCGGCGCGGTGCGGATCGCCCGTCAGGCCGCGCGCATAGCGGCGCAGGCTGGGAATGCAGGCCAGAAGCTCGGTTTCGTCGCTGGCGCGCATGGCGGGCGGCGGTCAGGGCTTGACGACGTGCCACACCTCCTTGAAGTTGTCGCCGCCGCGGTCGCCCGGCTTGGCATCGCTGGCGTAGCGGTACAGCGGCTTGCCCTTGTACGCCCATTGCTTGCCGCCGTCGTCGCGGGCAATGACGGTGTAGTCGCCGGACGGCTTGTCGGCGGCGGTGGCCATGACGGGCGGCCACAGCTTGACGCAGGCGCCGTTGCAGGCGCTCTTGCCGCCGCTGTCGCGGTCGAAGGTGTAGAGGGTCATGCCGGCGCTGTCGACCAGCAGGCCGTCCTGGGTCTTGACGGGCGCCTGGGCCTGGGCGGCGGCGCAGAACAGGGCGGCGGACAGCGCCGCGGCGGCGAATCGGACGTTCATGATGGCAACTCCTTCACGGTAGGGGACACGGCAAGGTATGGACGTACCGCCATGCCCGATTATTCCCTGCCACCGCGAAAAAAAAGCTGCCCCATGAAATCCGGATTGTTCAGGACGCCGGCGGCGTGCAGCGCCTGCCGAGGTTCTGCTGGATGATCGCCTGGTCGGCCGCGTCGGTCTTGCCGTCGTGGTTGAAGTCGTACCAGCTCGACTGGCCGCCGTTGAGCCGGCTCAGCTCGGTCCAGTTGTCCAGGTCTTGCTGATCGACCACGAAATCCCGGTTGCCGTCGCCCGGGCAATTGACGCTGTCGTAGTTCTGGTTGTAGCTGGCCACCTCGTCCCGCTTGTCCAGTTCGGCCTTGAGCCGGTCGTACGCCTCTTGCTGCTCGCCGTTCAGGCCCGTGATGACGGGGGCGTTGCCGTCGGTGGACGTGGCCGTGGCGATGGGCGGCGAGGCCTGCGAGGAGCCCACGTCGCGGTCGAGCGTGGGATTGGGCGTGGCGGTGTCGATCTTGTAGAACTCGTCGGTAAGCGCGTAGCCGCTGCACTGGGCGCTGTCGATGTCGCTGGTGTCCACCGGGCAGTTTTGCCGGTCGACGCGCACCAGCTTGTAGGTGCCGTCGCTCACCGCCTTCTGCGCGCGCGGGTAGACCTTGACGGCGTCCTGGCCGTTGGCGACGCGGAACGACGACACCTGGGCGCAGTTGCTGTACCCGTTGGGCGCGGGCACGCCGGCCACGGTGGAGCCCGGGCCGTACCAGACGCCGCTCTGGTCGTCGCAAAGCGCCTTGTCCGGGAAGAACACCAGGCAGGTGTCGGCCGCCTCGATCACGCAGGGAAACGGCGTGCTGGTCGCCTGCGGATTGGTGAAATTCATGCCCACTTCGGTGAAGTTGGTGGCGCGGATGCCGGCCTGGCCGGGGTCGGTCAGGTAGGCCAGCATGGGCTGACCGTCGATCGGCCGGTCGGCGGGCACGCTGGCGGCCACGTCGGCCCCGGCGAGTTCGCCGAACAGCTGGTACAGGTCGGCGGCGTTGACCATGTGCGGCACTTCGCGGCCCGGCTCTTTGACCATCGGCCCGGCCACCAGCAGCGGCACCCACACGCCGGTCTGGTAGGGCGAGCCCTTGGAGCGGGCGGCGTCGAACTGGCCCGGCGCGGTGAGCTTGACGCTGTTCACGTAGGTGCCGTTGTCGCCCATCACCACCACCACGGTGTTGGTCTTTTCGGGCTGGTAGTTCAGCGTGCCGTCGTCGTTCCAGCTGGCCAGGCCCAGTTCCACCAGCAGGCGGCCGATCTCCTTGTCCATCGCCTCGGTCATCAGGTTCGTGATGAGGCGCGGATCGACCACTCCGGAGAGCTGGCCCGCGGGCGCGCCTTCGGCGTCGCTGCCGGGGAAGCAGACGAAGGGGTCGTTGCGACCCAGCGTGTCGTCCGCGATCAACGATTTGGGCGGCAGTTGCAGCGGCGCGTGGATGGCCGAGTAGCCCAGCGTCAGCATCCAGGGCTTGTCGCCGCCCTGCTGTTTGGCCCAGGCGATGGCGCGGTCGGTTTCCATCGTGGTGCGGTAGCCGCGGCCGGCGGGGTCGCTGGCCGTGACCTTCACGGCGCTGCCGTCGGCTTCGCTGACGATGAATTCGCCGGTGTAATAGCCGTTCTGCGCAGTGAAGTCGATGTAAGAGGGGACGCTGCTCTGGCAGCTCTGGCCGGGATCGAAAATGCCGCCGCGCTCCATGCAGCTGCGGCCCGGGGCGGTGCCGTCGCTGCCCACGGCGAGGTTTTCGCAACTGCCGGTGGCCTGGTAGCAGGCGCCCGAGTCGGCCCCGCCGGTGAATTGGGCGCGCGGCACGAAGCCGCACTTGTAGGGGCCATCCGCCACGTCGCTGCCGAAGGTGGACAGGCCGGCGCGCGTATCGACCGGGTACGGCGCGCCGTCGAGGTAGCCGTCGAAGTGATCGAAGCCCAGCTTCCACATGGTCTGCCAGCCGTAGGGCAGATTGCGCGAACCGTCCAGGTCCGAGCCCGTGAGGTGCATCTTGCCGATCAGCGCGCTGACGTAGCCCTGGGTTTTCAGCATCTTGGGCACGGTCACCTCGTACGGCGAGATTTCCGAGTTGGCGAGGTCGCTGGACACCACCGCGTTCAGGACGTTGGTGCTGGACGGGTAACGCCCCGTGAAGAAGGTGGCCCGCGTGGGCGTGCAGGTCGGCATGGCCCAGGCGTTGCGGAACAGCAGGCCGGCCCTGGCGATGGCGCTCAGGTTGGGCGTGCGGGCCGGGGCCGCGCCGCCGTAGCCGTAGGCCGTGAGCTGGTCGACGCCGAAGTCGTCGAGCACGATGAACAGGATGTTGGGTTTCTGCGCCACCGGCGGCGGAGCGGATGAGCTGGTGCCGGAATCGCTGTGGCAGGCCGCCAGCGTCAGCAGGGTCGCGGCGGCGGACAGGGCTCGCAGCCGCGGCCTCGGGGCGGGGCTTCTCATGGCTGGGGATCTCCTTCTCGGTTCGGCGGCGGACGATGCGGGTGAGCCTACCGGCGCCCCCCAGGCCCGGCAATACCACGATTTGGGTATTCGCCTTCCGGCGCCTTGCCCGCCGGTGGCACAATGCGCGGAAAAAGCCCGAAGCGGCGCCGCGTCTCGGCCGCGCCGGCACCGGGTTTTCACGGAGGAGCACATGGACATCCGCCAACTTCGGTATTTCGTACAGATCGTCGAAAGCGAAAGCGTGTCGAAAGCTTCCCGGCAGCTGTTCGTGGCCCAGCCGGCGCTTAGCCAGCAGTTGACCAAGCTGGAAGAAGAGGTGGGCAAGCCGCTGCTGACCCGCTCTTCCAAAGGCGTGGTTCCGACCCAGAACGGCCTGGCGCTGTATCACCACGCGCGTTTCATGCTGCGGCAGGTGGACCAGGCGCTGTCGATCGCGCGGCAGGATTCGGGCACGGTGCGCGGCATGGTAACCGTCGGCCTGCCGGCCACCACCATCCTGACGCTCGGACTGCCGCTGGTGAAGCAGGTGCGCGAGCATTACCCCAGCATTCTGCTCAACGTGGTGGAGGGCATGAGCGGCCATCTGTGCCAGATGATGAGGCTCAAGCAATTGGATCTGGCCATCCTGTTCAGCCGCGATGCGATTCCGGACCTCGATGCCGTGCCGCTGTTCGAAGAGGAATTGTTCGTGATCCTGCCGGGCCACACCACACTGGTGGCGCCCGGGCGCACCAGTATCACCCTGGCCGAGGCGGCAGCGCTGCCGCTGATTCTGCCCACCGGCATGCACGGGCTGCGGCGGCGGATCAATGCCGAGTTCGACCAACGCAATTTGTCGCCGCACATCGTGGCCGAGATCGACTCGCTGTCGTTGCTGATGGGTTGTGTGTACGACGGCATGGGGGCCAGCATCAAACCCATTTCGGTCATGTCGCTGGAGGGGCAGCGCGGCCGGACCTGGCGCGCGCTGTCAATCTCGGATGCCCGAATAGACCGGCGCAACTACCTGTACACGATTGCGCCCGACATGCTATCGCCGGCGGCCGCGCTGGTCAGCGAGGAATTGAAGACCGTGGCCGCCCGCCTGGTCGAGTCGGGCGAGTGGCCGGGCATCGATCCGGTCGGCGCGGCGGCCGTCGCCTGAGCGCAGGCGCCGCGCTCAGTCCAGCCGGATGCCGACCTTGCGCACCAGCGCGCCGTAGCGCGCGATGTCGCGGTCGACGATCTTCTTCAGTTCTTCCGGCGTGCTGGGGCGCACGCCTAGCGAGAGCTTCAGCTTCTCGCGCACATCGGGCGCGTTCAGGGCCTGCGTCAGCGCCCAGTTCAGGCGCTTGACGATTTCGGGCGGCGTGCCGGCGGGCGCGAAGAACGCGTTCCACGGCTCGGTGGGAAAGCCGGCCACGCCTTCCTCGCTCAAGGTTGGCACGTCGGCCAAAGAGTCCTGGCGATCGGCGCTGGTGACGGCCAACGCCCGCACACGTCCGGCCTGGATCAGCGGCAGCGCGCCGGCCAGCCCGGCGAACATGACCGGTACCTGGCCGCCGGCCACCGCCGACACCGCCGGGATGACGCCCTTGTACGGCACGTGGGTGAAGCGCGTGCCGGTGGCGTCCATGAATATCTCCATCAGGATCTGCTGCACGCTGCCGGCGCCGCCCGAGGCGTAGTTCATGTCGCCATGCTTGCCGCGGGCGATCTTGAGCAGTTCGGCCACGTTCCTGGCAGGTACCGAGGGGTTGACGATCAGCACCATGCGGACGTCGCCGCCGTAGCTCAATGGCACGAAATCCTTCTGCATGTCGTACGGCAGCTTCGGGTACAGCGCCTGGTTCAGGGCCGCCGTGCCATCGTTCAGCAGCACGATGGTGTAGCCGTCGGGCGTCGCGGTGGCGGCCGCCTGCGCGCCCAGGATGCCGTTGGCGCCGGTGCGCTCTTCGACATATACCGATTGCCCGAGCAGGGCGGTCATTTTCTCGGCCACACCCTGGCCCAGGACGCCGGAGGCGCCGCCGATCGAATAGGGCACGATCATCCTGATCGAGCGGACGGGGTAGCTGGATTGCGCGTGCGCGACGGGCGCGGCCAGGGCGGCGGCGCCGGCGGCGGCCGCAAGCAGCCGCCGCCGGCCGGGCAGGCCAAGGCGGGGAAGGTTCATGATGTCGTCTCCGTAGGGTTGAGGACGCGTAAGGTCCTGCGGCCGGGCCGTGGCGGCCGGCCGCCATCGTGGTCAGCGGTGCGACGAAGCGGGCGGCCGTCAGGCCGCCTGCGGCGCCAGGTGGTCGCGCAGCAGCGTGCCGTAGCCGGCAATGCTGCCGCCATAGCCCAGCTTGCGCAGCGCATGCCAGGCGCTGACCTGAGTGGTGGTCAGCACCGGTTTGTTCAGGCGCTGTTCGAGCCGGTCGATGACGTCGATGGTGCGCCAGTTGGTGCAGGCCAGCACGATGGCCTGTGCGTCGTCGCGGTCGATCCGGGTGCCGAGATCGAAGGCGGTTTCGACGTCGAGCCGGCCGATCTCCAGGTTGTCGAGCTTGTTCAGGCCGTCCTGCGCCACCACCCGGTGTCCGTTGGCCTCGAGGAAGCCGGCGCAGATGCCGTTGACGGTGGGAGTGAAGGCAGAGCCGAGCGCGAGCCGCTGGATGCCCAGCGCGCGCAGTGCGTCGAGCAGCGCGGTCGAGGTGGTGGTGGCCGGCTTGCCGGTGGCGTCTTCGATGCGTTTGCCGATTTCGCGGTCGTAGCCCTGGCCCTTCAGGAAGCTGGGCGCGGTGGCGCATAGCATGATGAGGTCGACGTCAGCCGAGGCCAGCAGGCGCGACTGCGCCTCCAGCGTCTCGACCATCCGTTCGATCGAATCGGGCTCGACGCGGGCGATGAACAGCCGCGCCACGTGCTGGGTGACGCCCGCCGGCAGCAGCCGGTGGAATTCGGCCTCGACCGAGGTGTTGGACGAGGGCACCAGCAGGCCTATGCGTTTCTCGAAACTCATGATCGTCGTTCCTTGCGCCACGCGCGGTGGCGGGATGTGTCGCTGTTTCAGTCGATGCGGATGTTGGCGGCCTTGATGACCTTGGACCAGGTCGCCAGCTGGTTCTTGAGATAGGCCGACAGCTCTTCCGGCGTGCTGCCGACCGGATGCGCCCCGACCCTCTCGATGCCTTCCTTGACCCCGGGCTGCGCCAGCGCGGCCGTCAGCGCCTGGTGCACGCGCGCCACCACCGCCGGCGGCGTGCCGGCCGGCGCGTACAGGCCCTGCCAATCGTTGACTTCGTAGCCCGGCACGCCGGACTCGGCCACGGTCGGGATATCGGGCAGCGTGGGGTCGCGCTGCGCGCTGGTGACGGCGAGGCCGCGCAGCCGGCCCGCCTTGAAGTACTGCAATGCCGAGGGGATGGTGGCAAACAGCACCGACGTCTGGCCGCCGACGATCGAGGTGACGGCTTCGCCGCCGCTCTTGTACGGAACATGCGTCATCTTCGAGCCGGTCAGATAGGCGAGCAGCTCGGTGGCCAGGTGATTCGAACTGCCGGTGCCGGCCGACGCGTAGTTGATCTGGCCGGGATTCTTCTTGGCCAGCGCCACCAGCTCCTGCACCGAATGTGCCGGCACGGAAGGATTGACCGCCATCACCATCGGCACCAGCGCCACCAGGCTGATCGGCGCGAAATCGCGCTCGGCGTCGAACGGCATCTCGCTGTGCAAGAATGGATTGGCGCCGAACGACAGGCTGGCCACGCCCAGCGTGTAGCCGTCGGGCGCCGCGCGCGCCACTACGTTCATGCCGATGATGGCGCCTCCGCCGGGCCGGTTCTCGACCACGACCGATTGGCCCAGCTGTTCCGTCAGCCGCGGGGCCAGCAGCCGGATGACGACGTCGGTGGAGCCGCCCGGGGCGAACGGCACGATGATCCTGATCGGCTTGTCCGGATAGGGCTGCGCGCCGGCGGGCGGGGTGAACGGCAACAGGCCGGCCAGCGCGAGGGCGGCCGCGGTGATGGCTTTCATGAGTGTCTCCTCCTGTGTGGGTGTCTGATGCACCGCTGTCAGGCGATCCAGGGTTTGCCGTAGACGGGATCCTTGAACGGAATCGGCGGGAGTTGCCAGGTGCCGGTGGACGGCGGACGGACCTCGGCGTCGACGTGTACGTCGATCACGCAAGGCCGGCGGTTGCGCACCGCCTGCTCCACCGCGCCGCGCAGGTCCTCGCTGCGGGTGACGGTCACGCCGTCGGCGCCGCAGGCGCGGGCCAGCGCCGCGAAGTCAGGGTTGTACGGCTGTTTCATGTCCTGGCCGCGGTAGAAGGCGGTTCCGTACTCGCGACCGTCGAACAGGCCGTACTGGATGTCGCGGATCGCGGCCCAGGCAAAGTTGTTCCAGATGACCCAGACGCAGGGCAAATCGTATTCGACCGCGGTGCACAGCACGTAGGGCGTCATCGTGAAGCCGCCGTCGCCCACCACCGCCACGCACGGCCGGTCGGGCGCGGCCAGCTGTGCGCCCAGCACGCTGCACACGCCGAAACCCATCGACGAATAGCCCCAGCTATTGAGCATGCTTTGCGGCCGCTTCGGCTTCCAGAACTGCATGAACCAGTTGTGGTGCACCCCCGAGTCGAGGGTGAGGATCACGTCGTCGGGCAAGGCGCTTTGCAGCGCGCCCACCACGTATTCCGGCCGCAGCGGCGAGGTGGTCTCGCTGAAATGCGGCCGCACGTAGGCTTCCCATTCGGCCCGCCAGCCGGCCACCTGCTCGCGCCAGGCGCCGAAGCGGGAAGCATCCAGCCCGGGCCGGCCGTCCAGCGCAGCCAGCAGCTGCCCGGCGTAGACCTTGGCGTCGGCGATGATGCCCAGCGTGGGCGGATAGTTGCGGCCCAGTTCCTGAGGATCGATGTCGACGTGCAGCAGGCGGGTCTTGGGAAAGTTCCACGAATAGCCGGGATGCCAGGTAGAGGAGGAGCGATCGTCGAAGCGGGTGCCGATCGTGATGACCAGATCCGCATGGCGGCCGGCCTGGTTGGCCGGATAGGCGCCGTTGCGGCCGATGAAGCCGAGCGTAAGCGCATCGTCGGCCGGCACGCAGCCCATGCCGTTGGGCGAGGTGATGACCGGGATGCCGAGCCGCTGCGACAGGGCGGTGATCTCGGGGCCGGCCTCGGCCAGCGTGGCGCCCTGGCCGATGAAGAACACCGGCCGCGCCGACTGCTCCAGCAGGTCGAGCGAGGCCGCCACGTCGGCCTCCGAGGCGCCGGGCCGGTGCGTGCCGTGGCGGTGCGCCGGCGGCGGCACTTCGACGTCGGCCTCTTCCTGGAACACGTTGTATGGAATATCGAGATTGACCGGGCCGGGGCGGCCTGTGGTCATGGTGTCGAAGGCCTGGCGCAGCGCCAGCGGCAGCATGTCGACCCGCGAGGGCTGGAAGCTGCGCTTGACCACCGGCCGCAGCACCGACGGGAAGTCGGACTGGTTGTGCTTGTACAGCTCCTGGAACGGCGCGCGATTGGCCTGCGAGGTCGGCACGTTGGCGGTAATGGCCAGGAAGGCCGAGGAATCCGACAGCGCGGTGGCCAGCGACATCACCATATTGGCCGATCCCGGCCCGGTAGACGACAGTGTCGCCACTGGCCGGTGCTTGACCCGGAAGTAGGCGTCGGCCATGTGGCCCGCGCACTGCTCGTGGCGCGGCGACACCAGCCTGACCTTGTCGCGCACCTCGTAGAGCGCGTCGAGGATGCCTACGTTGCCGTGGCCGCAGATGCCGAACACGTACGGTACTTTTTCCCGGACCAGGTACTCGGCGATGAGCTCGCCGCCTTTCATCTTGGACATTTCGCGATTCCTTCTTCAGACGCAGGTGAACGACACGACGCGTTCTTCGGTCATCTCGTGGATGGCGTAGCGCGGGCCCTCGCGGCCGAAGCCGCTGTCCTTGCTGCCGCCGTAGGGCATCATGTCGACCCGCGAGCTCGACGTGTCGTTGACGTGCACGCCGCCCACTTCCAGCCGGCGCGCGGCGCCCAGCGCTTCGTCGAGCCGGTTGGTGAAAATGCCGGCGGCCAGCCCGTAGGGCGTGGCGTTGATGCGGCCGATGGCATCTTCCAGGCGATCGAAGGGCAGCAGGCACATGACCGGCCCGAAGATCTCGGCGCAGCTGACCTTCATGCCGTCGTCGACGTCGGCCAACAAGGTAGGCGCGATCACGGCTCCGCTGCGGCGGCCGCCGGCCAGGCGGCGCGCGCCGCGGCCGATGGCTTCGTCGATCCAGGCTTCGATGCGCACGGCCGATGCTTCGCTGATGACGGGGCCGACCACCGTGCCGGGGTCGGCCGGGTCGCCGTAGGCCAGTCCGCGCACCGCACCGGCCAGCCGGTCTTCGACCTCCGCCATGCGCGAGCGGTGCACCAGCAGCAGCTGGATGGAAGTGCAGACCTGGCCCGCCTTGCGATAGGCCGCGCCCACGATGCGCGGCAGCGCGTGGTCGAGGTTGGCGTCGGCGCACACGATGGTGCAGGCGATCGAGCCGAGTTCCATCTGCGTGCGCCGCAGGCCGGCGGCCTGCTGGATCGTCCGGCCCGCCTCGGTGCTTCCGGTGAAGGCGATGAAACGCACGCGTTCGTCCTGTAGCAGGCGCTGGACGACCTCGGCGCCGCCCTGCAGTACCGATAGCAGGCCGCGCGGCATGCCGGCGTCGGCCAGCGCGCGCGCCAGCAGGCAGGCGGTGAACGGCGTATGGGGCGAGGGCTTGAGGATGGCGGCATTGCCGGCGGCGAAGGCCGGCGCGATCTTGTGGGCCACGGTATTGAGCGGCGAGTTGAACGGCGTGATCGCCACCACTACGCCCAGCGGCACGCGTAGCGTGAAGGCCAGCCGGCCGGCCTGCTGCGGCGCGCCGTCGACTGGCACGATATCGCCGGCGATGCGCCGCGCTTCCTCGGCCGACAGCCGCAGCGTCTGGATGCAGCGCCGGACCTCGCCCAGCGCGTCCTGGCGCGGGAAGCCGGCCTCGCGCCGCATCGCCTCGACGAAGTCTTCCGCGCGCGTTTCCACCAGTGCGGCGGCACGGTCGAGCACGACGCCGCGTTCGAACGCGCCGGGCGCGCCGCGACGGAACGCGGCGTGCGCCGTCTCCACGCAGTGGCGGACTTGGGCGGCGTCGGCCGTGCCGATCCATGCGAAAGGTTCGAGCGAGTATTTGTCGCGCACCGCCAGCGGCTCGCCGGCGCCTTCGATCCATTCGCCGTCGACCAGCTGGCCGGGCTGCGTCGCGGTGCCGGGCGGCCGGCCGGCGCCGTGTACCTGGGCGCTGCTGACCATCACGGCGCCTCCTCGTCGCTGGCCGGTGTCGTGATGACCAGGAACACGAGGCCCGACAGTCCGGTGTTGGCCAGGCCGTGCCGGCATCCCGGCCGGACGTAGACGTAGTCGTGCGGCCGCATGATGCGGCTGTCGTCATCCAGCGTGAGCAAACCCTCTCCTTCGAGTATGTAGTAGATCTGTTCTTGCACCTTGTGCGCGTGTTCTTCGACGTAGGCCGCCGGCGCGTAGCGCGAGATGCGGAAGTCGATGCGCGCCGAGCCGCCGATCTCCGGCCCGACCAGCATCTTCGACAGCGCGCCGCCGAAGTGCCCGGGGAATTCCCGCCAGGGCAGGCCGACCATCTGTGCGATGAAGGACGCCTGGCCGGACTGCGTGTCTTTGTTCATTGCCTGCTCTTCCCGTCCTGAATGTTCTGGTCGTGGGATGCGCGCGCTTCAGCCTCTGGGCATGTAGGCCAGCAGCCGGCCGTAGCCCGCGATGCGTTCCGCGCCGCCTACCGCCTGCACCGCAGCCCACATGGCGGCCTGGTTGGTGGTGACGATGGGTATGCCGAAGCGGCGCTCCCAGCGGTCGACCTGGTCCATCACGTGGTAGGCGCCGCCGGCCAATATGATGGCGTCGGGCGCCTGTCGCGCCAAGCGTTCCAGCGCGGCCTCGGCCGGCTCGGTGCCGAGGCGGGTGATGGCCATCGGATCGGTCATGTCGAATGAATCGACGGCCAGGAATTCGAGCCCGTGCACGGTTTCGAAATAGCGCCGGCCACGCGCTACCAGGTCGGCGTTGTACGGCGACAGCATGGCCACCTTGCGCGCGCCCAGCGCCTTCATCGCGCGGCCGATCGCGTGGGCCGTGGTGCCGGCAGGCGCCCCCGAGATGCGGGCGATGCGGCGGACCACCTCGGCGTCGTAGCCGGGCGGACCGTAGAAGCTGCTGGCCGTCTGCAGCAGGATGATGACGGCCGGTTTGATGGTTCCCAGCAACTGCGCCTGGTAGTCGATGTCGGCGTCGTGCTCGTGCCAGCCCGCCTCGTCGACCGAACTGGCCCGCAGCCGGCCGACGTGGACCTGGTAGTTCTTTGGCAGCACCCGGTTGACGTCTATCTCGACCGCGGTGTTGGTGGCTGGGATGAGCATGCCGATGGTGTGGGTCATCGCTTTGCTTCCGATCGGTCAGTCGATGTGGATGCCCGCCGCCTTGACGACTTTCGACCAGGTGGCGAGCTCTTTGTTGATGAAGTCGTCCAGTTCGGCGGGCGTACCCCCCACCGGCTGAGTGCCGACCTTGGCCAGGCTGGCCCGCACCTCGGGCTTGGCCAGCGTCCTGGCCAGCGCCTCGTTGACCTTGGTCACGATGGCGCCGGGCGTGCCGGCAGGCGCCACGATGCCGACCCAGTCCGACACCGAGAAACCGGGCACGCCGGCTTCCGATACGGTCGGCACGTCGGGCAGGCTCGGGTCGCGCTGCAGCGTGGTCACCGCCAACGGGATGATGCGGCCGGACTTGATCTGCTGCACCGACGACGCGATGGTGGCGAATAGCACCGTGGTGACGCCGCCCAACAGCGAGGCCACCGCCTCGCCCCCGCTTTTGTACGAAATGTGCGTCATCTTCGTGCCGGTCTGGTAGTTGAACAGCGCGGTGGCCAGGTGCGGGCCGCTGGCGTTGCCGGCCGAGCCGTAGTTGATGGCGTCGGGATGCGCCTTGGCGTAGTCGATCAGCTCGGAAACGGAGCGTGCCGGCACCGACGGATTGACCACCACCACCAACGGCACCAGCGCTACCAGGCCCACCGGCACGAAATCTTTCCTGGCGTCGAACGGCATCTTGGCCATGACGAATGGGTTGGAGCCGAACGAGATGTTGGCCACGCCCAGCGTGTAGCCGTCGGGCGGCGACTTGGCGACCACGTCCATGCCTATCGTCGAGCCGCCCCCGGGGCGGTTTTCGATCACCACGGGCTGGCCGAGCTGCTCGGCCAGCCTCGGCGCCAGCAGGCGCATCACCACGTCGTTGGATCCGCCCGGCGCGAACGGCACGATGATGCGCAGCGCGTGGGTCGGGTAATCCTGCGCCATGGCCGGACCCCAGCATGACAGTGCCGCCAGGAGCGGCAGTGCCGATCGTCTTTTCATTGCGGTCTCCTCCGTGCCGTCGCGCTGCGGGTCTGGCGCCCGCCCTCGTCGCGACAGCGCAGAGCATGCGCCGTGGCCGTCCAGATGAAAAATACCGTTTTCCGAGATTAGGCATATGTAAAACCTATGGCCGTCGATACGCGGCTTTCCGTTCTCGCCTGCGTTGCCAGGCGGCGGCCAGCAACGGACAATGGCGGCCGGCCGCCGCCGGCGGCGCATCGAGGAGACAACAGGTGAAATTCATCTACACCCCCGCATCGCCTTTCGCCAGGAAGGTGCTCGTGGCCGCGCACGAGGCCGGCATCGCCGGCCGGCTGCAACTGGTGGAACAGGCGGTGTCGCCGGTGGCGCGCAACCCGGAGGTGGCCGCGCGCAACCCGCTGGCCAAGGTTCCAGTTCTGGAACTGGACGACGGCACGCCGCTGTACGACAGTCGTGTCATCGTGGCATATCTGGCGGAGCTGCCCGGCGCGGCGTCGATCATGCCGCCCGGCGCGCAACGGTGGCCGGCACTTCGCCTGCATGCGCTGGCCGACGGCCTGCTCGATGCGGCGGTATTGCTGCGCTACGAAACCGCGCTACGGCCTGTTGCGTTGCGCTGGCCGGAATGGATAGATGGACAGATGGGCAAGGTACGGGCCGCGCTCGATAGCATCGAGGCCGATGCCGCCGCACTGCAGGGCCCGGCCACGGTCGAACGGATCGCTGTGGCGTGCGCGCTCGGCTATCTCGATTTCAGGTTCGCGGGCGAAGACTGGCGCTGCGGGCGGCCCGGCGCGGCGGCATTCTACGAGGCGTTTTCGCAGCGGCCGTCCATGAAGGCCACGGCCCCCGCCTGACGGGCGGCCGAAAGGTCAAAGCGCCTGGAAGGTACTGCCCGGCTCAGGCCGGCGCGGCCGCCGGCTGCGCCACCAGTTCCAGCGTGCGCGCGGCCTCGATCGGCTCGCTGAACAGATGTCCCTGGCCCTGTTCGCAGCCGCTGCCGATCAGCGCGGCCTGTTGGTCCGGGTCGGCGATGCCTTCGGCGGCCAGCGTCAGGCCCAGGCCGCGGCCCAGCCCGGCCAGGGCATTGACGATATCGGCGCTTTCCTGTTCCACGCCCATGCTCTCGATGAAGCTGCGGTCTATCTTCACCTTGTCGAGCTTGAAGTTGCGCAGGTGGTAGAGGCTGGAATAGCCGGTGCCGAAGTTGTCCAGGGCAATGCGCACGCCCATTTCGCGCAACGAGCCCAGCACCCGCTGGGCGGCGGCCAGGTGATGGACCAGGGTGTTCTCGGTGATCTCGATCTCCAGGCGGCGCGGATCGAAGCCGGTGTCGCCCAGGATGCGGACGATGCGGTCCTTCAGGTCGCGGTCGGCCAATTGGCCCGGCAGCAGGTCGATCGACAGCGTCACGCCGGCCGGCCAGCGCGCCGCGACGCTGCAGGCCTGGCGCAGCAGTTGGGTGGCCAGGTCGTGGATCAGGCCGGTTTCCTCGGCGATCGGCAGGAAGCGCTCGGGCGGCACCGGACCCAGCTCGGCGTCGATCCAGCGCGGCCTGGCCTCGAAGCCCACCACCTGCCGGCTGCGCAGGTCGACCGAGGGCTGATACACCGGCTCGATGGCGCCGGCCGCCACCGCGGCGCGGAAGGCGCGTTCCATCCGGGCCCGCTCCTGCACCAGGCGGTCCATCTCTTCTTCGAAGAAGCGCAGCGCGGTGCGCCGTTCGGCCTTGGCGCGGTACAGCGCCACGTCGGCCTTGCGCATCGCCTCGTCGCGGGTGTCGGCGTCTTGCGGGATGCGGGCCATGCCGATGCCGGCCGAGATCTGGTGCATGCCGGTGCCCGCCGCCACCGGCGCGGCCAGCTCCTGCCTGATGCGCAGCGCGATATTGGTGGCGGCCTCCGGGCCCACCAGGTGCTGCGCGACGATGGCGAATTCGTCGCCGCCCAGCCGCGCGACCAGGTCGCCTTCGCGCACGGCCAGCACCAGCCGCCGCGCCACTTCGATCAGCACCTCGTCGCCCACGGCATGGCCGTGGACGTCGTTGACCTGCTTGAAACCGTTGAGATCGAGCAGCAGCAGGCAGTGCATGGCGCCGGCCGCCGGCGGCGCGGCGATGGCCGCGGCCAGCGTGTCTTCGAGCTGCCGCCGGTTGGCCAGGCCGGTGAGCGGATCCTGGAAGGCCAGTTCGCGGATCCGGCGCTCGGCCGCGGTGCGGCGCGCGTTCTCGCGCTTCTGGTCACGGTAGCGCCGTACCGAGAACACCAGCAGGCCGGCCGCGAACAGGCCGCCCAGCAGCAGCGTCTCGTCCAGCTCGATGAGTTCGGCGCGCGGCGTGGCGGTGGCTTCGTTCTCGAAGACGTCCACCTCGAAGAAGATGTAGGCCGCCACGCAGAGCGCGACCGCGAGCAGGGAGAAGTCCTGGATGCTGACCCGATGGCGGATGATGAAGCTCCTCAGGTTGGATAGCGCGGATCGGTTGCCGTTCATCTCGTATCGTGCCGGCTGTTGGAAAAGAGCGCGGGGCGCACGCTGCGGCTGCGATTGTAGTGCCGTGCCGTGGCGCCCGGGGCTCATTTCGGCCGCGGCGAGCGCAGGCCGCGGTCCGGGGCGGACAGCCGACCGGCCCGCAATTGGCCCACCGCGCGCCGCAGCGCGCGGCCGACGTTGCGCGTTTCCTCCTGCACGGCGGCGTCGCGGTCAAGCTCGTCGTGGCTGGTGGCATAGGGCTGGTAGTAGCCGATGAAGCGGTCCAGCCGCGCGCCGCTGCCGGCGTCGATCAGGCCCATCCAGTCCAGCCAGTCGCTCAATGCGCGCCGCGTGCCCTCGATGCCTGCCACGTCGCCGTGCACCACCAGCCCGTAGGCCCGGCCGGCCAGGTGCTTGGGGTAGGGCCAGCCGGCCAGCTCGAGCGCCTTGGCCTTGGCCGCGTCCTTGCCCGAGGTCGAGGTGGGGTCGGGGTTGCCGCCGTCGGCGCATACCAGGCGGTCCATCATCAGTTTCAGCGGGCTGGGGGATTGGTACCAGTAGACCGGCGCGACGATGATCACGCCGTGCGCCGCGGCCCATCGTTCGTAGATCTCGTTCATCCAGTCGTTGTCCTGGCCGAGCGAATGGTTCGGATAACAGCTGCACGGCCAGTGGCACAGCGGCATCGCGGTCGACACGCAGCCCTTGCAGGGATGGATGATGCGCTGGTAGCCGGAGGTCAGGTCGCTGAGGTCGAGCAGGTCGGGCTGCATGCCGTCGGCGGCGATGTCCTCGCACAGCAGCCGGGCCAGGCGCCAGGTCTTGGAGACTTCGCCCGGACAGCTGCCGTCGTTGCGGGCGGCGCCCGCGATGACCAGGATGCGCGACGGCGCGGCCGGATCGCGCTGGCGCGCCTGCGCCGCCTCCAGGCGGGCCCGTGCCGCTTTCCACTCCACCGATAGCGCGTAGTCAGGGTCGGCGTAGCCTTCGCCGGCGGGCTCGGTGCGCGGCGCCTTGCGGCCTTGCTGGTAGGCCTGCCAGGCGATTTCTTCCAGGCGGTCGATGGCGGCGCGTTCGGCGTCGAAGGCCGGATCGTAGAAGCGGCGCCTGAACCGCTCGCGGAACGCGTCGCGCGACAGGCGGCCTTGCCATTGTCCTTTTCTGACCAGCGGTTTTTCCGTCATGGCTCGTCTCCTTCATGCGGCCCGGACGCGGTTCGCCAGGAATTCGCGCGGTTCGCCGCTGCCGAACGCCACCGTGACGGCCAGCGCGTCGGCCTGCGTCACGGTGCCGATGCCGTAGCGGCGCACCCGCACGCGATCGCCGGGCGCGAACCGCACTGCGGGGGGCGGCGGCGCGGTCCAGGCCGGCCGCTCGCCGCCGGCGGCCCGCAAGGCATCCCGCTGCGCCATTTCGGCGATGCGCAGGCAGTTGTCGCAGCGGCCGCAGGGCGCCGCCGGCGTCTCGCCGAAATGCCGCAGCAGCGCCTGCCAGCGGCAGCTGCCGGCATGGGCGTAGGCAACGATTTCTTCCAGCGCCTGGCGGTCGCGCTGGCGCTTTTCCTGGTACCTGAAGGGCAGGGCGCGCAGTTCGCTTTCGTCCACGCCGGTGCGCCGCAGGCGCAGGCGGCCCTGGCGATCGGCGCCGACGATGCCGCCATCGCGCAGCAGGCTCAGCGCCACCTGCAGTTTGCCGCGCGGCCGTTCCACCGCGGCGCACAGCGTGCGGGCCGACCAGCCGCCGGACGGCGGCTGCTTCGACAGCGCGCGGTACAGCGCGTCGACGTCGTCGAACGAGGGATAGCGGCCGCCCATGAAGAAATGCTGCAGCGACTGGTCGCCCTCGTGGTACAGCAGCGTGCATTCGGCCTCGTCGCCGTCGCGGCCGGCGCGGCCCGATTCCTGGTAGTAGGCGTCCAGCCCGGCGGGAAGCTGGTAATGCGCGACGAAGCGGATGTCGGGTTTGTCGATCCCCAGACCGAAGGCATTGGTGGCCACCATCACGCGCCGTTCGCCGCGCATGAAGGCCTCTTGCGCGTCGCGGCGCGCCGCGGCCCGCATGCGGCCGTGGTAGCACGCGGCGGATTCGCCGGCATCCAGCAGCAGGCGGTGGATCGCTTCGGTCGCGGCGACGGTGGCGCAGTACACCAGGCCGCAGCCCGGCGTTTGCGCCGCCAGTTCCGCCACGCGCTCGCGCTTGGCGGCTTCGTCGGCCATCAGTTCCACGCGGTAGCGCAGGTTCGGCCGGTAGACGCCGGTGTTGATCACGCGGGCCTCGGGCATGCCCAATTGCGCGGCGATGTCTGCCAGCACCTCGGCGGTGGCCGTCGCGGTCAGCGCCAGCATCGCCGGCCGGCCCAGCGCGTCGGCGGCGCGCCGGATCTCCAGGAAGGCCGGCCGGAAGTCGTGTCCCCATTGGGATACGCAGTGGGCTTCGTCCACCACCAGCAGGTCCACCGGTCCCGCCGCGAGGTTTCGCAGCAGCGCCTGGGTGGCCAGCCGTTCCGGCGTCACGTAGACGATTTTCGCGTCGCTGGCCGCGGCCTCCCGGCGCTGGTCCGCGTCCAGCATGCTGTGCAGCGCCACGGCCGGGATGCCGAGCTCATGAAGTTTGTCGCACTGGTCCTTCATCAGCGCGATCAGGGGCGAGACGACGATGGTGCGGCCTTTGAGCAGCGTGGCGGGCAACTGGTAGCACAGCGATTTGCCGGCGCCGGTGGGCATTACCGCGATGGTGGGCCGGCCGGCCAGTACGCGGGCGATCACGGCTTCCTGGCCCTCGCGCAGGTGGGACAGGCCGAAGGCGGCGTGCAGGGCGCGCAGCACGCGGCGCCTGTTGGCGGCGCCCAGACGGTCGGACCCGTCGCCTGCGTCGGAGTGTGGATTCATGCGTTCGGCCATCGGAAAGGGGACGGAGCCTGCGCATTTTTCGTGCCCGGGAGACGGCACGGAAGATGCTGGGCTCGGGCCTTCTTCCGAAGGAACAGCAGGAGAACGCCATGAAGAATGTGCCCGATACCAATGCCGCCGCGCCGCGTCCGCGCCACATGTCGGACCAGGAGGAGCGCCGCCCCGACATGGACCATCCGCCCCGCGCCGGCGATACCGAAACCCTGTTCGACCGGGGCACGGCCGCAGAGGAGCAGGAGGCGCGCACCGGCACACTGCCGGGCGCCGAAGATTTCACCCGCATGCGGCCCGACGGCCGGGGCGCCGGCGCGCCCGGCGGCGATCGCGACGACCCGGCCGATCCGGACCGCACCGCGGGCTTTACCGAGGACGGCAACGCGCCGGGGATGCGCGAGGGACGGCCGGGGAAGTGAGGCGTCGCCGCCGCTATTCCACCGTCACGCTCTTGGCCAGGTTGCGCGGCTTGTCGACATCGGTACCGCGCGCGCACGCGGTGTGATAAGCCAGCAGCTGCATCGGCACCACGTGCAGGATGGGCGACAGCATGCCGTAGTGCTCGGGCATGCGGATCACGTGCACGCCGGGCTCGTTGCGGATGTTGCTGCCGGCGTCGGCGAATACGTACAGATGGCCGCCGCGGGCGCGCACTTCCTGCATATTGGATTGCAGCTTCTTGATCAGCGAGTCCTGCGGCGCCACCGTCACCACCGGCATCTGCTCGGTCACCAGCGCCAGCGGACCATGCTTGAGTTCGCCGGCCGGATAGGCCTCGGCGTGGATGTAGCTGATTTCCTTGAGCTTGAGCGCGCCTTCGAGCGCGATCGGATAGTGCATGCCGCGGCCGAGGAACAGCGCGTTTTCCTTGCGCACGAATTCGTCGGCCCACGACATGATCTGCGGCTCCAGCGCCAGCACCGACTGGATGGCCACGGGCAGGTGGCGCAGCGCGCGGATGTGGTCGGCCTCCTGCTCGGCGTTGAGGCGGCCCTTGAGCTTGGCCAGCGTCAGCGCCAGCAGGAACAGGCCCACCAGCTGGGTGGTGAAGGCCTTGGTGGAGGCCACGCCGATTTCCACGCCGGCATGGGTCAGGAAGTTCAGCCGGCATTCGCGCACCATCGCGCTGGTGGCCACGTTGCAGATGGTGAGCGTGTTGCGCATGCCCTGGCTTTGCGCGTGCTTGAGCGCGGCCAGGGTGTCGGCCGTCTCGCCGGACTGGCTGATCGTGACCACCAGGTGGCGCGAATTGGGCACGCTGACGCGGTAGCGGTATTCGCTGGCGATCTCGACGTTGACCGGGATGCCGGCCAGCGCCTCGATCCAGTACTTGGCGGTGAGCCCGGCGTAGTAGCTGGTGCCGCAGGCCAGGATCAGCAGCGAGTCGACGCCGTCGAAGATCGCGTCGGCGCCCTGGCCGAACAGTCCCGGATCGGCGCCTTCGATGCCTTGCAGCGTGTCGCCGATGGCGCGCGGCTGCTCGAAGATTTCCTTCTGCATGTAGTGGCGGTAGGGGCCGAGTTCGGCCGCCGCCGTGTAGGCCACCACGGTACGGACTTCGCGTTCTGCCGGACGGCCGTCGATATCGACGATCCAGACCCGCGACAGCTGCAGGTCGACCACGTCGCCTTCTTCGAGATAGATGATCTCGTTGGTGGTGCCCGTCAGCGCCAGCGCGTCGGAGGCCAGGAAGTTCTCGCCCTGGCCAACGCCCACGATCAGCGGCGAGCCGTGGCGCGCGCCCACCACGCGGTGCGGCTCGTCGCGGCAGAAGGCGGCGATCGCATAGGCGCCCTGCAGGCGCTTGATGGTGGCCTGCATGGCGGCGAACAGGTCGCCGTCGTACAGGTGGTTGAGCAGGTGCGCGATGACCTCGGTATCGGTCTGGCTTTCGAACTCGTAGCCGGCGGCCTGCAGTTCGGCGCGCAGCTCCTCGTAGTTCTCGATGATGCCGTTGTGGACCAGCGCGATGCGCGGGCGGCCGTTGCGGTCGGGCGAGAAGTGCGGGTGGGCGTTGTTGGTGGCGGGGGCGCCGTGCGTGGCCCAGCGCGTGTGGGCGATGCCGGTGAAGCCGGCAAGGCCGTCGCGCGCGATCAGGCCTTCCAGTTCGGCCACGCGCGAGGTGCTGCGCGTGCGCCGCAATTCGCCGTCGGCGTGGACGGCCACGCCGCAGGAATCGTAGCCGCGGTATTCCAGGCGCTTGAGGCCTTCCAGCAAGACGGGGGTGATGTCGCGCTGGGCGACGGCGCCGACGATTCCGCACATGGTTCGCTACTCGGTAAATGCAGGTGGACGCATTCTGACGTGTTTGCGGTGAAATAAGCGTTCAATGTACGGCTTGGGAATGGTCATTTATTGCTTAAACTTATTGTCAGGAAATAAAATTTCATGAATGAATGGAGATAAAAGGAATATTTCATGGACGATGCCGCGCTGGACGAGGTCGACCGCCGCATTCTCGCGCTTCTGCAGCAGGACGCCACCCTGAGCAACCAGGCACTGGCCGCGCGCGTGCACGTCTCGCCGCCCACCTGCCTGCGGCGCGTGCGCCGGCTGTTCGAGCGCGGCGTGATCGAGAAACAGGTGGCCATCGTGTCGCCCGAGAAGGTGGGCGCGGGGCTGACGGGCATCGTCGAGATCACGCTCGACGCGCAGGGCGCCGAGCATCTGTCGGCCTTCGAACGCGCGATGGCGGACGAGCCCGCCGTCACGCAGTGCTACCGCGTGTCGAGCGGGCCGGATTTCGTGCTGGTGGTGCAGGTGCCCGACATGGCGGCCTATCACGCGCTGGCGCATCGCGCGTTCACCGCGCGCGGCAACGTGCGCAACGTGCGCACGTTCTTCTCGGTCCATCGCAGCAAGTTCGACACGCGCGTGCCGTTGTAGGGAAGGCAGGCCGGCGCGCGCGGCTTTCGCGGCCTTGCGCCGCGCCTGCGGCGGGCGGCCGTCGGCGGCCGCCCCGCGGGCTTCAGCGCGTTTGCTTGGCCGGCCGCTGCCAGCCTTCGCGCGTGGTCTGCGTGGTCCGCGACAGGGTCAAGCGGCCCGCGGGGGCGTCCTTGGTCAGCGTGGTGCCCGCGCCCAGCGTCGCGCCCTTGCCTACGGTGACGGGCGCCACCAGTTGCGAGTCGGAACCGATGAAGGCATCGTCCTCGATCACGGTGAGGTGTTTGCTGGCGCCGTCGTAGTTGCAGGTGATGGTGCCGGCGCCGATGTTGACGCGCGCGCCTACCCTGGCGTCGCCCACGTAGCTCAGGTGGTTGGCCTTGGCGTCCGCGCCCAGCGAGCTGTTCTTGATCTCGACGAAGTTGCCCACGTGGGCGCGTTCGGCCAGCCGGGTGCCGGGGCGGATGCGCGCATAGGGGCCGATGCGCGCATCCGCCCCGACCTCGGCCTCGTGCAGATGGCTGAAGGCGTCGATGCGGGCGCCGGGCGCCACGCGCACGTCGCGCAGCACGCAGTACGGGCCCACGCTGACGCCGTCGGCCAGCTCTACCTTGCCTTCGAACACGCAGCCCACGTCGATGAAGACGTCGCGCCCGCAGCGCAGTTCGCCGCGCACGTCGAGCCGCGCCGGGTCGGCCAGCGTCACGCCGTCTTCCATCAGCCGCGCCGCCTGAGCGCCGCGATAGATGCCTTCCAGTTCGGCCTGCTGGGCGCGGCTGTTGACCCCCAGCGTCTCCCACACGTGGTCGGGTTGGGCGGCGACCACGGGCGCGCCCTCGGCAGCCGCCATCGCCACGATGTCGGTCAGGTAGTACTCCTGTTGCGCGTTATCGTTGCGCAGCGCGGCCAGCCAGCGCTTGAGCGCGGCGGTGGGGGCGGCCACGATGCCGGTGTTGACCTCGCGGATGCGGCGTTCGTCCTCGGTGGCGTCCTTGTGCTCGACCACCCGGCCCACGGCGCCGTCGGCATTGCGCACGATGCGCCCGTAGCCGGTGGCGTCGTCCAGTTCCACCGTCAGCAGCGCCAGCGAGCCGGGCTGCGCGGCGCGCGCCTCCAGCAGCCGGCGCAGCGTGCCGGGCGCCACCAGCGGCACGTCGCCGTACAGCACCAGCGTGACGTCGTCGTCGCCGCCTGTTTCCATCAGTTCAGGAACTGCCTGCTGGACCGCGTGTCCAGTACCCAGTTGGGGTTGCTGCAGCACGAAGGCGAGATCGCCTTCGGCGGCATAGCGTTCGCGCACGGTATCGGCGCCGTGTCCGACCACGATCACCAGCCGTGCCGGGCCGAGGGCGCGCGCGCTGCCCAGCACGTGCGTCAGCATCGGCCGGCCGGCCAGGCCGTGCAGCACCTTCGGCAGATCGGATTTCATCCGCTTACCCATGCCGGCCGCGAGGATCACGATATTGAGCATGAAGCGCCACTCCAGATCGATTGATGGTTGCCAGAGCGTGGCAGTGTAAGGCACGGCGGAGACAAGCATATGTTGCGTCGGTTGCTGATCGTTGTCGCCGCGCTGGCACTGTCCGGCTGCAGCGGCTTGCGGCTGGGCTACGACCATGCCGATACCGTGATCGCCTTTCGCATGAACGATTGGTTCGCGCTGAGCGGCGACGTCGAGGACGCCGCCAAGGACGGCGTCCGGCGCGTCAAGGCCTGGCACCGGCGCGAGGAGCTGCCGCAGTACGCGGCCATGCTGCGCGAAGTCGACGCCCGCCTGGCCGATCCGCGGCCGCTCACCGCGGCCGAGGTGCTGACTATGCAACAGCGTGTAACGCAGCGCCTGCTGCGCGTGGGCGACCGGGTGGCGAGCGAGTTCGCGCCGGTGCTCGCCGGCTTCGGCCCGCGACAGCGCGAGCGCCTGGCCGCCAAGATCGAAGACAGCAACCGCGACTTCCGCAAGGAGAACGTCGACCGGCCGCTGGCGCGGCTGCGCGAGCGGCGGCTGGACGAAACCATCGACCGCTACGAGTTCTGGCTGGGCAGGCTCGACCGCGCCCAGCGCGAGCGGATCCGGCAGTGGATCGATGGCGTCGACCCCGATCCGCAAGGGCGGCTGGCGCAGCGGCTGCGGCGCCAGCAGACGTTCGTGGCCATCGTCGACGCGGCGCCGTCGGTTCCGCAGGCACAGACCGCGGCCAGCCTGCGCGCGCTGTTCGCCGACTTCGACACGCCCGCCGATCCGGCCGCGCGCGAGCGGCGCCAGGCCATGCTGGCCGGCTGGGCGGCGATGACGGCCGACCTGATCAACGGCGCGACGCCCGCCCAGCGCACCCGCGCGCGTGAACGCCTGCGGTCGATGGAAGAAGACTTCACGGTGCTGTCGCGCGAGCACTAGGGCCAGGCGCCGTCGCGAAGCGTGGTGCGCAGCCGCTGCGGAAACCGCGCCGCAGCAGGGATCCGCTGCTACACGACGTTCGCCGCTACAGGAACGCCGCCAGCACGCCGGTGTACCAGTACAGCTTGTCGTTGCAGATCTCGCCGTTGGCGAACAGGCCGATCAGCGGCACTTCGCCCAGTTGCTTGCGGATCAGCTGCATTTCGGCGGAGGGGCCGCCGAACAGCGTGCCGGTGCGGCCCAGGCAGGAGATGTAGACCATGCCGCGCACCGCCTGCATGCCGCCGTGGCCGCGTTCGATGGCGTCGCGCAGTTCGGTGCAGGCGCGCACCAGGTCGGCCTGCGCGGCCTGGCGGTCGCGGCGGCAGAATGCCACGTGGTCGGCGGCGTCCAGTTCGGCGGCCAGCGCCAGCGCGCGCCGGCGGGCGTCGACGCCGATCAGCGGGCGCACCAGGTAGTCGCCGCGGACGAAAGCCTCGCCCTTGCCGATGCCGACGAAGGTGCCTTGCAGCATCTGCACGGTGGCGGCGCGTTCGCCGCGCGCCGCGGGCGGACCGTTGTTGGGCTCGCCGGCCATTGCGCGCGGCGGGCGGGTGTCCACGATGCCGGGGGCGGACAAGGTGTCCGGGGCGCCGATGTCATGCAGCAGCACGTCGAGCGCGGGTTCGTCGTCCAGCTTGCTGAGCAGCCGGCCCTGGGCCGCGGTGATCCGGTGCACCGGCCCGATCGGCTGGCAGCCCTGGCTCACGCGGCCGGCCACCGCCACGTTTTCCGACAGCACGACGCCCGACAGGCCGCCCGCCAGTATCTCGTCGGCGATCTGGGTGGACGCATGGCGGCTGCTCGACAGGCCGCCGAACAGGCGTCCGCCGGCCAGCTTGCCGGCCATGTCGCGCACGATGCCGGCCATGTCGGGCGTGGAGGCGTCCGCGTGCAGCAGCGCCGTCCACGCGGCGCGGCGGCCGTCGGGCAGCCTCGCGTCGCGCGCCGGCGGCGGCGACTTGCCGGAAAACACCTGGAAATCGCCCGGCGCGAAATCGGCCAGCATCAGGGCCATCGCCGGTTCGTCGATGTATTCGGCGGCCCCGGCCACGATGCCGACGCCGATCGCGCCCACCCAGTGGGTGACGCCGGTGCGTTCGCGCAGCGTGGCCAGGATCCCGGCCGCCGCGTCCGCGTAGTGGTCGGTCAGGTACAGCAGTCCCAGCGTGGCCCGCGCGCCCGCGCCGCGGCGGCAGGCCTGCTCGATCTGCGCCAGGCACAGCGCGGTCGACATCCGCCAGTCGGGATGCGTGGCGTGGGCCCAGGGGAAGGGATCGTTCATCGGAGCACCTTCCTGCGTGCGGCGGGGCCAGGCGCGTTCATGCCCCGCTCTTGGGCGCCCGTGCGGCGCGCTTGGCGGGCGCGCGCTTGCGCGCCGTCTTGGCCGGGGGCGTGGGCGTGGCGGCCTTGGCCGCGGTCTTGCCGGCGGCCTTGCGCGCCGCGCCGGCCCGCGGCCGGGGCGATGGCTTGGCGGGGCCCGCGCCGCCCTGGGCGGCCGGCGCGGCGGCGGCCTGGTGGGGCAAGGTCTGCGCCGTGGCCGCGGCGATGCGGTTGAACTGATCCTGCAGCATCGACCACCAGGCCTGGGCCGCGGGCATGCCATGCAGCGGCGCGGCGGCTTCGCCGGCGGAAGATGCGCCGGGCTCATTCGCCGCCGGCTCCGCCCGGGGCGGTTCGGCGGCCGGCATTGCGGGCGGGGCAGGAGCCGGCCCGGCGGCCGCCGACGGCGCGGCCGGCCTGAGCCCAAGCACGACTTCCAGCGGCGATGGCGCCGCATCCTTGGCCGCCGCGGCGCCGGCATCGTCGTGGCTGGCGTAGGGATTGCCGACCGCCTCGGCGAACGAGCGCAGCGTGGAAATCGTGGCGCGCTGCACCTCCAGCCCCTGGATCGTGCCGCGCAGCATCGTCAGGTTCAGATTGAGCCAGTTCTCGATGGCGCGCAGGTCGGTAATGCGGCGGTCGAGTTCGTCCAGCCCCATGGAAGGGGAAACCGGCGCGGCCGGCGTCAGGCTGCCCCACATCTGCCGCATCATTTCCAGGCTCTGCAGCACTGGATTGGCGGCGGCGTCGGGCGCGGCGCCGGGAAAGCCGAAGGGATTGCCCGGGTTGGAAATCATGGCGTCGTCCTTGGACCGGCCGGGCCGGGTTCGGGTGATGAAGCGGGGCCGCGCACGGCCTGGTCGATCGCGCCGAACAGGCTGGCGCCGCCGGCGTCGAGCATCTCGATGCGGAGATGGTCGCCGTACTGCAGGAAGCCGGTGCGCGCGCTGCCTGCGGCAGCGATCTCGCGGCCGCGCTGTTCGGCGATGCTGGCATAGCCGGCCTCGGGGTCGCGGTTCGACACCGGGCCGGTGCCGACGATGCTGCCGGCGCGGCAATTGCGTGTCTTGCACAGCTGCGCGATCAGCGTGGGGAAACCGAAGGCCATGTCGACGCCGGCCTGCGGGCGGCCGGCCGGCGTGCCGTTCCATGTCACGGTAAGCGGCAGATGCACCCTGCCGTCGCGCCAGGCCGCGCCCAATTCGTCGGGGGTGATCGCGACCGGCGAGAACGCGGCGGCCGGCCGGCTGAGGAAGAAGCCCTGGCCCGCGGCGCGTTCGTCCGCTTCCAGTTCGCGCAGCGCCACGCCGTTGACCAGCATCAGCAGCCGGATCGCGTCGGCCGCCTCGACCGCCGTGCTGCCCAGCGGGACGTCGCCGGTGATCGCGGCCAGGCCGGCCTCGAAATCGATGCCGAAGGCTTCTGCGCCGCACACGATGTCGTCGGTCGGCCCCAGCAGATCATCGCTGCCGGCCTGGCGCAGCACGGGGGCGCTGCGCGGCGTTCGCGACGGCGCCGCGTCGCCGGCCTGGCCCGGGCAGGCCGCCGCTTCGGCTCGCATGTAGGCGCGCGGCAGCGGCGCCGCGCAGCGCGCCGGATCGAAGGGAAAGGGGTGGCGCGCGCGGCCGGCGTTGAGCGCGTCGTACAGGTCTTGCAACTGCGGGGCGATGAAGTTCCAGTCGTCGAGCGCGCGCTGCAGCGTGGGGGCGGCATCGGTGGCGAAATGCGCGGTGGAAAGGTCGCGCGATACCACGATGAGCTGGCCGTCGCGGGAGCCGTCGCGCCAGGATGCGAGTTTCATAGGCTTGCGGATGTTGCGTGGACGATCAACGTTACCACGGCCGCGCGGCAATGCCGGCCGTGGATGTCCGGTACGATATCCGTTCGACCCTTTCTTTGCTCGGCGGCCGCTGGCCGTCGCGGCGCATGCACGATGATGACGCGTTCCTTCTTTTCGCCCGGGCGCCTGGCCCGCTGGGCCGCCGCCTGCACCCTGGCGGCGGCTGCCGCCGCGGCCGCCGCCGCGCCGCTGGCGCCGCCGCCTTCGGCGCGGCTCACCTACCAGCTCAAGGCAACGGCCAAGGGCTTTCGCATCAATGTCGAAAGCCAGCTCGACTGGTCGCGCGACGGCGGCAGCTACCGCCTGGTCAACCACGGCAGCTTCCTGGTGTTCAGCTTCGAATTCGCCAGCAACGGCAGCGTGGACGACGCCGGCGTGCATCCCGCGCGCTACCAGGAAACCCGCAACCGCAAGGTCAAGGCGGTGGATTTCGATGCCCAGGCCGGCCAGGTGCGCTACACCGGCGGCAGCCAAGAGCCCTATGCCGCCGGCATGCAGGACCGCATGTCGGTGCTGATGCAGCTGGCCGCGATGGGGCGCGCCGATCCGGGCGCCTTCGCGGCCGGCAAGGTGGCGAGCTTCCGCGTGGCGGGCTCGAGCCACAGCGACACCTGGCGCTTCAAGGCCGTGGGCAACGAACAGCTCGACACCACGCTGGGCAAGATCGACGCGGTGCACCTGGTGCGCGAACGCGACCACGACGACGGCCAGAAGATCGAGGTCTGGCTGTCGTCCGCCTACGACTGGCTGCCGGTGCGGGTGCTGTCGCAAGAGACGAGCGGCGATTCGCTGGACCAGGTGCTGACCCGCATCGAGCGCTAGGCGGGATCGGCGCCTTTTACGGCAGCACGCGCACCTGGTCCACCAGTTCGGTGGTGTAGGCCTTGCGCACGTCCACCTTCGGGTCCAGCAGCTTTTCCTTGACCATGAAATCGCGCGTGGCCTGCCAGCGTTCGTCGGTCATCGTCAGCAGGCCGCGAGCGGCGGCGTCGCCGCCGTCCACCAGGTGCGCGCGGCGCAGCGCGTCGACGCCGTAGTCCAGCAGGTCTTGCGTCATCTGGGGGTTGTCCTTGCGGATCAGGGCGTTGCCCGGCGCGGGGTTCTTCAGATAGCTCTTCCAGCCTTCGGCGCTGGCCTCGATGAAGCGCCGCAGCGCGTCTTTCTTGGCCGCCAGGCTCTTCTGCGTGGCCACCACGGTTTGCGCATACGGAGGATAGCCGTAGTCGCCCAGCAGGAACACGGTGGGCGCGGCGCCGGTTTCGCGCTGGATGGTGAAGGGTTCCGAGGCCAGGTAGCCCTGGGTGGCCGAGTTCTTGTCGGCCAGGAAGGGCTGCACCGAGAAGGTGTAGGGCTTCTTCTGGGCGTCGGTGAAGCCGTAGCGGCTCTTCAGCCAGGGCCAGAAGGTGGTCTCGCTGGCCTGGCCGATGAACAGCGTGTGGCCTTTCAGGTCTTCCAGCTTCTGCGGGCCGGGGTGCGCCACCAGCACGGTGGGCGAGCGCTGGAAGGTGGTGGCCAGCGTGACCAGCGGCAGGCCCTGTTCGATGCCCTTGAGCGTTTGCAGGTCGTCGCCCATCGCGATGTCGTACTTGCCGGCCAGCAGCAATTGCAGCACGTTGACCTGGGGGCCGCCCATGCGGATCTCGACGTCGAGGCCGTGCTTCTTGTAGATGCCTTCGGCCACGGCCTGGTAGAAACCGCCGTGCTCGGCCTGGGCGTACCAGTTCGAGCCGAACACGATCTTGTCGGGCGGGCCGCCGGCGGCGCTGGCGCAGGCCGCGACCAGCAGGGCGCCGGCGGTCGACAGCAGGCGGACGAAAGAGAGGATTCGCATGGGGGCGCTCCAATTGTCTTCGGGGGGATGGCGGCAAGTGTAGTGCCTGCCGGCCTTCGCTGGCGATGGCGTCGTGCCTCAGTGCTCGCGTTCGCTGGCATGCCAGCGGCCCAGCGCCAGCCGGCCCAGCAGCGTCATTACCGCGAACAGCGCCACGCCGGTCACCGTGATCAGGAACAGCGCCGCGAACAGGCGCGGGATGTTGAGCTGGTAGCCCGCCTGCAGGATCTGGTAGGCCAGCCCCGTCTGCGTGCCGCCGGTGCCGGCCACGAACTCGGCCACCACGGCGCCGATCAGCGCCAGCCCGCAGGCGATGCGCAACCCGCCGAAGAAGGCCGGCAGCGCCGACGGCACCCGCAGCCGCCACAGCACCTGCCAGCGGCTGGCGCGCTGCAGCCGGAAGTAGTCGAGCAGGCCCGGGTCCACGCTGCGCAGGCCGAGCACCGTGTTGCTGATGATCGGGAAGATCGCAGCGATGGCCGCGCACAGCGTCAGCGCCGCCACGGTATCGTCGATCCAGATGATCAGCAGCGGCGCGATCGCCACGATGGGCGTGACCTGCAGCAGCACCGCGTACGGGAACAGGCTGGCCTCGATCAGCCGGTTCTGCACGAACAGGAAGGCCAGCAGCACGCCCAGCAGGGTGGCTGCGGCCAGCGCCAGGCCGGTCACCTTCAGCGTGAACCACAGCGAGCCCGACAGCAGGCCCCAATCGCGCGCCAGCGCCCGGGCCACGTCGACCGGGGAGGGGACCAGATAGGAAGGCACGTCGAACAGCCGCACCAGGGCGTGCCACAGTACGACGGACAGCACGGCTACCGCCACCGGCGCCGACATCCGCAGCGACGACGCACGAACCCGCGCCGTCCCATCCAGGATGCGGCGGATCCGGCTCCGCCGGTCCGCCCGCATCGCACCCTCGAGGGGGCGCGCGAAGCGCGCAGGGGGTGGGCTCATGCTTCGTGGGCCTCCGCCAGCTCCGCCTGCAGCCGCGCCGCGAAGCGGGCGAATTCGGGCGAAACGCGGAACGCGGCGTCGCGCACGGGCGCGTCGATCGGGATGTCGGCCGTGACGCGGCCCGGGCGCGGCGACATGACGATCACGCGGCTCGACAGATACACCGCCTCGAAAATGCTGTGGGTCACGAACACCACCGTCAGCCGCTGCGCGCGCGCCACGGCCAGCAGGTCGTCGTCCAGCCGCTGGCGGGTGATGTCGTCGAGCGCGCCGAAGGGCTCGTCCATCAGCAACACGGCCGGGTCGGTAACGAGCGCGCGGGCGATCGATACGCGCATCCGCATGCCGCCCGACAGTTCGTGCGGCAGCGCATCGGCGAACTCGCCGAGGCCGACCCGCTTCAGCGCAGCGTCGACCCGGCGCTGCCGCTCGGCCGCGCCCAGCCGGCCGGGGCCGCGCCGCAGGTCGAACGGCAGGCGCACGTTGCGCGCCACCGTCGCCCACGGCATCAAGGTCGGATCCTGGAATACATAGGACAGCCGTCCGGCCTCGGGGCCGCGCCCGATGCGGCCCGCGCTGGGATGGTCCAGCCCGGCGAACAGCCGCAGCAGCGTGGTCTTGCCGCAGCCCGACGGCCCCAGCAGGCTGACGAACTCGCCCGCGCCCACGTCGAGCGTGACCGGCGCCAGCGCCTGCGTGCCGTTCGGAAAGCGCCGCGCCGCGCCCTGTGCCTGCAAGACCGGCGCGGCCATCGCTCAGCGCTTGCCCGGACGGACGAAATGCAGCGTCCGCTCGCCGTCGAGGCCCGGTTCGGCATCGTCGCCGCAGGCCGCGGCCGGGGCCTGCGGGTCGATCGGGTCGAACGCGGTGTCGCCGTCGGCATCGGGCACGCCGGTGGGCTTGAGATTGAAGAAGTCGAACAGGCCGCGGTCCATCAGATGCGACGGCGTGACCCGCGACAGCGCGTTGAAGATGTTCTCGACGCGGCCGGGGTAGCGCTGCTCCCATTCGTCGATCAGCCGGTTGGCTTCCACGCGCTTCAGGTTGTCCTGCGAGCCGCACAGATTGCACGGGATGATCGGGAAGGCCTTCCACTCGGCGTAGGCGACGAGGTCGTCTTCCTTCACGTAGGCCAGCGGGCGGATCACGGTGTGGCGGCCGTCGTCGGACACCAGCTTGGGCGGCATGCTCTTGAGCTGGCCGCCGTAGAACATGTTCATGAAGAAGGTGGCCAGGATGTCGTCGCGGTGGTGGCCGAGCGCGATCTTGGTGGCCCCCAGTCGGTCGGCCACGCCGTACAGGATGCCGCGCCGCAGCCGCGAGCACAGCGAGCACATGGTCTTGCCCTCGGGCACCAGGCGCGTGACGATGGAATAGGTGTCCTGCGTCTCGATGTGGAAGGGGATGCCCAGGCCCGACAGGTAGCGCGGCAGCACGTCGTCCGGGAAGCCGGGCTGCTTCTGGTCGAGGTTGACCGCGACGATCTCGAAATCGATCGGCGCCCGCTCGCGCAGCTTCATCAGCAGGTCGAGCATGCCGTAGGAATCCTTGCCGCCCGACAGGCACACCATCACGCGGTCGCCCGGTTCGATCATGTTGTAGTCGGCCACCGCGCGGCCCAGGTCGCGCATCAGCCGCTTGTCGAGCTTGTTGCGCTCGCGTTCGTGGCGCTGGCGGGCGCGCGCGGCCAGCGCGGCGCGGTCGTCGGCGGCGGCCGCGATGCCGGCCGCCGTATCGGTTGCGGCGTCGTTGGCGATGTCGGCGGCGGTGCTCATGCTTGCGCGTCCTCCCGGCCGAGCGAGATCTCCACCCCGACCGCCGAACAGTCGGCGAAGGCCTGCGGCTTGCTGACGCGCAGCCGCACGTGGCTGACTTCGGCGAACTGCGCCAGCAGGCGCGCGGCCAGCCGGTCGCACAGGGTCTCGATCAGGTTGACGTGGGTGCGGGTGCACTCGTCGACGATCGCCTCGCGCAGCCGGCGGTAGTCCAGCACTTCGGCGATGCCGTCGTGGCGGGGAATGTCGGCCGCGGCCAGGTCGATCTCGGCGTCGACGTGCACGGGCTGGGTGGCGCCGCGCTCGTGGTCGAGAATGCCGATCTGGGCGTCGACGGCCAGGCGGTTGAAAAAGATGCGACGGGTCCGCATGGGTGTTCGGCTCAAGAGTTGCCGGCGGCCGGGGCCGCCGTGGAATGCATCATGCTGAAATCGCGCTCGAAGCGCACCAGGTGCTGGCCGCCGTCCACCACCAGCGTGGTGCCGGTGATCGACGGATTGCGCAGCGCGAAGGCGACGGCGTCGGCGATGTCTTCCGGCCGGCTGCCGTGGCCCAGCGGCGCCATGGCGTGGGTCTGCGCGAACTGCTGAGGCGTTTGCAGATGGCTGATCATGGTCAGCCCCGGCGCCACGCCCACCACCCGCACCGCCGGCGCCAGCGCCTGCGCCAGCATGGTGGTGGCCGATTCGAGCGCGGCCTTGCTCAGCGTGTAGGAAAAGAAGTCGGGATTGTAGTTCCACAGCTTCTGGTCGAGCAGGTTGACCACCACCCCGCGCGCCTGCGCGCCGCGGCGCCCGACCGCCCGCGCCAGCTCGCGCGCCAGCACCACCGGCGCCACCAGGTTGGGCAGCATGTGCCGCTGCAGCGAGGCGGCGTCGAAACTGCCGGCGTCGTCGTAATCGAAGTGGGCGGCGTTGTTGACCAGCGCGTCGATGCGGCCGAAGCGGCTTTCCACGGCCGTCACCAGCCCGGCCAGCGCCTGCGGGTCGGCAAGGTCGCAGGCAAAGGTTTCCGCCCGCACGCCCAGGCCGCGCAGGGCCGATTCGGTGGCCAGCGCGTCGTCGCGCGAGTGCGCGTAATGGACGGCCACGTCCCAGCCGGCGCGGGCGAGCGCCAGCGCGATCTCGCGGCCGATGCGGCGTGCGGCGCCCGTCACCAGCGCGACGGGGCGGGGCGAAGCGGAAGGAGCGGTCATGGGAACGTAAAATGCGAAAGGCCGGCATGCCGCCAGCGCGTTCCCGCAGTTTACCAAGCCCCGCCGGGCTGCCGCGCGACGGCGATACACGCAACCACGAGGTGCGCCACCATGCTGCTAGAAGGTTCCTGCCATTGCGGCGCCGTAAGGTTCAGCCTGCAGAGCGCCCATCCCTATCCCTACCAGCGCTGCTATTGCTCGATCTGCCGCAAGACGCAGGGCGGGGGAGGCTATGCCATCAACCTGGGCGGCGACGCGCGCACGCTGAAGGTGACCGGGCGCGACGATATCTCCGTCTACCACGCCAAGCTGCGCGAAGCGGGCGAGCGGCGTTCCCACGCCAGCACCGCCGAACGGCATTTCTGCCGCCGCTGCGGCAGCGCGCTGTGGCTGTTCAGCCCGGAATGGCCGGAACTGGTGCATCCGTTCGCGTCGGCCATCGATACGCCGCTGCCGGTGCCGCCGGAGCATACGCATCTGATGCTGGGTTCCAAGGCGCCGTGGGTGGAGGTGCAGGCCGGGCCGAAGGACAAGCAGTTCGATGTCTATCCGGAGGAGTCGATCGCAGAATGGCACCAGCGGCTGGGGCTGGAACGCTGAGCGCTCAGCCCCGCCCGGCGGCGGGCGGCTCCCCGTATGCCGCGCGGTAGCCGGACAGGATCGCGTCCCGGCTCTTGCCCGCGCGGGCGGCATCGCCGATGACGTCCACCCGCTGTCCCGGCGCGGCCAGCCGCGCGATGGCCGCGCCGGTGGGACGGCGGGCGCGGTAGTAAAGCCAGTCGCGCAGCCGTCCGGATTCGAACAGGCCGCGCGCCAGCCGCGACCGGGCCCAGCCCCGTTCCAGCATCGCCCGGGCCAGCCAGCCGAGCCCGAAGCGGTAGCGCGCGCCGGTGGCCACCACGATCCGGTCGTAGCCTTGCAGCCGTGCCGGCTCGCGGCGGACGTCCACGCCGAACTGCAGGTCGACGCCGGCATCCCGGCATGCCGCCGCCAGTTCTTCCGCATAGCGCCGCAAGGCGGACTCGTCGGCCGCCACGTCCTGGAATCTCGGCGCCTTGCCGGCCTGGCGCAGCGCGCCGCCGGCGACCAGCCCGCGCTCGAGCACGGTGACCCGGTTGGCCGGGGCGGCCAGCAGCGCATACGACAGGCCGGCCGGCCCGGCGCCCACCACGCAGATCCGTTCGCCCCGGACCGATGCGCCGCCGGGTGGAAAGCGGGTCTCGTCGGCGGCCGCCGGATTGACCAGGCATAGGAGGCGGCTGCCGCCTCGCATATCGTTCACGCAGGTGTTGCAGGCCACGCAGCGCCGGACCGGCCGGCCGGCAAGGACCTTGGCCGGCCAGTCCGGATCGGCCAGCAGGCTGCGTCCCAGCGCGATGAAGTCGGCCCGGCCCTCGGCGAGCGCGGCGCGCGCCACGGCGGGACTGCCGAGCCGTCCCACCGCGATCACCGGCACGCCGACGCGGCGCCGGATCCGTTGCGCGTAAGGCAGGAACACGCCTTCGGGGAAGGCCATCGGCGGGATCATGAGCTCGGCCGACGGCTGCGAGCGGTAGTGGGCGGCGCTGACGTGGATGGCGTCGGCGCCGGCCTGCGCCGCCCATTGCGCCACCTGCTCGGCCTCATCGGCCCGCAGGCCGCCGTCGAACAGGTCGTCGGCGCTCAGGCGGTAGATCACGGGAAAGCCGGGCAGCCTCTCCTTGATGCCGCGCACGATCCGCAGCCCGATGCGGGCGCGGTTTTCCAGCGAGCCGCCGTATTCGTCGTCGCGCCGGTTTTCCGCCGGACACAGGAACTGCGACAGCAGGTAGCCGTGCGCCGCATGCAGTTCGACGCAATCGAAGCCGGCCCGCCGCGCGCGGGCCGCCGCGTCGACGAAGGCCGCGATCGTCTGTTCGATCCTGGCGCGGTCCATCGCCAGCGGGACGATGGTCTCGCCGTGCCCTTCGTAGACATGGTGCGGCAGCGCCGAGGGCGCGATCGGCGTCTCGCCGCAGATGTCGGCGCGCGTATGGCCGCCGGCGTGGCCGAGCTGGATCGATACCTTGGCCCCGTGCTCGTGCAGGACGCCGGTCAGCCGCGCCAGGCCGGGCAGGAAGCGGTCGTCGTGGATCCCGAGTTCGTGCGCCCGGTGCCGGCCGACGCGTTCGGGCGATGCCATCTCGACCGTCAGCAGCCCGGCCCCGCCCGCCGCGCGGGCGCGGAAATAGGCGATGGTCGCATCGGTGACGTGGCCGTCGGCGGTGGCCAGGCGGGTCGTCATGGGCGCCATGACGATGCGGTTGCGCAGTTGCAGCGTGCCGATCTGCCCCGGCTGGAACAGCGGGTCCATCGCTTCAGGCGAAGGCGCCGGCGCGCGTCACGCCGGCCGCTTCGAGGGCTCGCCTGACGGCCTCGATGTCGGCCGGGCGGGGCGTGACCAGCGGCGGGCGCACCGCCGGGCACGGGATGCGGCCCAGCGCGTACAGGGCCTGTTTCATGCGGTTGTGCATGTCGATGAAAGGATCGGCGTAGAAGGCGGCGGCCAGCGGCGCGATCCGGTCGTTGAGCCGGCGCGCCAGCGCCAGGTCGCCGGCGCGGACGGCGCGCCACAGCGCCACGTGCAGGTCGGCGATCACGCTGCCCGATCCCGACAGCAGGCCGTTGCAGCCGAGCGCGAGCGAGCCGAACAGCCAGGCGCTGTGGGTAGTCAGCACGTTGACCGGCCGCGGCAGGCTCTGCAGCACGCGAATGTGCCGTTCGTGCTGCGGAACGTTGTTGCACCAATCCTTGATCGCCCTGATGGACGGTACCGCCTCGACCAATGCCAGCAGCGTGTCGAGCGGGTAGCCCAGGCCGCCGGCCAGCGGATACTGGAAGCAGATCATGGGCAGGTCGGTGGCGTCGGCGATGGTCTTGAAGTGCGTGACGGCGATCTCGGGCCGGCCATGGGTGCCGAGCGCGAACGGGCCGGGAGGAAAGACCAGCAGGCAGGAGGCGCCACCGCGCTCGGCCATGCGGGCGATGCGGGCCGCCTCGAAGCTGCCGTCGGCATAGACGCCGGCGATAACCGGCGTCCGGTCGCCGATCTCGTCCAGCGTCACGTCGAGCACGCGCCGCTGCTCCTCGAAGGAGCAGGCGTTGACCTCGGTCGAATGGGCGTTGACGGTAATGGCGTCGACGCCGTCGACCCGGGCCACGTCGCGCAGATGGCTGCGATAGGCGGCCTCGTCGATCGACAGGTCTTCCTTGAACGGCAGCAGGCAGGCGGGAATGACGCCGCGCGGAACGAAATCGGGGTACTTGCTCATCACGTCTCCTCGGAGGTGCGGCCGCTATGCGGCTTGGCAGGCAAAGATGCCGGCATTACAGCGTCGTTCAATAGTAAGAACAACTTCATTGTTTTTATCGATTATTATCGTGCGGCCTAAGTATCGGAAATGCCCCGCATGCGCCACATCACGCTCAGGCAGATCGAAGGCTTCATCGCCGCGGCCGAGGCGCTATCGTTCGCGCGCGCCGCCGAGAGCCTGCACGTCACGCCGCCCGCTTTCTCGCAATTGATCGGCGAACTGGAGGCCGGGCTGGGCGTGCGGCTGTTCGATCGCACCACCCGCCGCGTCATCCTCACCACCGCCGGCGAATCGCTGCTGCGCAAGATGAAGCGCGGCCTGTTCGAGATCGACCAGGCCTGCGAAGACGCCAAGGCCATCGCCCGCCTGGAGCGGGGGCATCTGACCGTCTCGACCCTGCCGTCGCTGGCGGTCGGCATCGTCACCCAGTCGCTGGGGGAAATGCGCACGCGCTTTCCGGGCCTGACGGTCAGCCTCTACGAAGACCACAACGGCTCCCTGCTCGACCGGCTGGCCCAGGGCGAGGACGATTTCGCCATCTGCGCGTACAGCGAAGGCACGCGCGACCTGGACTTCGACGATCTGTTCGTGGAGGAACTGGTGGCCGTGCTGCCGGAGTCGCACCCGCTGGCCCGGCGCCGGATCCTGTCCTGGACATCGCTGGAAAGCGAGGCGCTGATCCTTACCGCCCTGCAATCGAGCATACGCGAGCAGGTACGGCATGCGCTGCGGCACAACCGCATCGACAAGCGCAACGAGTACGAGACGGCCAACATGTTCACCGCGCTGGCCATGGTGAGGGCCGGGTTCGGCATGACCATCGTGCCGCTTACCGTGCTGCCCGAGGTCAACATGGCCGGGCTGGCGTGGCGCCGGCTGCGCAATCCCACGCCCAGGCGCCGCATCGTGATCGGCCGCCGCCGCGACCGTACCGCCTCGCCGGCCGCGCAGCGGTTCGAGGCCTTGCTGCGCGAGCGCATCGAGGCCACCGGCATCGGGGCCCGCGCCGCCGCGCGCTGAGCGCGCCGCGGCGCCGCCGGCCGGCGCCCTCAGCGCATGTACTGGACGTCGCCGCACACTCCGAGGGCCTGGCCCGAGATGTTGCGCGCGGCGGGCGAGCACAGGAACACGACCGCGGCGGCGATGTCGCGCGGCGTGACGAAGCGCCGCAGCGCCACCTGCGTCGTGTAGAGCGCTTCGGCTTCCTGGAAGGTCATGTTCTGCCGCTTCGCCCGTTCCGCATACAGCCGCTCGTGGCGTTCGCCCTCGACGGTGCCCGGCAGCACCGCATTGACGCGGATGTTGTGCGGCCCGAGTTCGGCGGACAGGCTGCGCGTCAGCCCGACCACGCCCCACTTCGAGGCGGCGTAGCCGGCGCGGCCCGGGTAGCCCATGCGGCCAGCCACCGAGGAAGTATTGACGATGGCGCCGCCGCCCGCCTGTTTCAGCATGGGGACGGCGCGCCGGGTGCAATAGAACATGCCATTCACGTTGACCTGCATGTTGCGTTCCCATTGCGCCGGGTCGTTGTCTTCGATGGGGCCCACCGGTCCGGTCACGCCGGCGTTGTTGACGAGGATGTCGAGCCCGCCGAAGTCCTCGGCGATGCGGGCGAACATGGCGTCGACCTGCCCGGCGTCTGACACGTCGGCGCGGGCGGTGCGTACGCCGGGCAGGGCCTGTTCGCATTCGGCCAGCGCCTCGGCCGACACGTCGCAAACGTATACCTGGGCCTGAGCGTCGAGCAGCGCCTCGGCGATCACCCGGCCGATGCCCGATGCCGCGCCGGTGACCAGGGCCCGCTGGCCCCGGCAACTGAAATCCAGCCCTTTCCCGTGTTGTCCGATGGGATCCATTCGATTGCCTTCGCTGTGAATGAGGGCGCCGCGCGCCCCGGTTGCTTCAATTGATGCGGACGTCCGCTTCCTTGATGATCACGGACCATCTGGCGATGTCGTCGCGGATCAGCCGGGCGAACGCCTCGGGCGTGCTGCCCACCGGCGAGAAGCCCTGGGCGAGCAGGTCTTTCGACATCCCGGGCAGGATGCCCACCAGTTCGTCGTGCACCCGGTCGGCGATGGCGCGTGGGGTGCCGGCCGGCGCGGCGATGCCGAACCACTCGCTGATCTCGTAGCCGGGCACGCCGGATTCGGCCACCGTCGGCACCTCCGGCAGGAGCGGGCTGCGCTGGGCCGTGGTGGTGCCCAGCGGAATGGCCTTGCCGCTCTTGATGAAGGGCAGCATCGAGCCCATGTTGGCGAACATCATCGATACCTGGCCGCCCACCAGGTCGGCGGAGGCCGGGCCGGCGCCCTTGTAGGGCACGTGCAGCATCGACGTGCCGGCCTGCTGGTTGAACAGCACGCCGGCCAGATGGGTGGCCTGCCCGCTGCCCGACGACGCGTACGTCAGGCTGCCCGGCTTGGCCTTGGCCAGGGCGATGAGCTCGCGCACCGACCGCACCGGGACGGATGGGTGCACCACCAGCACGTAGGGCACCACCACCAGTTGCGAGATCGGTTCGAAGTCTTTGACGGGGTCGAAGGGCAGCTCGCTATACAGCGATGGATTGATGGCCAGCGTGCTGCCCGGCGCGAGCAGCAGCGTATAGCCGTCGGCCGGCGCCTTGGCGGCCATGCCGGTGCCGATGTTGCCGCCGGCGCCGCCGCGATTGTCGACCACCACCTGCACCTTCAGGCGCTCGCCGAGCTTCTGGCCGATCTGGCGCGCCAGGATGTCGGTGGCGCCGCCGGGCGGGAACGGCACGATCAATCGGATGGGTTTGTCGGGCCAGGCATCGGCCTGCGCGGTGATGGGCAAGGCCGAGGCAAGGCCTGCCGCGCACGCCAGCAATAGGGCTGCGCGCCTGCATGGATTCATAGTCGTCTCCGTCCAGTCGTGAACTTGCCGCCGGTCGGTCCGTCGGAACGGCCGCCCGTGCGTGGCTTGTCGTCAGGGACTGAACGAAGCTTGTGTCGTCCGCCCTAGCGTCTGCGCATTAGAGCAACGCGCAAACATAGGATCAAATTCATAATACTTACCGATTATTCGGTTCAGCCTAATGGCTGGCCTAGGGCTGCACCGCCAGGAACAACACCGCCCCGATGCCCAGCATCACGAACGGGCTGATCCGCGTATACATCAGCGCCAGCGTCGACACCGCCGCCATCCCCCACGCCCACACGCCGCCCTCGGCCGCGCGCAGGATGGTGCACGACGCCGCCAGGATCATGCCCGCCGCCACCGGCACCAGGCCGGCCTCGATGGCCTGCAGCCCGGGCGTGTGGCGGAACCGGGCCCACACGTGCGCCAGCGCGTACACCAGCACCGAGCTGGGGATGAAGATGCCGACCGATGCCACCAGCGCGCCGGCCAGGCCGGCGGCCTGCCAGCCCACCAGCGTGGCCAGCAGCGAGCCGGGCCCGGGGATGATGCGAGACAGCGCGTAGAGGTTCAGGAATTCCGCGTCGCTCATCCAGCCGTAGACGTCGACCGCCTGCCGGTGGACGTCGGCGATCACGCTCTGGCCGCCGCCGACGGTGAGAAGGGAAAGCGGCCCGAAGACGCCCAGTATATTGAGCAGGATCTTGACGTTCATGCGGGCCTCCGGGCGCGCCGGCGGGCGAAGGCCAGGCCGATCGACAGGGGCGCCATGGCCGCGATGACCGTCAGCAGCGGCAGGCGCAGCAGGAAGATGCCGATGAAGGTGACCGCCATGACCGCCAGCGGCATCAGCTCGGCGGCCGCGCGCTGCGCGGCGCGCAGCCCGGTCTGCAGCGACAGGCCGACCGCCGCGGCGGCCACGCCCGACAGCGCCACGTGCACCGGCTGCGACTGGCTGATGCTGGCGAAGGCCGCCGCCAGGCCGATGGCCAGGCACATGGGCGGCACCACGATGCCCAGCGCAGCCATCAATGCGCCCGGCCCCTGGCGCAGGCGAAAGCCGAGCCAGATCGCCAGGTTCACCACGTTGACGCCCGGGAAGGACTGCGCCAGCGCCAGTCCGGTCAGGAATTCCGTCTCCGAGATCCAGGCACGGCGGTGCACGAAGTCGCGCATCATCCATCCGCTCAGGCCGCCGCCGAAGCTGGTGAGGCCCACTTTGGCGAAGGCCTTGAAGACTTGTCCGAGCGTGGGGACGAAGGCGTCGCCGGGCTGGCCGGGAGCCTGGGAGCCGGGGGATGGCTGGTGCATGAGGGTGGCCGTGATTCGAGAGTTGCCGGAAACGCGCCGGAATAGTGGAGACGTCGAGGATCAGTTAATAATCTTAAGCACTAAAGGGTCTGGCGATAAAGCGTTCCGTGGGCCGCAAGCCGGATGCCGGCCGTCCCGCTTCCGTGTCATCATGCCGGGATGGAGCCGACACCGCTATTCCCGCTGGCCCGGGCGCTATTCCCGGATGGCGTGCTGCACTTGCGCATTTTCGAGGTGCGCTACCTCGACATGATCAAGAAATGCATCGCCGACGGCAGCGGCTTCGGCGTGGTGCCGCTGCTGGAAGGCAGCGAGGTCCGTGTTCCCGGCGCCTCCGAAACGCTGGCGCAGGCCGGCACCATGGCGCGCATCGAAGCATGGGAAGCGCCGATGCCGGCGCTGTTGCAGCTGCGCTGCCTGGGCGTGGGCAAATTCCGCCTGGCCGCGCCGCGCCAGCTCAGGCATGGCCTGTGGGTGGGCGAAACCGAGCCGGTGCCGTCCGACACGCCGGTGGAATTGCCGCCAGGATTGCAGGCCGCGGCCGACGCGCTCGGCCGTTTCATCGCCAGCCTGCAGCGCGGCGGAGTGGCCGCGGCCGAGATGCCGATCGCGCCGCCATTCCGGCTGGACGAATGCGGCTGGGTGGCCGACCGCTGGGCCGAATTGCTGCCGTTGCCGCCGCAGCGCAAGCAGGAACTGCTGCTGCAGGAAGACCCGGCGCAGCGGCTGCGCGAGATGCACGCCGAACTCGACCGGCGCGGGCTGCTGGCGCCCTAGCGCCAGCGCCCGCGAACTGCCGCGCCCCGCCTCCCGGACCATCGGCCGGGACCCAGCGCGGTCGGCACGCGCCGCATGAGAAAATCCCCGCCATGAACCCCTTGCCGATGCCCGACAGGCTCCCCCCGCTCGACCCCGATTCGCAGGCGCACGCCGAAGCCGTGGCGCGTTACCTGCGCCGCCGCATCGACGCGGCCGGCGGCTGGCTGTCGTTCGAGGATTTCATGGACCAGGCGCTGTACGCGCCGGGCCTGGGCTATTACGCCGCAGGCAGCCGCAAGCTGGCCGGCGGCGCCGATCTGGCGCCGGCCGGCGATTTCGTGACCGCGCCCGAGTTGACGCCGCTGTTCGGCGCCACGCTGGCGCGCCAGGTGGCGCAGGTGCTGGCCGGCTGCGGCGGCGCCGACGTGCTGGAATTCGGCGCCGGCACCGGCGCGCTGGCCGAATCGGTGCTCGATGCCTGCGATGCCCTGGGGCTGCGCGTGTCCTACCAGATCATCGAAGTGTCGGCCGACCTGCGCGAGCGCCAGCAGGCCCGGCTGGCGCGCCGCGGCGAACGGGTGCGCTGGCTCGACCGCCTGCCGGAGTCCTTCCGCGGCTGCGTGCTGGCCAACGAGGTCCTCGACGCCATGCCGGTGCGCCTGTTCCGCTGGGGCGAGACGGCGCTGCTGGAACGCGGCGTGGCCTGGTCGGGCGACCGTTTCGCGTGGGCCGACCGGCCGGCGCCGGCTGGGCTGGCCGGGATGGTGGCTGCGCGCATGCCGCCGCTGCCCGGCTATGTGTCGGAAATCAATCCGCGCGCCGAGGCCTTCGTGCGCGGCATGGGCCAGTGGCTGGAGGCCGGGGCCGCGCTGCTGATCGACTACGGTTTCGGGCGCAGCGAGTATTACCATCCGCAGCGGCTGGAGGGCACGCTGATGTGCCACCTGCGCCACGTGGCGCACGCCGATCCGCTGGTGGCCGTGGGCGTGCAGGACATCACCGCCCACGTCGACTTCACTGCCATGGCCGAGGCCGCGCTGGAGGGCGGCCTCGAGGTGCTGGGCTATGCCGCGCAGGCGTCGTTCCTGATGAACGCGGGGCTGGCGGAACTGCTGGCTGCGGCGGACCCGTCCGACGCCCGCGGCCACGCGCGCGCCGTCGCGCCGGTGCAGAAGCTGCTGTCGCCGGCGGAGATGGGGGAATTGTTCAAGGTATTGGCGGTGGGGCGCGGCCTGTCGCAGCCGCTGATCGGCTTCGCCCGCGGCGACCGGCGCCACGCGCTCTGACGGCGGGCCGGTTGCCGGCCTGGACCGGGCCGGCCATTGCGCGCGATGGAGGCTGCGAAGGGCGCCGGCCGCCGCTCAGCGCACGCCGCGCGTATCGCCGAACCAGCCGGCCATCGTTTGCCGCGCCTTGGCCTTGACGTCGTCCGTCACGTACAGCGCGGTGGCCGCCATGGTCGTGACTAGCAGGCTCAGGTCGTCGCCGAAGCCCACCCCGGGGATGAAATCGGGCACGGCGTCCAACGGCAGGATGAAGTAGCCGAGCGCGCCGTAGATGGCCGTCCGCGCCCAGCGCGGGGTGGCCGGATCCTGGGCCGCGTAGTACAGCCACAGCACTTTTTCCACTACCTGCGCGCCGGCGCCGCGCGCATGGCGCGCGAGCCGGCGCATCAATCCACTATCGGCCTGGCGGCGCCCGAAGGCGTGGGGAAGTCGTTTCATCTCGGATCGGCTCCGGCACTGGATTGCGGCTGGGCTTTCAACTGACCCCGGCCACCCGGTTTCGTTCCGCCGGCCTGGCGATGTTCTTCGCCGACGCGGATCGTTCTCAATGCGCCGACAGCGCGCGCAGCCGCGCCTGGCGCACGGCGTCCTTGATGCGGCCGGGATCGCCGGCGTGCTCGCGGGCGACGGCGCCCGCATCGACGGTGCGGATGGCGTCCAGGCTCGCCTGCCAGCGGGCGGGATCGACCGGCGCGGCCAGCCGCGCGGCCTGCAGCAGTTCGGCGAAGCGTTGTGGCTTGCGCAGCGCATCGGCTCGCTCCAGCGTGCGCAGCGTCGCGTCGCGGCCGGCGGCATCGCCGGAACCCGAATCGCGCGGCGCGGCATGGCTGCCGCCGGCCTCGCGCAAGGCTGGCAGCAGTTCTTTCAGCAGGCGCGCCTGGTCGGCGCATTCGGCCGGCGCGCGCAGGCGCCTGGACAGCGCGGCCGGATCGGCCGCCGCCGTGCACAGCAGCGCGTAGCGGCCCGCCAGCGGCAGGCCTTCGCCGGCCGCGCGGTCGAGCAGCGCGTCGGTGGCCGGGTCCGCCGCCAGGCCCGGCGCGATGCGGGCCAGCGCGCCGGTGTCGCGCAGCACCGCGATCATGCGCGAAGGATGGTCCTGCATCAGCCCGCGCGAGATTTCGCGCCACACCCGTTCGGGCACCAGCGCGTCGGCCTCGCCCGATTCGACCATTGCGCGGCACAGCGCCAGCGTTTCGGGCGCCACCGAAAAATCGGCGAAGCGCGCGGCAAAGCGCGCCAGCCGCAGGATGCGCACCGGGTCTTCGGCGAAGGCCGGGCCCACGTGGCGCAGCACGCGGCGCTCCAGGTCCTGCCGGCCGCCGTAGGGGTCGACCAGCCGGCCGTCGGGCGCCTGCGCGATCGCGTTGATGGTGAGGTCGCGCCGCCCGAGATCGTCTTCCAGCGTGACGTCGGCCCCGGTATGGAAGGTGAAGCCGCGATAGCCGCGGCCGGATTTGCGCTCGGTGCGCGCCAGCGCGTATTCCTCGTGCGTGGCCGGATGCAGGAACACCGGGAAGTCGCCGCCCACAGGCACGAAGCCGCGATCGGACATTTCTTCCGGCGTGGCGCGCAGCACCACCCAGTCGCGGTCGCCGGCCGGCAGCCCGAGCAGCGCGTCGCGCACCGCGCCGCCCACCACATAGACGTCGAGCCCTTGCGTAGCCGATAAGCGCGTAGGGGGGGTCATGTCCGTCGGCTGCGCAGCAGGTCGTAGCGCGTGCCGGTGCGCATGCTGCCGAGATAGTCGGGCGCGATGGCCTCGAGCGCGGTGGGCGGAACGTCGAGTTCGGCGGCGATGGGCTCGTCGGTCACGGCATCGCGCGACAGCGAATCGAGGTTGTCGCGCGACAGCGGCGGCTCGCCCGGCAGCAGTTCCAGCAGGCCGGCCTGCAGCTTGCCCAGCGCCAGCGGCAGCGGCAGCACGCGGCGGCGATGGCCGCTCCAGGCCGCGGCCCGCTCCACCAGTTCGCCCAGCGTGTACGACTGCGGCCCGGCCAGCGCGTAGCTGCGGCCGTAGGTGCGCGGGTCGTCCAGCGCATGGGCCGTCGCCAGCGCCACGTCGCCCACGTAGACCGGCTGCAGCCGCGCCGAGCTGGCCGCCAGCGGCAGCACCGGCAGCAGCCGCGCCAGCGACGCGAAGCGGTTCATGAACTGGTCTTCGGGGCCGAACACCACCGACGGCCGGAAGATCGTCAGCGCGCCGTCGGGCCAGGCGTCGAATACCTTGCGCACGGCCGCCTCGCCGTCGCCCTTGGAGCGCAGGTACATGCTCGGGCCGGCGGGATCGGCGCCCAGCGCGCTCATGTGCAGCAGCCGGCGCACCCCGTGCGCGGCGCAGGCGCGCGCGATGCGCTCGGGCAGCTCGACGTGGTTGCGGCGGAACGCCTTGCCATAGGGCCGCCCGCGGTCGCCATGCAGGATGCCGACCAGATTGACCACCGCGTCCTGGCCCTGCACCAGGCCGGCGAGCGCGGCGTCGTCGTGGATGTCGGCTTCGATCACGTCGACCGTAGGCAGCAGGATCAGGTGGCGGGCGCGGATGTAGCGCCGGGTGGGCACCGTCACTTTCCGGCCTTCGGACACCAGCCGGGCGACCAGGTGGCTGCCGATGAAACCGGAGCCGCCGATCACGAGTACGCGTTGATGTTTCATGGTGGAAATGCCTGCCTGTCGGGATGACTATGGAATCTTAGTCGTTTCCACGGGCAGCGGAATGACGGTGCCGAGACGGGCCTTCAGCGATTGCGGCTGGCCGGTGAACAGCGCCGCGTAGTAAGTGGCGTTCGACAGCACTTTCTGGACGTAGTCGCGCGTTTCGTTGAACGGAATGGTCTCGGCGAAGATCGCGCCTTCGACCGGCCCGTTCAGCGTGGCGCGCCAGGCGTCGGGCCGGCGCGGGCCGGCGTTGTAGCCGGCCGAGGCCAGCAGCGCGGAGCCGCCCAGGTTGTCCAGCACGATGCGCAGGTAATTGGTGCCGAGCGTCAGATTGGTGTCGAAGTCGGTCACGCCGGACGGGTTGTAGCCTCGCATGCCGATGCGATTGGCCACCCACTTCGCGGTGGCCGGCATGACCTGCATCAGGCCGCTGGCGCCGGCGCTCGACCGCGCGTTCATCACGAAACGCGACTCCTGCCGGATCAGGCCGTAGACCCAGGTGGGATCGATGCCGATCTCGCGCGCCTTGTCCACCAGTTCGTCGCGAAACGGCATCAGGAAGCGCAGGTTGAAATCGTGCTGGCTGCGGGTGCGGTCGGCGGTGTTGACGGCGCGGTCGTAGATGTCGTCGTCGTGCGCCAGCTTGGCGGCCGCCAGCAGCTGGCGGTCGTCCATGCCGCGCAGCGCGTAGTTCCATTCGCGCACGGCCTCGGTGCGCCAGCCGAGGTCGAACAGGGCCAGCGCCCGCTGCAGTCCGGGGTTGTACTGCGCCTGGGCCAGTTCGGCCGGCGTGACGGGAGGCGCGCTGACCGGGATGGTGGTGGGGATGCCGAGTTCCTCGGCCGCCAGCTGGCCGTAGAAGTCGAAGCGGTCGGCGATCCGGCGGAAGGCCTGCTGCCCCTCGGCCTGCGCGCCCAGCGCGACCAGGGCGCGGCCGCGCCAGTAGACCCAGGCCGGCTCGTCCTGCAGCGGCGCCGGCAGCAGGCCGATATAGCGCTGCACCAGGCCCCAGTCGATCGGGCTGCGGCGCAGCGCGGCGCGCACCCGCCACTGGGCGTTGTAGTCGGTGAGCCGGGCGCTTTCGCTGGCGCCGTACCAGTCGAGCGCGACCGGGTCGAGCTTGAGGGCGGCCTGCAGCGCGAACTGGCTGCGCACCCAGGCGGCGTCGGCGGCGGGCAGGCGCTGCGCCCAGTTGCGCTCGAAGTATTCGTAGCCCGCGTACAGGTCGTTGCGCGCCAGGCGCGCCAGCGCCTGCACCACCCGTTCGCGGCTTTCGCGGTCGCGCGGCGCGTCGGCCTTGACCAGCCAGGGCATGGGCTTGTCGAGTGCGGCGGCGAAGGCCTTCTGCCCGGCCGGGTCGAACAGGTTGCGCGCCAGCCGCCGGGCGGCGGTGACCGCGTTGCTTTCGGTCATCGCGCGCAGCTGGACGACCAGGTCGTCCCATTGCAGCACGCCATCGGCCTGCAGGCGGTCGTACAGGTCCCAGCAGGCGTCGCCCGGCTCGAAGGCGGCCATGGCGCGCTGCGCGGTGACCGCGTCGCCGCCGTCGTGGCGGGCCAGCAGGATGGCGCAGTCGATCTGCGGCGTGGTGACGGTGGTGTCGGCGTTGGCCCGTATCGCGGCGTAGTCGCCGTTCTTTTCGGCGGCGGCGATCCAGTCGCCGCGCAGCCGTTCGGCCAGGTAGGTGCCGCGGTGCTGCTCGATGAAGCGGCGCAGCCCGTCTTCCGGCACCGGCTTCTTCGGGTCGGCCAGTTGCTGGCGCAGCCACCAGTATTCGGGGTAGGCTGCCAGCACGTGGCCCTGGATGCGCGGGATCAGCGCCTGCAGCAGGTCTGCGTTGCCGGTCTGCACGGCGGTGCGGGCAGCCAGCAGCGCGTCACGCGCGCCGGGCGGCTCGCCTTGCGCGGCGGCGCTTGCCAGCCACAGGGCGAGCAGTGCTGTAATGCAGGATCGGAAAAGGAGGGTCTGGCAGGCCATGACGGGTAGGATATCACCGGCAAAACCCACGGCTGATGCGGTCATCGGCGATAGTGTGGCGTCCGCGCAGCGACCGGCCGGCGCCGGCCCCGCGCTGGCCCGGCTGCGGGCCGGATTGCGGGCGCGGCGGGCCGCGCTCGGAAACCAGCGGCGAAGCGAGGCCGATGCGCGGATCGCGGCGCTGATCGAGGTTCGCGTGCGCGAATGGCTGGGGCGGTGGGAAGCCGGAATCGAGGGGGGCCGGTCCGGCGAAGCGCGCGCGGCCGGGCCGGCCGGCGCCGCCAACACCCTGAAAGGCTCCGCTGCGGCAGGGGCCGCCGGCGAAACGGATGCCTACCCAGGCCCGCGCGTGCTGGCGGCGTTCTGGCCGATCGGCGAAGAGCCCGACTTGCGGCCGCTGCTGGCCAGGCTGGCCGCCGACCCGCGCCTGTGCCTGGCGCTGCCGGTGATCGAGCGCCGCGCCGCGCCGCTCGGCTTTCGCCTATGGACGCCCGGCGCCGCGATGCGGGCCGGCGACTACGGTATCCCCGAGCCGGCCGACGCCGCGCCCGCGCGGCCCGACATCGTGCTGGTGCCCACGCTCGGCTTCACGGCGCAAGGCGACCGCATCGGCTACGGCGGCGGCTTCTACGACCGCACGCTGGCGCAACTGCGCCGCGGCGGCGCCGTGACCGCGTTCGGGGTTGCCTACGCCTGCGGCGCGCTGGGGCCGGACGAACACGTGCCCGCTCCCCACGACGCCCGGCTCGACGCGGTGGTTACCGAGAACGGCTGGGTGCCGGCAGGCGCGTGAAGCCCGCCGGGGGCTACTTCAGCGCTTTCCAGATCCCCAGCACGGACTCGGCCTGGTTCATCGTGTAGAAATGCAGGCCGGGCGCGCCGCCTTCCAGCAGGCGCCGGCACAGCGCGGTGACCACGTCGAGCCCGAAGGCTCGGATCGAGGCGCGGTCGTCGCCGAAGGCGGCCAGCCGCAGCCGGATCCAGCGCGGGATCTCGGCCCCGCACATGTCGGAGAAGCGCGCCAGCTGGCTGAAGTTGGTGATCGGCATGATGCCCGGCACGATCGGCGCCGTCACGCCGCGCGCGGCGGCGCGCTCGACCAGGTCGAAATAGGCGTCGGCGTTGAAGAAGTACTGCGTGATCGCGCCGTTGGCGCCGGCCTGCATCTTGCGCACGAAGTGGTCCAGGTCCTGCTCGGGCGTCTGGCCCTGGGGGTGCATCTCGGGGTAGGCGGCCACCTCGATGTTGAACCAGTCGCCGGTTTCGCGGCGGATGAAGGCGACCAAGTCGCTGGCGTAGCGCAGTTCGCCCATCTCGCCCATGCCCGAGGGCATGTCGCCGCGCAGCGCCACCAGCCGGCGGATGCCGTGCTCGCGGTAGGTGGCCAGCACCGAACGCAAGTCGTCGGGCGTGGAGCCGACGCAGGAAATGTGCGGCGCGACGTCGTAGCCGAGCCGCTGCAGCATCTCGGCCGCCGATAGCGTGCCGGCGCGCGTGGAGCCGCCGGCGCCGAAGGTGACGCTGGCGAAATCGGCGCCCAGGGGCAAAAGCTGCTTGGCGGCGCGCACCAGACGTTCCTGCGCGGCCACGTCGCGCGGCGGGAAGAATTCCAGGCTGTAGACCGGCGCCGCGCGCGGGGAGGAAGAAGGCTGGGAACTCACGGGAAACGTGTCCGTAGGAATGGAAGGCTCAGCTCGGGATGATCGACGACAGCACGCCCGAGATCAGGCTGTAGAGCAGCGCGCCGGCCACCGCCCACCAGAAGCCGTTGACCTGGAAGCCCTTCAGGATCGAGCCGGCGAACCAGAACAGCAGCGCGTTGAGCACGATCAGGAACAGGCCCAGCGTGACAATGGTGATCGGCAGCGTCAGCAGCACCAGCACCGGCTTGACCAGCGAATTGAGCAGGCCCAGCACCAGCGCCGCGATCAATGCCGAGCCGAAGCTGGCCACCGCGATGCCGGGCAGCAGGTAGGCGACGATGAGCAGGGCGACGGCGTTGAGCAGCCAGACGAGCAGCAGGGTCATGACAATCTCCAGAGGATGAAATCGTTCTACAGCGCCTGGCCCCCGAGCTTGGACCCAGGACGCCGCGGATCCGGCTCCGCCGGTCCGCCGGCGTCGCCCCTCGAGGGGCGCGCGAAGCGCGTAGGGGTGGGCTTAATACCTCTTAATACCTGTAATGCTCGGGCTTGTACGGGCCTTCGACCGCCACGTGGATGTAGGCGGCCTGGTCCGGACGCAGCGTGGTCAGCGTGGCGCCCAGCTTGCCCAGGTGCAGCCGCGCGACCTTCTCGTCCAGGTGCTTGGGCAGCACGTACACGCGACCCTTCTCGTACTGGTCGTTGCGCGTCCACAGCTCGATCTGCGCGATGGTCTGGTTGGCGAACGACGACGACATGACGAACGACGGGTGGCCGGTGGCGCAGCCCAGGTTCACCAGCCGGCCCTTGGCCAGCAGGATGATGCGGTTGCCCGACGGCAGCACGATGTGGTCGACCTGCGGCTTGATCTCTTCCCACTGGTACTGCGACAGCGAGGCGACGTCGATCTCGTTGTCGAAGTGGCCGATGTTGCAGACGATGGCCTGGTTCTTCATCTTGACCAGGTGATCGTGCGTGATGACATGGTAGTTGCCGGTGGCCGTCACGAAGATGTCGGCCTTGTCGGCGGCGTAGTCCATCGTCACCACCTTGAAGCCTTCCATCGCCGCCTGCAGCGCGCAGATCGGGTCGATCTCGGTCACCCACACCTGGGCGCTGAGCGCGCGCAGGGCCTGCGCGCAGCCCTTGCCGACGTCGCCGTAGCCGGCCACCACGGCGATCTTGCCGGCCACCATCACGTCGGTGGCGCGCTTGATGCCGTCCACCAGCGATTCGCGGCAGCCGTACAGGTTGTCGAACTTGGACTTGGTGACCGAGTCGTTGACGTTGATCGCGGCGAACGCCAGCTCGCCGCGCTTGGACATCTGGTACAGGCGATGCACGCCGGTGGTGGTTTCTTCCGTCACCCCGCGGATCTCGGCCAGGCGGGTGGAGTACCACTTGGGATCGCGCGCCAGCGTGCCGCGGATCGACTCGAACAGCACGGTTTCTTCTTCGCTGCCGGGATTGTCGAGCACCGTCGGGTCGGCCTCGGCGCGCGCGCCCAGGTGCAGCAGCAGCGTGGCGTCGCCGCCGTCGTCGAGGATCATGTTGGCGGGGCTGCCGGCCGGCCATTCGAAGATCTGGTGGGTGTATTCCCAGTACTCGGCCAGCGACTCGCCCTTGACCGCGAACACCGGCGTGCCGGCGGCGGCGATGGCGGCGGCGGCGTGGTCTTGGGTGGAAAAGATGTTGCACGAGGCCCAGCGCACCTGGGCGCCCAGCGCCTGCAGGGTCTCGATCAGCACCGCGGTCTGGATGGTCATGTGCAGGCTGCCGGCGATGCGGGCGCCGCGCAGCGGCCGCACGGCGGCGAATTCCTCGCGGATGGCCATCAGGCCGGGCATTTCGGTTTCGGCGATGCGGATTTCGCGGCGGCCCCAGCCGGCCAGCGAAAGATCGGCGACGCGGCAGTCGGTTTGGGCCTGGGTATCGGGTACAGCGTTCATGGGGACTCCGTCAGGTGTCGTCCCCGGCCGGCCGGGAGGGAGCGCCCGCGCTCACCCCATGCGGCCCGCCGGGAGGCGGGTAATGGGTGAGCGCCGTTGCCGGGACGGCGGCACACGGCCAGCCCGCCCTTCGAGACCTGAGCCTGGCGCGGTGCCGGCTGCCGCCGGCCGCGTCGCAACGCTCCTCAGGTATGCGCCGATTGTAGCCGGTTCGGCGCCGGCCCGGGCAGCGGCCGGGCGCGGCGCCGGCTGCCGCTACGCCGCGTTCTTCTGCGCCGCGCGGCGCAGGAAATCGAGCGTGATGCGCGCGCAGGCGTCCGGGTCGGTGCCGCCGGGATGGTAGCCGTCCACCGGCACCATGGCCAGTTCCGAGCCCGGGATGTCTTTCTGGTATTCCTCGAAATACGCGCGCGGCCGGCGCGGCGTGTCGTTGGCGATGACCAGCGTGGGACACTGGATCTTCGGCAGGTCGGGCCGGATGTCGACCGTGCCCACCCAGCGCAGGTAGGCATGGGCGGTCGACAGCGCGGTGGCGCCCATCATTTCCACCCACCAGTCGATGCCGCGCTCGGGCATCTTCGTTCCCAGCCGTGCCCGCATCGTGCTGCGCGCCCAGCTGCGCATGCCGTGGGCTTGCATGTGCTCGATCCAGCCGGTGCCGTCGGTGGGCAGGATGGGCGTGCAGGCCAGCGTGAGCGTCTTCACCAGGTCGGGCCGCATGCCGGCCAGCTTGACCAGGCTGATGCCGCCACTCTTGGCGCCGATCACGTGCACCGGTTCGCGCGCCAGGTTGTTGATGACGCGCACCAGGTCGTCCACGAACAATTCGTTGGTGTAGGTGAAATCGGCCGGCACCGGACCCGACTGGCCGAAGCCGCGCAGGTCCATCCGGATCACGCGGTAGTGGCGCGCCAGGTGCGGGATCCAGCCATGCCAGGCTTCGGTGGTCTCGGTAAAGCCGTGCACCAGCACGATGGTTTCCGGCCGCGTCCACGGGTCGGTCCAGTCGTCGATCTTGTAGAAAAGCCTGAAGTCGTTCGCGAGTTCAAGGTACGGCATGAGCGTTCTCGATCGGAGGTTGGGGATGCGTGGCGGGACTACTCGGGGCTGATGCCGGCGGCGCGGATCACCTTGCCCCATTTCTCGATGTCGGCATTGACGGTGGCGGCGAATTCCTCCGGCGTGCCGCCACTGGGCTCGGCGCCGTCCTTCATCAGCGCCTGCCGGATCTCGGGCGCGGCCAGCGTCTGCCGGATGATGTCGTTGAGCCGGGCCACCAGGCGCCTGTCCATGCCGCCCGGGCCCATCACGCCGAACCAGCTGCCGACCTCGTAGCCGGGCACGCCGGATTCGGCGATGGTGGGCACCTGGGGCAGCGCCTGCGAGCGGTCTTTGCTGGTGACGCCGAGCGGGATCAGCTTGCCGGCGTTGATGTACGGAATCGCGCCCGGAATGGAAGGGAAGGACATCTGCAGCTGGCCGCCGAGCAGGTCGGTCATGGCCGGGCCCGAGCCCTTGTACGGCACGTGCGTGGCCTTGGTCCGGGTCAGCATTTCCAGCAGCGCGCCCGACAGGTGGCTGGGCGAACCCACGCCCGACGAGCCATAGTTGAGCGCGCCCGGCCGGGCTTTCATCAGCGCCACCAGTTCCTTCACCGAGCGCGCCGGCACCGAGGGGTGGACCACCAGCACGTTGGGCGCGTTGGCGACCATGGCGATCGGGGTGAAGTCTTTGACCGGGTCGTAGGCCAGCTTCTTGTAGATGGCCGGATTGATGGCGAAGCCGGCCGGCGCCATCAGCAGGGTATAGCCGTCGGGCGGCGCCTTGGCGGTCATGTCGGCCGCGATCATCTGGTTGGCGCCGGGCCGGTTGTCGACCACCACCTGCTGGCCCAGCAGCGCGCCCATCTTCTGCGAGATGGCGCGCGCCACCAGGTCGGTGGTGCCGCCGGGGGCCGAGCCCACCAGGAAGCGGATGGGCTTGTTCGGATAATCCTGCTGGGCCGGCGCCGGCCCGGCCGCGGCGGCCGCACAGCCGCCCAACAGTACTGCCGCAATGCGCTTCACGTGCGATGTCATCGTCGCATGTCTCCGTTGTGCGAGACCGTGTGGCAGCATGCCGTCGCTCGGGTCGTCGGCACGGGCTCGGTGGTTGGCAGCGGCACGGCGCCGGACGCGGTTCGCAGCCGGCGCCGCCGTCGACCCGATTACCTAAGGCTGGAACGGCAATTCAGACTCCAGGCCCGTCTCGCGCGCGATGCGCGCCAGGTCGGCCAGCGTGTCCTGCGGCAGCAGGAGGCCGTCGCGCCGGTTGCGCGCGTCGTTGCGGGCCTCGATTTCGCCGGGGTAGAAGATTTCGTCGAAGCCCTTGGCCAGCGGCACCGACTTGATTTCGTCGACGAAGCGCAGCATACGTTCGTTGAAGGTTTCCAGCGGCTGGAAGGCCTTGATGTCGAGCGCGATCATCATGTGGCCGCAGTTGCTTTTCTCGGCCGTCTTGTACGGGCTGTGCACGGCCGACAGGAAGCCGCTGCCGGTCAGCACGCCCGACAGCATGTCGACGATGGTGGCGATCGCATAGCCTTTGTGTCCGGCCATCGGCAGGATGATGCCCTCGATCGCGGCCTGGGCGTCGGTGGTGGGGGCGCCCTCGGCGTCGATGGCCCACCCCTGCGGGATGGGCTCGCGCCGCTGGTGCGCCAGGTAGATCTTGCCGCGCGCCACGCCGGTGTTGGCCATGTCCATCACCAGCGGCGGCCGTTCGCCCACCGGCGCCGCCACCGACCACGGATTGGTGCCGATGATTTTCTTGCGGCCGCCCCACGGCGCCATGGCGGGCCCGCCGTTGCTGGCCAGCAGCCCCACGCAGCCCGCCGCCGCGGCCATCCGCGTGTAGTACATGCAGGTGCCGAAGTGATTGGAATTGCGCACGCCGACCGCGCCGATGCCGTGCGCCCGGGCGCGGCGGATGGCCTCGCGCGTGGCCAGTTCGGTCAGCACGTGGCCGACGCCGTCGTGGCCGTCGATCACCGCGATGGCGCCGGCGTCGACCACGAATTCCGGCGTGGTGGCCGCGTTCATCACGCCGTTGCGCAGGCGATCGAGATACCAGCCCAGGCGCAGCACGCCGTGCGACTGGTGGCCCCACAGGTCGGCCTGGACCAGGGTGTCGGCGATCAGGCGCGCGTCCCGGGCGGGAACGCCGGCGCCGGCGTAGACCGCTTCGGCGAAGGCGAGCAGGCGGGTAGCGTCGACCGGTGTGCTGGAAGTCATCTGTATCTCTTGGGCTGCGAAGAGGGGAAGGCCGCGTATCGGCGTATCGGCGTATCGTATTGCTGTAAGGTAGTATTGTCATCATACAAGTGTGGAAAAGGCGCCGGCAATACGGGCCTTCCCGCGCCTCACCTTAACGCCATACCTCGGCCAGCGCCTGCCGCGCATAGGCCACCACCGGCTCGCCGGCCCGCGCCGCCAGGCAGGCGAAGCACAGCGTGCAGTCCAGCCCCACGCGGTCGGCAATGACCAGGCCGCTGGCCTGGCTTTCCCGGATCGCGATCGAATCGCGCAGCAGGCTCAGCCCGACGCCGGAGCGCACCAGGTCCAGCATCGAGGCTTCGTGGTCCACCAGCGCCACCCGGCGCGGCTCGCCGCCCGCCTGCCGGAACACCGGGGCCAGCAGGCGGTGGTGCACCGAGTCCGCCGGCGTGGACAGCCACGGCAGCGCGGCCAGTTCCTTCCAGTCCTTGCCGCGCACCTGCGGCCCCCAGCCCGCCGGCGCGACCACGCGGTAGGTGAAGCGGCCCAGCGGCGTGAAATGGAAACGGCCGAGGCGGCTGCCGTGCGGCCCGCCGGCGGGATCGGCCACGGCGTCGGGATGGTCGAGGTAGAAGCCGACGTCCAGCTCGCCGCGTCCCACCTGGCCCAGCACGTCGCCGCTCATGCCTTGCCGCAGTTCGGTCTGCACCTGCGGCGCCGATTCCACCAGCCGTTTCAGGAAGGCGCCCAGCCGGATGAATTCCGGGTCGAGGATGGTGCCGATGCGCAGCAGGCCGCGGATCGTGTCGTGCAGGCTGGCCACGGCGCGGTTGAAGTCGCCCAGCGCCGCCAGCGCCCGCTCGGCCTGGGCCAGCAGCGCGGCGCCGTCGGCCGTCAGCGCCAGGCCGCGCGCGCCGCGGGCGAACAGCGCCAGGCCGGTGGCCTCGGCCAGGCCCTTCAACTGCAGGCTGACGGCCGGCTGGCTCAGGCTCAGCCGCTGCGCCGCGCGCGACACGCTGCCTTCACGCGCGACGGCAACGAAGGCGCGCAGGGTCTGCGGGTCGGGAAGCGCCATGATATTTGCGGTTCTTATATGTGGATTTAGGACAATTCATTGGAAAAGCCCGGGCCGACTCGTCAAACTACACGCCAACGACGCAAGCCTGCCATCAGCCAGGCAAATATTGTCGCCGATGTCGGCGCGCAATCCGCCATGGCCGGCAGGCCCGATGACCACGACGCCGCAGGCGCGACAGGAGACGACATGGCACGCCAGGCACCGCCCGGCCCGGACGGCAAGGTTTTCGATTACGTCATCGTGGGCGCCGGCACCGCCGGCAGCCTGCTGGCCAACCGCCTGAGCGCCGACGGCCGCCACCGCGTGCTGCTGCTCGAAGCCGGCACCAGCGACCGCTACCACTGGATCCACATCCCGGTCGGCTACCTGTACTGCATCGGCAACCCGCGCACCGACTGGCTCTACCAGACCGAGCCCGACGCCGGCCTCAACGGCCGCCGCCTGCGCTATCCGCGCGGCAAGGTGCTGGGCGGCTGCTCCAGCATCAACGGCATGATCTACATGCGCGGCCAGGCGCGCGATTATGCGCAGTGGGCGGACCTGACGGGCGACCCGGCATGGAGCTGGGAGCGCTGCCTGCCCTATTTCAAGCTGCACGAAGACCACTATCGCGGCGCCGACGACATGCACGGCGCGCAGACGCGCCGGCCCGAGCCGCCGGAAGAACTGCCCGAGGCATACCGCGCATTGTTCAGGCAAGGCCGCGCCGGCGGCGAATGGCGGGTCGAGAAGCAGCGCCTGCATTGGGATGTGCTGGACGCCTTCGCGCGCGCCATGCAGCAGGCCGGCATCCCCGCCACGCCCGACTTCAACCGCGGCGACAACGAGGGCGTGTCGTACTTCGAGGTCAACCAGAAAGCGGGGCTGCGCTGGAACACGGCGCGGGCCTTCCTGCGCCCGGCCTGCGCGCGCCGCGCCAACTTCACGCTGTGGACCGGCGCCCACGTGGCGCGGCTGCTGTTCGAGAACGGCGCCGACGGCCGCCCGCGCTGCAGCGGCGCCGAGGTCTGGGTGGACGGCCGCAGCGTGGCGGTGGCGGCGCGGCGCGAGGTGATCCTCAGCGCGGGCAGCATCGGCTCGCCGCAGATCCTGCAGTTGTCGGGCATCGGCCCGGGCCCGCTGCTGCAGCGGCACGGCATCGCCGTCGTGCGCGACCTGCCCGGCGTCGGCGCCAACCTGCAGGACCATCTGCAGATCCGCGCGGTGTACAAGGTGCGCAACGTGCGCACGCTCAACCGCCTGGCCGGCAGCCTGGCGGGCAAGGCGATGATCGGCCTGGAATACGCCCTGCGCCGTACCGGGCCGATGAGCATGGCGCCATCGCAGCTGGGCGCCTTCGCCCGCAGTTCGCCCGACCGGCCGCACGCCAACCTGGAATACCACGTGCAGCCGCTGAGCCTGGATGCCTTCGGCGAGCCGCTGCACCGCTTCGACGCCTTCACCGCCAGCGTGTGCAACCTGAACCCCACCAGCCGCGGCACCGTCTCGATCCGGAGCCCCGACTTCCGCGACGCCCCCGCCATCGCGCCCAACTACCTCAGCACCGACGAAGACCGCCGGATCGCCGCCGACTCGCTGCGGCTGACCCGGCGGATCGCCGCGCAGCAGGCCATGGCGCAATACCAGCCCGAGGAATGGAAGCCCGGCCCCCGGTACCAGACCGACGAGGAACTGGCGCGCCTGGCCGGCGACATCGCCACCACCATCTTCCACCCCGTCGGCACCGCCAGGATGGGCGCCGCGCAAGACCCGCAAGCCGTGGTCGATTCACGCCTGCGCGTGCGCGGCATCGACGGCCTGCGCGTGGTCGACGCCTCCGTCATGCCCACCATCACCAGCGGCAACACCAACTCGCCCACCCTGATGATCGCGGAAAAAGCCGCCGGCTGGATCGTGGCCGACGCTTATTGAGACCGTGCTCCCGATCCGGGATGCGGCGGATCCGGCTCCGCCGGTCCGCTCGCATCGTCCCCTGGGGGGCGCGCGAAGCGCGTAGGGGGGAGTCCTCCTTGGCGCTCGGGATCCGCGGCCACCAGCATCCCGACCAACTGCCGCGCGGTGGTGTCCCAGCCATGCGCCAGCGCATATTGCCGGATCGCCCCGCGATCCAGCGCCAGCGCCTCGCGGCAGGCCTGGGCCAGGTCGTCGCGCAGGATGCCGGTCTCGCCCTCCCGGACCACGGCTAGCGGCGCCGGCGAACGGAAGGCGGCCACCGGCGTGCCGCACGCCATCGCCTCCAGCATGACCAGGCCGAAGGTATCGGTCACGCTGGGGAACACGAACACGTCGGCGGCGGCGTAGTAGGGCGCCAGTTCGTCGTGCCGCTTGCGGCCCAGGAAGACCGCGTTCGGATACTTGCGGCGCAGCCTGTCCTCGTCCGGGCCGCCGCCCACGACGACCTTGCTCCCCGGCAGGTCGAGCGACAGGAAGCCATCCAGGTTCTTCTCGCGCGCCAGCCGCCCCACGCTCAGGAAGATCGGCCGCGGCAGCGGCAGCGCGCCGCGGTCGGCCGCGTCGAAACGCTCCGCGTCCACGCCCCGTGTCCACACGTACAGGTTGCGCAGCCCACGCGAGGCCAGCACGTCGCGCACGGTCGGCGTCGGCACCAGCACCTTCTGCGACGGCCGGTGGAACCAGCGCATGACGCGCCACGTGAGCCCCGGCGGAATCCGCATGCGCGCATGCAGGTAGTCGGGAAACATGGTGTGGAACGAGGTGGTGAAGCGCCAGCCCTTGCGCAGCGCCATCCTGCGCGCCGCCCAGCCCAGCGGGCCTTCGGTGGCGATGTGCAGCGCGTCCGGCGCGCGGCCGTCGAGCACGCGCCGCAGGTGGCGGCCCGGCTCGACGCAGAGCCGGACGTCGGGCTCCGACGGCGCCGGCATGGTGCGGCTGCCCTGCGGACTGACCACGATCATCTCGTGGCCCCAGCCCGCCAGGGTCTTCTGCATATAGGTCCAGGTATGGACGACCCCGTTGACCTGGGGATGCCAGGCGTCTGTGACGAGAACGATGCGCATGGGCGGTGCCGGGGTGGGTGGATGCCGCCGTATTTGATGCCGGTAAGATGACATGACAAAGACAGACGCGGCCCGGGCGGCCGCTCGCATGTCGCGGTCGGCCTGTCCCGCCGCGCCTTGCCCGCGGCGTCTTTTCTGCGACGCCTTACCGCCTGCGCGGGTATCCCTGGGCGCGGATGCGCACCCACACCACGCGCTTTTCCTCGTCCGACATCGACACCCAGTTCGCGACCTCAGCGGCCGTCCGCCCGCAGCCGCGGCAGATCTCGTCGAACAGCGTGGAACAAACCGCCACGCAGGGCGAGTCTGCCTGCGCGGCGGGCCGCTGGCGATCGGCCATGGGCGGGATCAGCGGCCGGCGGCGGCGCGCAGCGCGGCGGCCTTGTCGGTGGCTTCCCAGGTGAACTCCGGCTCGGAACGGCCGAAGTGGCCGTAGGCGGCCGACTTGCGGTAGATCGGCCGCAGCAGGTCCAGCATCGCGATGATGCCCTTCGGCCGCAGGTCGAAATGTTCGCGCACCAGTTCGGCCAGCTTGTCGTCGGCGATCACGCCCGTTCCGTAGGTATCGACCGTGATGTTGATCGGCTGCGCCACGCCGATGGCGTAGCTGACCTGGATCTGCGCGCGCGTGGCCAGGCCCGCGGCCACGATGTTCTTGGCCACGTAGCGGGCGGCGTAGGCGGCCGAGCGGTCGACCTTGGACGGATCCTTGCCCGAGAACGCGCCGCCGCCATGCGGGCTGGCGCCGCCGTAGGTGTCGACGATGATCTTGCGGCCGGTCAGCCCGCAGTCGCCCTGCGGGCCGCCGATCACGAAGCGCCCGGTGGGGTTGACCAGGTAGCGCGTCCTGGCCGTGAGCAGGCCTTCCGGGAAGCTTTTCTTGATGATGTCTTCGATCACCGCCTCGCGGATGGTTTCCTGCGAGACCTCGGGCGCGTGCTGGGTCGACAGCACCACGGTGTCGACTTCCACCGGCTTGCCTTCCACGTAGCGGAAGGTGACCTGCGATTTGGCGTCGGGCCGCAGCCACGGCAGGCGGCCGTCCTTGCGCAGTTCGCTCTGGCGCTGCACCAGGCGGTGCGAGTACCAGATCGGCGCGGGCATCAGGTCGGGCGTTTCGGTGCACGCGTAGCCGAACATCAGGCCCTGGTCGCCCGCGCCCTGGTTCAGGTAGTCGTCGGAGGCGCGGTCCACGCCCTGGGCGATGTCGGGCGACTGCTTGTCGTAGGCCACCAGCACCGCGCAGCCCTTGTAGTCGATGCCGTAATCGGTGTTGTCGTAGCCGATGCCGCGGATGGTGTCGCGCGCGACCTGGATGTAGTCGACGTTGGCGCGCGAGGTGATCTCGCCCGCCAGCACCACCAGGCCGGTGTTGCACAGCGTTTCGGCGGCGACCCGCGAGGTGGGATCCTGCGCCAGCAGCGCGTCGAGGATGGCGTCGGAGATCTGGTCGGCGACCTTGTCGGGGTGCCCTTCGGAAACCGATTCCGAGGTGAAGAGGTAGTCGTTGTTGGCCACTCGATAGTCCTTTCATGTGTTGCCGGCGCGCTGGGCGGCCGGCGACCGGATTCCGCGGCGTGTTGCACGGCAGGAGGACCTGGATCGAGCAGCGACGCTTTAGCGGCATTTTGCTGGCGCAGCCGGAGCTGCGCCATGATCGCCCCGCAAGTTGTCGTGTTAACTCGGCGATCGATCCCATTTTAGGGGAAAATCCCGACTTCCGGCAGCCCCGGGCATGAGGGCCTCATGTGTCCCGGCATGCCGTTTCCGTTTCCGCTCTTGGTTTTCGCGCCACCCCAGATGCTTCTCGTCCTTTATCGCCTGCTTGCCTGGCTGCCGCTGTCCTGGCTGCAATGGATCGGCCGCCGCGTGGGCGGCATGGTCTACCGCCTGTCTCCTGCCTACGCCGCACGCCTGCGCGAGAACGCCGCGCGCGCCGGCTATCCCGGCGACGCCTTCGCGCGCCGCGCGGCGGCCGAGGCCGGCGCCAGCGCGCTCGAAGTGCCCTGCGTATGGTTCCGCGCCGAACGCGCGCTGGCACGCTGCCATACCGACGACTGGGGCGTGGTCGAAGCTGCCGTGGCCGAAGGCAAGGGCGTGCTGTTCCTGACGCCGCACCTGGGCTGTTTCGAGGTCACGGCCCGCTACCTGGCGCGCCGCAACGGCGCCATCACCGTTCTGTACCGGCCGCCGCGCAAGGCCTGGCTGGCGCGGCTGGTGGAGACCGCGCGGGCGGCGCCCGGCCTGGCCACTGCGCCGGCCAACCTGAACGGCGTGCGGCAGCTGGTGCGGGCCTTGCGCAAGGGCGAGTCGATCGGCATCCTGCCCGACCAGGTGCCGGGCAACGGCGAAGGCGTGTGGGCGCCGTTCTTCGGCCGCGACGCTTTCACCATCGTGCTGCCCGGCCGGCTGGTGGCGCAGACCGGCGCGCCGGTGGTGCTGACCGCCGGCGAGCGCCTGCCGCATGGGCGCGGCTGGCGCATCCATTACCTGCGGATGCCGGGCGCCTTGCCCGATACGCCGCAGGGGCAGGCGGCGTGGATCAACGCCGGGATGGAAGCGATGATCCGCCGCTGTCCGGAGCAATACCTGTGGGGCTACAACCGCTACAAGGCACCGCCCGGCACGGTGCGCGACGCGACGGCGCCCGAATCGCCATAGCGGGCGGGCCGGACGCCGCGCGGCGCCGGCCGGCCCGAGCCGGAACGCCGCGGCCGGGGTTTAGCGCGGCGCTTCGTGCAGATCCGGCAGCCACTGCGCCGCCGCCCGCCGCGACAGCACCAGCACCAGCCTGATCATCGCCCGCGTGGCGCCCACGAACAGCTTGCGCGCGGCGCGCGCGTCCATCTGCTCGAAGTCGATCTCGGTGAACACCACCGCCGCCGCCGACTGCCCCTTGAAGCGGTACACCGATTCGACCAGCACGTCGCCGGCGGAAAACTCCGGCTTGCCGAACAGGTCGTAGCGGCCGGTGAAGGCGCGCAGCGCGTGCGGCCCGAGCTGCGGCTGGGCCAGCAGCGCCGAATGCTCGCGCCCGTGGAAGGTCACCACCGCGATGTCGGCGCGCTTGAAGCCCGCGGCCAGGCATTGCGAGATCGCGCGCTTGGTGTGGGCGATCATTTCTTCCTCGCCGTCGTACACCATGATTTCCACGCCGCCCGAGGCGATCGGGCCGCGCGGCTCGACCCGCGCGTCGCCGGGCAGCAGGCCTTGCAGCAGCGCCACCACGCTGCGCGGGCTGCGGTAGTTGCCCTCGGCGCGCAGCGCCACCCAGCCCGGCAGTTCCACCGGCGGGCGGTCGTACAGGTTCTGCATCGGGTCTTCCAGCCAGATGGCGCGGGTGCCGGGGCCGCCGGCCGCGTGGCGCAGCACCAGGTCGCGCCAGGCCTGTGGAAAATCCTGCCCCTCGTCGACGATGACGGTGTCGAAGCGCAGCGCGTCGGGCAGGGGCTGCGCTGCGGCGCGTTCGACCAGGCCGTCGAAGGCGCCGGGGCGCGAGAAATCCACCGTCTGGCCGGCCGCCTGCAGCACCCGCTCGCACAGCGTGTGGAAGGTGCAGGCCAGCCCGCCGGCCGGCGCGATGCCGGCGAAGTGGTCGGCCAGCGGGCGGTTGAAGCACACGTACAGCGGACGCCGGCCGGCTTCCAGCGCGGCGCGGTATTCGGCCAGCGCGAGCTGGGTCTTGCCCGAGCCGGCGGTGCCGATCACGCGCAGCCGGAACGGCGCGAATTCGAGCCGGCGCGCCCAGCTCGCCAGCCCGCCGGCGATGCGCGTGACCAGTTCGCGCGCCTGGCCGATCAGCGCGTTGGCGTCGGGCTCCAGCTGCAGCACGTCGTCCAGGAAGCGCCGCACCGATTGCGCGCGCGGATGGCCCGGCGCCGGCGGCAGCGCCAGCTGGATGATGGCGCACAGGCGGTCGCGCTCGCCGGCGTCGACGATGCGCTCGGCGGCGATGCCGGCCGTCTCGGGATGGCGCACCGTGTAGTCGGGGCAGTAGAACAGGTACTCGACGCGCACGTTCTCAAGCTGCGGGCGCTTGACCAGCCGGCCGCGCAGCGTGGCCACCTGGCGGCCGATGCGCGCCGGCACGTTGACCACGCGGTCGGGGTATTTCTTGCACAGGCCGTCGGGGGTTTCGTCGAGGAAGCCGCTCTGCTGTTCGACCAGCAGCAGGTCGCCGGCGGCGTTGACGATGGCGAAGTCGATGTCGCCGTAGATCGAGAAGCCGTGTTCGATATTGGTCCAATGCACGGCGTGGTAGACGGTGTAGCCGTCGGGCAGGCCGCGCGCCAGCAGCGCCAGGGTTTCGATCTGCCGCCGGGCGGCGCCGGCGGCGCTGACTTCGCGCCAGCCGTCGGGAACGATGCGGGCCATGATGCGTTCGCGCCAAAGATGAACTGTGACGCACGCAGGATACCGCGTCGCGCCGGCCCCGGCGCGCAAATGCGATAATCCGCGCATGAACTGGCACTTCACCAAAATGCACGGCGCCGGCAACGATTTCGTCGTTCTCGACGGCGTCCGGCAGAGCATCCATCTCACCGCCGAGCGCGCGCGCAAGCTCGCCCACCGGCAGTTCGGCATCGGCGCCGACCAGATCCTGCTGGTCGAGCCCGCCACGCGGGCCGATGCCGATTTCCGCTATCGCATCTTCAATGCCGACGGCGGCGAGGTCGAACACTGCGGCAACGGCGCGCGCTGCTTCGTGCGCTTCGTCCGCGAGAAAGGCCTGACCGACCGCAACCCGGTGCGGGCCGAGATCTGCACCGGCATCATCGTGCTGACCGAACGCGACGACGGCGAGGTCAGCGTCGACATGGGCCGCACCAGCTTCGAGCCGGCCGCGGTGCCGTTCGACAGCGCCGGCCTGGCGCCGCGCCGCGAAGGGCAGGACGACCTGTGGCCGCTCGACGTGTCGGGCGGCAGCGGCCCCGAACGCATCGTGTGGGTGTCGGTGGTGGGCATTTCGAATCCGCACGCGGTACAGGTCGTGGACGACGTCGACGCCGCCCCGGTGGCCTCGGTCGGCCCGCGCGTCGAAAGCCATCCGCGCTTCCCGCGGCGCGTCAACGCCGGCTTCATGCAGGTGGTGGACCGCCACCGCATCCGGCTGCGCGTGTACGAGCGCGGCTCGGGCGAAACGCTGGCCTGCGGCACCGGCGCCTGCGCGGCGGTGGCCGCCGGCATCCGCCGCGGCCTGCTCGATTCGCCGGTGGCGGTGCAGACGCGCGGCGGCGTGCTGACCATTGCCTGGGACGGCGAACAGCTGCTGATGACCGGGCCGGCCGTCACGGTGTTCGAAGGCTGCGTCGACGTCGATCGCCTGCTGGGGTAGCGGTCTGCGCGCTGCATTGCGCCCGCATGCGGGCTTTTGATGGATTACTGGAAATGGATGCCAACCAAGACATGGACGCCAACGCCGTTGCGCAGTATCTGCGCGATCATCCCGACTTCTTCGACCAGCACGCCGACCTGTTCACCTCGATGCGCGTGCCGCATCCGCACGAAGGGCGGGCGATCTCGCTGTCGGAACGGCAGGTGCTGACGCTGCGCGAAAAGGTGCGTCTGATGGAGCTGCGGGTGGCCGAGCTGGTGCGCGCCGCGGCCGAGAACGAGCACATTTCCGATCGCCTGCTGCTGTGGTGCCGCGGCCTGTTGAAGGCGCGCGCGGCGGCCGGCCTGCCGGACGCGGTCGCCGGCGGCCTGGCCGAGGTCTTCAGCGTGCCGCTGGTGGCGCTGCGCATCTGGGCGCCGTGCGAAGGCGTGGCCGGCGAGCCCTGGCAGGCCGACGTGTCGGCCGACGCCAAGGCCTTCGCCGACAATCTCACGGCGCCGTACTGCGGCCCCAACACCGGTTTCGAGGCCGCCGGCTGGCTGGATGGCGAGGCGCGCTCGATCGCCCTGATCGCGCTGCGCGTGGGCGCCGCGCCGCAGGCCTTCGGGCTGCTGGCGCTGGCTTCGGCCGACGCCGACCGCTTCACGCCGTCGATGGGCACCGCCTTCCTGTCGCGCATCGGCGAATTGGCAAGCGCGTCGTTGTCGCGCTTGTTGGGGTGAGCCCACCCCCTACGCGCTTCGCGCGCCCCCTCAAGGGGGCGATGCGGGCGGACCGGCGGAGCCGGATCCGTCGCATCCTGGATGGGGAGGCGCTGGCGAAGGTGCGTGGCGTCGTGGAAAACCAAGAGGAATTGCGCCGTGGCTGAGCCGTTTGCATCGTCGCCGCCGCCCGCGGTGGCCCAGTGGCTGGAGTACCTGCGCGGATCGCGCCGCTATTCGGGCCATACCCTCGAAGCCTATCGCCGCGACCTCGCGCGGCTGGTCGAACTGGCCGGCCCGCTGCCGCTGGAAAACCTGTCGCCGGGCCATGTGCGCCGCTTTCTCGGCCAGCTGCATGCGCGCGGGCTGGGGCCGCGCACGCTGGCGCGCACGGTGGCCGGCTGGCGCGGCTTCTACCAGTGGTGGGCGCCGCGCGCCGGGCTGGCGGCCAATCCGGTGGCGGGGCTGAGGCCGCCGAAGGCGCCGCGCGGCCTGCCCAAGGCGCTGTCGGTGGAGCAGGCCCAGGCGCTGCTCGAACACGAGCCCGTGGCGGCCGACGACGGCCCGCAAGCGCGCGCGGTGCTGGCGCGCGACCGCGCGATGTTCGAGCTGTTCTATTCGAGCGGATTGCGGCTGTCCGAGCTGACCGGGCTCGACGCCGGCTACGCGCGCGAGCCGGGCTACGAATCGGCCGGCTGGCTCGACCTGGAGCAGGCCGAGGTATCGGTGCTGGGCAAGGGCGGCAAGCGGCGCACGGTGCCGGTCGGCAGCCAGGCCGCCGATGCCCTGCGCGCCTGGCTGGCGGAGCGGCCGGCGCTGGCGCGGCCCGGGCTCGACCCGCATGCGCTGTTCCTCGGCCGGCGTGGCCGGCGCATCGCGCCGCGCGTGGTGCAGGAGCGGCTGGCCGCATGGGCCAAGGCCTCCGGCGTGCCGGCCCACGTGCATCCGCACGTCTTGCGCCACAGCTTCGCCAGCCACGTGCTGCAGTCGGCCGAAGACCTGCGCGCGGTACAGGAAATGCTGGGCCATGCCAGCATTTCCACCACCCAGATCTATACCCGGCTGGACTTCCAGCACCTGGCCAAGGTCTACGACAAGGCCCATCCGCGCGCCGCGCGGGTGGGGAGCGCGCCGGCCGGCGCCGACGACGAACAGGACAAGCATGATTGACGTGGTTCTGCGGCCCGGCAAGGAGAAATCCCTGCTGCGCCGCCATCCCTGGGTCTATGCCACCGCGGTGGCGCAGGCAACCGGCAATCCGCAGCCGGGCGACACCGTCCGGGTGGTCGACGCCCAGGGCCGCTTCCTGGCCTGGGGCGCCTTCAGCCCGGCCTCGCAGATCCGGGTGCGCTGCTGGAGCTTCGACCCCGAGGCCCGCATCGACGAGGCCTGGATGGCCGCGCGGGTGGCCGACGCGGTGGGCCGCCGGCGCACGCTGGCTTCCCGCACCGACGGCGTGCGGCTGGTATTCGGCGAGGCCGACGCGCTGCCGGGCTTCGTGGCCGACCGCTATGCCGGCCAGCTGGTGGTCCAGTTCCTGGCCGCCGGCGTGGAGCGCTGGCGCGACGCGCTGGTCGACGCCCTGGCGGCCGCCACCGGCTGCGGCCGGGTCTACGAACGCTCCGACGCCGCGGTGCGCGAGCGCGAAGGCCTGGCGCCGCGCACCGGCGCCCTGCGCGGCCCGGCGCCCGAGGCCGGGGTGGAGATCGTGGAAGACGGCGTGCGCTACGGGGTGGACGTGATCGGCGGCCACAAGACCGGCTTCTACCTCGACCAGCGCGAAAGCCGCCGCCGCGTGGCCGAACTGGCGGCCGCCATCGGCCCGTCGGCCACCGTGCTGAACTGCTTCTCGTACACCGGCGGCTTTTCGCTGGCGGCACTGCGCGCCGGCGCCGCCCATGCCATTTCGGTCGATTCCTCGGCCGACGCGCTGCAGGCCGCGGCCCGCAACGCCGAACGCAACGGCATCCCGGCCACCGCCTTCGAATGCCGCGTCGCCAAGGTGGCCGACGCCCAGCGCGCGCTGGCCGCCGAAGGGCGCCGGTTCGACATCGTGGTGCTGGACCCGCCCAAGTTCGCGCCCTCGGCCCAGCATGTGGAGCGCGCCGCGCGCGCCTACAAGGACGTCAACCTCAAGGGCATGCAGCTGGTTCGCCCTGGCGGCTACCTGCTGACCTTCTCGTGCTCGGGGGCCGTCGATCCGGTCCTGTTCCAGAAGATCGTGGCCGGCGCGGCGATCGACTCGCGGCTGGATTTCGTCCTGCTGGACCGGCTGGGCGCCGGCATCGACCATCCGGTGCGGATGACCCATCCGGAGGGGGAATACCTGAAGGGGCTGCTGCTGCAGCGGGTCTGAGGAGGGGGGGCGGAGTCCTTCCGGCGCGCTGGCAGCGGCTTTTCGCGCCGCGGACGTTACAGAATGGCCCTGCGGCCTTGAATTCCCCTCCTTTGGACACATATCCAACGCCTGCCGGCGGCATTTCGTGTTACACCGTTCGCTGCTTTTTGAGCCCACCCCCGCGCGGCCTTCGGCCGCATCCCCTCAAGGGGGCGGCGCTGGCGGACCGGCGGAGCCGGATCCGCGGCGCCCTGGATGGCGTTGCCGGCTTTTGGTGGGGCTGTGGATTTGGCCGGCGGGCATAGGAGAACGCGTTGGAAGAGCAAGCTCGCGAAGCGATTCGCACCCAGGGCGCGCGGGTGACCGCCACGCGGGTGCGCGTGCTCGCGGGCCTGATGGCTTCGTCCAGCGCGCTGTCGCACCAGGAGCTGCTGGACCGCATCGGTTCGGTGGACCGGGTCACCGCCTACCGGGTGCTGGAGTGGCTGGTGCAGACCGGCCTGGCCCACCGCATCGCCGGCGAAGACCGCGTCTGGCGCTTCAGCGTCGCCCGGCATGCCGAAGACGACGCGCGCCACGGCCACGATCACCACGGCGAGCCGCACGGGCACTTCCAGTGCGACGTGTGCCGCCGCATGTTTTGCATCGACGCCCCGGTCGGCGTCGAACAGAATCTGGCCCGGCTGCCCGCCGGGTTCGAAGGGCGTGAAGTCGACGTCGTGGTGCGCGGGCTGTGCCCCGCCTGCGCCGAGTCGCTGCACGCCGCGTCCGCGCGGCGTTCGCGCCCGCGCGGCAGTCAAGCATTGCGCAAGGAGTCAGTCAAATGAGTGCGGCGGATAACATTCCCAAGCAAGTCCCGGTCATGATCCTGACCGGTTTCCTCGGTGCCGGCAAGACCACGCTGCTGAACCGGATCCTGAACGAATACCATGGCCGCCGCGTGGCCGTCATCGAGAACGAGTTCGGGCCCGAAGGCGTCGACAACGACCTGCTGATCCAGGACCGCGACGAAGAAATCGTCGAGATGAACAACGGCTGCATCTGCTGCACCGTGCGCGGCGACCTGGTGCGCATCCTGATCGACCTGAAGGCCAAGCGGCGCGCCGGCAAGCTGAATTTCGAGCGCGTCATCATCGAGACCACCGGCATGGCCAACCCCGGCCCGGTGTGCCAGACCTTCTTCATGGACGACGACGTCGCCAACTACTTCCGGCTCGACGCCGTGGTGACCGTGGTCGACGCCAAGCACGGCATGCAGACCCTGGACGAGCAGCCCGAAGCGCTGAACCAGGTGGGCTTCGCCGACCGGCTGCTGGTGTCCAAGGTGGACCTGGTCAGCGACGACGAATACCAGGCGCTGCGGTCGCGGCTGGTGCGGATCAACCCGCGCGCGCAGATCACGCCGGTCAACTTCGGCGAAGTCGACCTGAAGCAGATCATCGACATCAACGGCTTCAACCTGAACTCGATCCTCGACATCGACCCCGAGTTCCTGGCCGAGGTGCATCCCGACGCGGTCGACGATGACCATGGCCACGATCACGCCCATGGCCACGATCATGATCATGACCACGACCATGGCCACGACCACGATCATCACCATCATCATCACCACCACCACCATCACGACGACGCGATCGGCGCCTTCGTGTTCAAGTCCGACAAGCCGTTCGATTCCCTGAAGCTGGAGGAATTCCTGGGCGGCATCGTCCAGGTGTACGGCACCGATTTATTGCGGTACAAGGGCATCTTGTACATGCAGGGCGTGAACCGCCGCATGCTGTTCCAGGGCGTGCACATGCTGATGGGCGCCGACGTCGGCCGGGCCTGGGCCCCCGGCGAGAAGCGTTCCACCAAGATGGTGTTCATCGGCCGCAACCTGCCGAAGGACATCTTCACCCACGGCCTGGAGCAGTGCCTAGCGTCTTGACCAGAACCGATACGCCTCGCGGAGTACTTTGATGGCAACGAAAGCGGCAAGCAAATCCCAAGAAGTGAACCAGGAGGACGCTTTGGAAAGCGTATTGACCCAACAAGCGGCCCCGGCAGGCGGCCTGTCCGAAGAAGAAATCCTGGCCATGCCAGAGAGCGACTACATGAACGAGGCGCAGCTCGCCTTCTTCAAGAGCCGGCTCCAGGCGCTCGAACGCGAGCTGTTGCAGAACGCGGGGCAGACCACCGAGCACCTGCGCGAAACCCCGTTCGTGCCCGATCCCGCCGATCGCGCCACGATCGAGGAAGAGCACGCGCTGGAACTGCGTACCCGCGACCGCGAGCGCAAGCTGCTGAAAAAGGTGCAGCAGGCGCTCGAACACATCGAGTCCGGCGAATACGGCTGGTGCGAGGAAACCGGCGAGCCCATCGGCGTGGCCCGCCTGCTGGCGCGGCCCACCGCCACGCTATCGCTGGAAGCCCAGCAGCGGCGCGAACTGCGGCAGAAGCTGTACGGCGATTGATCCCGGGCCGCCGCTCCCTTACGCGGGGCGGCCGCGCCTGAGGCGAGAGGCCGGCGATGCGTTCGCCGGTTTTTTTATGCGCGGTGCCATGCGCCGGCGCCGGGCCGCGCGCGGCGGTACCCGCCACGCGCCGCGCACGGCCGACCCGTCAGGGATACAGCCCGCGCTGCTCGCGCGCCGCCAGCACCCGCTGGCACGCCACGATGAAGGTCGCCGTGCGCAGCGACGTCTTGCGTTCGGCCGCCAGCTTCCAGATGCTGTCGAAGGCGCCGACCATGATGCGCTCCAGGCGCTGGTTGATCTCTTCTTCGGTCCAGAAGAAGCTGGAGAAGTCCTGCACCCATTCGAAATACGACACGGCCACGCCGCCGGCGTTGGCCAGCACGTCGGGCACCACCAGGATCCCGCGCTCCTGCAGGATGTCGTCGGCCGCCGGCGTGGTCGGCCCGTTGGCGCCTTCCACCACGATCCTGGCCTGCAGCTTGCGCGCGCGTTCCGCCACCAGCTGCCCTTCCAGCGCGGCCGGCACGAAGAAGTCCATCGGCAGCTGCCAGTAGTCGTCGTCGCCGATCGTTTCCGCGCCCTCGAAGCCTTCCAGGCGGCCGTGCGCCGCCACGTGGGCCAGCGCGGCATGCACGTCGATGCCCGCGTCCCGGTACAGCGTGGCCGAATGGTCCTGCAGGGCGATCACGCGCGAGCCGGCCTCGAAGAACATCCTGGCCGCCATGCCGCCGACATTGCCGAAACCCTGGACCGCGACGCGGGCGCCGCGCGGATCGATGCCGCGGTGTCGGCCCGCTTCCCGGGCGGCCAGGAACACGCCGCGCCCGGTCGCCTCGTGGCGCCCTAGCGAACCGCCCAGCGGAATCGGCTTGCCGGTCACGACGCCGGTGGCCGTGACGCCGGTGTTCATGGCGTAGGTGTCCATCATCCACGCCATGGTCTGCTCGTTGGTGCCGACGTCGGGCGCCGGGATGTCGCGGTCCGGCCCGATGAAGGCGCCGATCTCGGAGGTATAGCGGCGGGTGACGCGCTCCAGCTCGCCCTGCGAATGCAGGTGGGGGTCGATGCGCACGCCGCCCTTGGCGCCGCCGTACGGCAGGTTCAGTGCCGCATTCTTGACCGTCATCCAGCCGGCCAGCGCCATCACCTCGTTCAGGTTGACTGCCGGGTGATAGCGCGTTCCGCCCTTGCCGGGGCCGCGCGACAGATTGTGCTGCACGCGGTAGCCTTCGTAGTGCGCGACGCTGCCGTCGTCGCGAATGATGGGCACGTCCACCACCATCATCCGTTTCGGGCGTTTCATCGTTTCGGCCCAGCGGGCCAGCCCGCCCAGGTAGGGCGTGACCCGGTCGATCTGCTCGACGAAGCTGGCCCACGGCTCGGGGGCGGCGGGGTTGAGGAAGGAAAGCGTGCTCGATCCGCGTTCGGCGGGCGGGGGGATTGGAATGGTATCGGTCATGGCGTGGGTCCTCGGGCCGCATGCCGCGGCGGTTGAGGTAAACAGACTTTTCCTGCGTGGTTTGCGTTCTGTAAATTCCGTATTCCACGGTAGCGCCGTGCCGCCGCCAAGGGAAGATTTTTCCGGCCGGCTATTGCGTGCCGCCCGCCCGCCCCCATCTGCCAACGACAGAGCAAGCTATGGAACCATCGATGGAACAGTTTCACGGGACGACCATCATCAGCGTGCGCCGCGGCAACCGCGTGGCGCTCGGCGGCGACGGTCAGGTCACCCTGGGCAATATCGTGATGAAAGGCAGCGCGCGCAAAGTGCGTCGCCTGTACAAGGATTCGGTGCTGGCGGGCTTCGCCGGCGCCACCGCCGATGCGTTCACGCTGATCGAGCGGTTCGAAGGCAAGCTGGAAAAGCACCAGGGCCATCTGCTGCGCGCCGCGGTCGACCTGACCCGCGACTGGCGCACCGACCGCGTGCTGCGGCGGCTCGAGGCCATGCTGATCGTGGCCGACCGCTCGTCCACCCTGGTGCTGACCGGCAATGGCGACGTGCTGGAACCCGAGCACGGGCTGGCCGCCATCGGCTCGGGCGGCGCCTACGCGCAGTCGGCCGGGCTGGCGCTGCTGCAGAACACCGAGCTGCCGCCCGAGGAAATCGTGGCCAAGTCGCTCGGCATCGCCGGCGATCTGTGCATCTACACCAATCAGCATCACACTATCGAGGTGCTGGAATGAACATGATGACGCCCGGCGAGATCGTTTCCGAACTCGACAAGTATATCGTCGGCCAGGAACGCGCCAAGCGCGCCGTGGCCATCGCGCTGCGCAACCGCTGGCGGCGCCAGCAGGTGCCCGAACCGCTGCGCCACGAGATTCATCCCAAGAACATCCTGATGATCGGCCCCACCGGCGTCGGCAAGACGGAGATCGCGCGCCGCCTGGCCAAGCTGGCCGACGCGCCGTTCGTCAAGGTCGAGGCCACCAAGTTTACCGAAGTGGGCTACGTGGGCCGCGACGTCGACACCATCATCCGCGACCTGGCCGAAGTGGCGGTCAAGCAGGTGCGCGAGGCCGAGATGCGGCGCGTGCGCACGCAGGCCGAAGACGCCGCCGAGGACCGCATCCTCGACGTGCTGGTCACCCCCGCGCGCGACGCCTCGGGCCAGCCGCTGCGCACCGACAGCGCCGCCCGCCAGACCTTCCGCAAGCGCCTGCGCGAAGGCCAGCTCGACGAGCTGGAGATCGAGGTGGAAGTGGCGCAGCAGGCGCCGGCGATGGAAATCATGGCGCCGCCCGGCATGGAAGAGATGACCGAGCAGATCCGCGGCATGTTCGCCGGCATGGCGCAGGGCCGCAAAAAGGCGCGCAAACTGCGCGTGAAAGAGGCGTTCAAGCTGCTGGTGGACGAAGAGGCGGCGCGCCGCGTGAACGAGGAAGAGCTGCGCGCCAAGGCGCTGGCCAGCGCCGAGCAGAACGGCATCGTGTTCATCGACGAGGTCGACAAGATCGCCACCCGGCAGGAAACCTCCGGCTCCGACGTCTCGCGCCAGGGCGTGCAGCGCGACCTGCTGCCGCTGGTGGAGGGCACGGCCGTCAACACCAAGTACGGCGTGGTGCGCACCGACCACATCCTGTTCATCGCCTCGGGCGCCTTCCACCTGTCGCGGCCGTCCGACCTGATCCCCGAGCTGCAAGGCCGGTTCCCGATCCGGGTCGAGCTGGAATCGCTGACCAGCAAGGATTTCGTGCGCATCCTGTCGGCCACCGACGCCTCGCTGACCAAGCAGTACACGGCGCTGCTGGCCACCGAAGACGTCAGGCTCGAATTCACCGACGACGGCATCGAACGGCTGGCCGAACTGGCGTTCGCCGTCAACGAGAAGACCGAGAACATCGGCGCGCGGCGGCTGTACACCGTGATGGAAAAACTGCTCGAAGAACTGTCCTTCGACGCCGGCCGCCGCAGCGGCGAGGCGGTGCGGGTGGACGCCGCCTACGTGAACGCGCAGCTGGCGGAAACGGCGGCGCAGGAAGACCTCGCGCGCTACGTGCTCTGATCTCCGATCGATAGGATCGGGCCGGCGCCGGGGCGCTATCGCCCCGGCGCCGCGAACGGATTGCGCACCGTCAGCGCGCCGTCGATGACCAGCCCATGGTGCAGGCCTTCGCTGTAGAGCGTCCTGCACCCTTCGACGGCGGCGGCAGCCGCGATGCAGGCGTCGTAGAACGACATGCCATGGCGCTGCGCGAACCGGCGCGCGCAGTCGTGCACGTCCACCGTCAACGGCACGACCTTGCAGAAGCTGCGGACCAGTTCCAGGAACTGCCCGACGTCATCCCAGCGCATGCCGAGTTTACGCGTGCATACGCTGGCGACTTCGTTGAGCACCTGCACGCTGATGACCGCGCCCTGCCACAACAGCGCTTCGGCGCCGTCGGCCTTGCCGGCGTCGGCCGACAGCAGGTACAGCACCACATTGCTGTCCAGAAAGCTGCGCGATCTAGCCGGAGGCATTGGCGTCGTCGCGGCTGAAGCTGAAATCGGCCGGCAGCCTGCCGCGGAATGCCCGCAGGCGCGCCAGCCGGGCGTCGTCGCCGGCAGCCTTGCGGCGAACCGCGAAGCGGCGAGGGTCGTCGATCACGATCTCGATGTCGTCGCCTTCCTGCAGTTCCAGCGCCTTGACGACGCCGGCCGGCAGCCGTACCGCCAGGCTATTGCCCCACTTTGCCACTTGCATGGACATCTACTCTTTGGATATACGTCAGCATTGTATATCTACCAAGTCGGGGCGCAAGAAGAGGTCAGGACGGGATCATCCCGTCTTGCCGGGGGCGGGACCGGCGCGGCTCAGCCGCAGTGTTCGCATTCCGGGGCATCGGCGCCCGGCGCCGCCCCGGCCAGCCCTGCCAGGATGGGGCAGTCGGGCCGGTGGTCGCCGTGGCAGCGGTCCGCCAGGTCTTCCAGCGTGGTCTTCATGGCCTGCAGGCCGCGGATCTTGTCGTCGAGGTCGCGGATGTGGGCCAGCGCCACTTGCTTGACGTCGGCGCTGGGGCGGCCGCGGTCGGCCCACAGGCGCAGCAGGGTGTCGATCTGGGCGATGGAAAAGCCGAGGTCGCGCGCGTTGCGGATGAAGCGCAGCGTGTGCACGTCGGTGTCGCCGTACAGGCGGTAGCCGGCTTCGGTGCGGCGGGCGGGCCGGATCAGGCCGATCGATTCGTAGTGGCGGATCATCTTGGCCGATACGCCGGAGGCGGCGGCCGCCTGGCCGATGTTGAAGGTTTTCATGGCTCGATCTCCTGGATCTATGCGCGCGGCCGCCAGCGGCGCAGCAGCAGGGCGTTGCCGACCACGCAGACGCTGCTCAGCGCCATCGCGGTGCCGGCCAGTACCGGATTCAACCAGCCGAGCGCGGCCAGCGGCAGGCCGATGACGTTGTAGACGAAGGCCCAGAACAGGTTCTGGTGGATCTTGCGGGTGGTGCGGCGCGAGATGTCGATCGCGTCGGCCACCAGCCGCGGGTCGTCGCGCATCAGCGTGATGCCGGCGGTCTGCATCGCGACGTCGGTGCCGCCGGCCAGCGCGATGCCGACGTCGGCCGCCGCCAGCGCCGGCGCGTCGTTGATGCCGTCGCCCACCATCGCCACGCGATAGCCCGCGCCGCGCAGCGCCTCGACGGCACGGACCTTGCCGGCCGGCAGCAGGCGGCTTTCCACCTGTTCGATGCCGGTCTGCCGCGCCACGGCGGCGGCGCTGCCGGCGTTGTCTCCGGTCAGCAGGACGACGTGGATGCGCTGCCGCCTGAGCTGCGCGACCGCGGCCGCCGACTCCGGCCGCACGGCGTCGCCGAACGTCAGCATGCCCAGCAGCGCGGGAATTTGCCCATTCCTTGCCGCCGTCGAGGCCGGCGGCACGTCCGCGCCGTCCGCGGGCGCAGTGGCGGGGCCCGCTTCGCCGGCCGCCGCCAGCCACGATACGGTAAGGCCGTCGTTCTCCGCGGCCGTGGCCGCCGCATGCAGCGCGCAGACGTCGATGCCCAGTTCCGCCATCAGCGCGTCATTGCCCAGCCAGACCCGCCGCGCACCCACGCGGGCCGCCAGGCCGCGGCCGGGCAGCGCCTGCAATGAGGTGGCCGCCGGCGCCGCCGCCACGGACCGCTCCTGCGCCGGCAGCCGTTCCCATGCCTGGACCGTGGCGCGCGCCAGCGCATGTTCGCTGCCGCGCTGCACCGCCGCCGCCAGCGCCAGCACCTCGCCGCGCGACAGCCCGGCAGCCGGCTCGACCGCCGCCAGCGCCGGCCGCCCGGCCGTCAGCGTGCCGGTCTTGTCGAACGCCACGCAATCGACCCGGTACGCCGTTTCCAGCGCCTCGCCGTCGCGGATCAGGATGCCGCGCCGCGCCGCCGCGCCGGTGCCGGCCATGACGGCGGCCGGCGTGGCCAGGCCCAGCGCGCAAGGGCAGGCGATCACCAGCACCGAAACGGCGTCGAGCACGGCCTGCGGCCAGTCGTGCGCCGCCAGCCCCCAGCCCAGCAGTGTCAGCAGCGCGATCGCCAGCACGACCGGCACGAAGACGGCGCTGACGCGGTCCACCGCGCGCTGCAGCGGCGGCTTGGCCGCCTGCGCGTCTTCCACCAGCCGCACGATGCGCGCCAGCGTGGTCTGGCCGCCGGTGGCCGTGGTGCGCACGCACAGCAGCCCGGCGCCGTTGACCGAACCGCCGGTCACCTTGTCGCCGGGGCGCTTGTCCTGCGGCCGGCTTTCGCCGGTGAGCATCGATTCATCGGCCTGGCTGCTTCCTTCCACCACCTCGCCGTCGACCGGAATGCGGCCGCCGGGCCGTACCACGACGACGTCGCCCACCGCGACGCGGGCGATCGGCACCTCGCTTTCCCGGCCGTCGGCGCCGCGCACGCGGGCCGTATCGGGCCGCAGGCTCTGCAGCGCGCGCAGGGCCTGCGCCGTCTGGCGCCGGGCGCGAGCTTCCAGCCACTTGCCCAGCCGTACCAGCGTGATGACGGCGGCCGAGGCCTCGAAATACAGGTGCGGCGCGCCGTGATGCCCCGCCGTTCCCAGCCATTGCCACAGCGACAGCCCGTAGGCCGCGCTGGTGCCCAGCGCGACCAGCAGGTCCATATTGCCGGCGCGCGCCCGCACGGCCTTGTAGCCCGCCTTGTAGAAGCGCGCGCCGAAGCCGAATTGCAGCGGCGTGGCCAGCAGCCATTGCAGCCAGGCCGGCAGCGCCCAGCCGGACCCGGCCGCCATCGCCAGCATCGGCAGCAGCAGCGGCGCGGTCAGCAGCGCCGCCATGGCCACGGCCGCGCCCGATTCGGCATGCGCGGCGGCCGCCGGGGCGTCGCCGGCGATCAGGATGGCCTGGTAGCCGGCTTTCTCCACCGCCGCCTGCAGCGCGGCCGCGTCCACGCCGGGCGCCTCGACGTGGGCCTGCTCGGTGGCCAGGTTGACCGACACCCGCCGGACGTCCGCCACCTTGCCCAGGCTGCGTTCGACCCGTTTCACGCACGAGGCGCAAGTCATGCCGCCGATGGCGAAGCGGTGGGTAGGGCGAAAGGGGGAGACGGCGTTCACGGCGAGGGACCCGGAAGACTGCATGTCGGTCATCGTCGAGCTTAACATCATGTCAAGGTCAAGCCTGATGCGGTCCGGTTCGCCCTCCGTTGTGTACAAGTCTTTGGACAAGTCTGTGGGAAGCCTGTGGACGGCCTTGTGGACAGGCTGTGGATTCCCAGGGGAAGCGCCTGTGGATTGCCGGTGAAAAGGCGGTGGAAGAGCTGTGGATACGCTGTGGACTTCATGTGGGCAACCCGCCCGTCCGCAGTGGACAAACCCCGTTTCGCGGTGGACAAGGCTGTGGACCGCCGGTGCGCGATCCTGTGGATGGGGCGGGGGACAAGGTGGTGGAGAACTGGTGGAGAAAGCGGTGGACAGGCTGTGGAAGGCCAGTGGAAAAGCCGCCAGCCGATGCCCGCCTCGCACGGTCTTGGTTTCCAATCTGGAAATTACAAGTTTGCGGCCGGCGGGTTACCCAAGCCGGGGCCGTCGCCCTAAGATGAACGCTCGCATGTCGCTACGTTCATCGAAGGAAAAAACATGATGCACATCGAGCCTACCGGCCAAGTCCTGGGGGCCACCGTCAGCGGTCTCGACCTGTCGCGCGAACTGGCGCCGGAGGCGTTCGCCGCGCTGCTGCGGGCCCTCGGAGAATACGGGGTGCTGCGCTTCCCGGCGCAGCAGCTGGATGCCGCCGCGCTGAAGGCCTTCTCGGCCCGTTTCGGCAGCCTGCAGACGGGCGTGTCGTCCTTCAACGAACCGGGCATTCCGGAAGTCAGCATTCTTTCCAATATCGTCGTGGACGGCAAGCCGATCGGCATCGCCGACGCCGGCCAGGACTGGCACACCGACATGTCGTACAACCGCACGGTGGGCTTCGTGAACGTGCTGTACGCGATCGAGGTGCCGCGCCGCGACGGCCGCGCGCTGGGCTCGACCAGCTTTGCCAATATGCAGGCCGCCTACCGCGACCTGCCGGAGGAGCTGAAGATCCGCCTGAAGGACGCCACCGCCACCCACGATTTCAACAAGTTCTGGGAAAACATGCGCACCCGGCCCGGCAGCGAGCGCCCGCCGCTCACGCCCGAGCAGCGCGCCAAGCGGCCCCCGTCGGTGCATCCGGTATTCCTCACGCACCCGCTGACCGGCCGCAAGGTGCTGTACTGCAACCCCGGCTACGCGATCCGCATCAACGAGGTGAGCGAGGCCGAGAGCGACGAGCTGCTGGCCCGGCTGTTCGCGCATCAGCTGCAGCAGAAATACCAGTACACTCACCAGTGGACGGAAGGCGACGTCCTGATGTGGGACCACATCGGCACGCTGCACAACGCCTGGCCCGACTACGAGCCGCACGAACACCGCCTGATCAAGCGCTGCCAGGTGCTGGCAGACCGCGTGTTCGATCCGGGGTTCGGGCTCTCCCCTACGCGCTGACGCGCGCTCCCCCGGAGGGCGGTGCCGGCCGGATCGGCGGCACCCTGATACCTGAATCACTGATTGGAGACACGATGAGCCCATTGGAAAAAGCGGCCGCCATCGTCGAGTGCGAGCAGACGATCCATCGCTTCTACGCCGCGCTCGATGATTCCGATTTCGAAACCGTCGCCAACACGATCGCCGAGGACGGCGTCTGGCACCGGCAGGGCAAGGTGCTGAAAGGCCCGGCCGCCGTGCGCGCGGCGCTGGCCGAGCGTCCCGCCGGCCGCATCACCGCCCACATGATGCAGAACATGGTGGTGGACGTGCGCGGCCCCGACGAGGCCGACGTCCGCTACATCGCGCTGGTCTACCGCTACGACGCCCCGCCCGGCGCCACCGGCCCCGCCCCGCTCGACACCCTGCTGTCCATCTCGGTCTACCGGGACCGCCTGAAGCGCGCCGCCGATGGCCGCTGGCTGATCGAAGAAATGCGTTCCTCCCGCAGGTTTGGGTGACCCCCTACGCGCTGACGCGCGCCCCCGGGAGGGCGCGCGTCAGCGCGTGGAAGGGTCCCATGGCTTGGGCCGTTTGGCCCATTCCTTCAGGAAATCCAGGAACAGCTGGACTCGTACCGGCAGGTTCCTGCGCGACGAATAGATCGCGTACACCTCCAGCCCCGACGGCTCGTAGTCCGGCAGCACCACCACCAGTTCCCCGCGCTCGATCTCCTCGGCCAGCATGTAGTACGGATGCATCGAGACGCCCATGCCTTCCAGCGCCGCTTCCTTCAGCGCGTCGCCGAAGTCGGCCCGCAGCGAGCCCTGCACGCGCACGGTGACCGGCCCCTGCGGCCCGGTGAAGCTCCAGTTGGCCGTGGGCGACTTGTTCCAGTTGATCAGGCAGTTGCAGTCCAGCAGATCCTGCGGTTTCTCGATCGGCCCGTGACGCGCCAGGTAGGCGGGCGAGGCCACCAGCGCCTGCCGCGCCTCGGCCAGCGGGATGGCGATGAAACTGGCATCCTTCAGCATCGGCACGATGATGATGCCCACGTCCAGCCCCTGCTCGACGAAGGTTTCGTGCTTGCGCACCGTCAGCAGGCTGAGCGCGATCTGGATGTCCGGGTATTTCTCGTAGAATTCGTTCACCACCGGCAGCAGCCGCCGGGTGCCGAACGCCGGCGGCACGCCGACCCGGATCACGCCGGCCACGTCGCCCGACAGGTTGCGCACCGATTCGCGCAATTCGTCGTAGCGCTCCAGCAGGCCGGCGGCGTTTTCCACCACCTGCAGCCCGGCCCGCGTCAGGCCCAGCTGCTTGGTGGTCCGGTTCAGCAGCTTGGCGCCGAGCGAGCGTTCCAGCCAGGCCACCTGCTTGGTGCAGGTGGCGCGCGACACGCCGAAATGCTGGGCCGCGCCGGCGAAGCTGTTGCGCCGCGCGACCTCCAGGAACACGCGCAAACATGTCAATTCGTCCACGTCGGTTTCCAGAATCGAAATTCCTAATTTAGCACTGGCGCCTTGCTGGCCGGCTCCCGGCTGCCAATAATCGCGGTTTGACGTTGTTTCCCGATTCGAGCGTCGCCGGCATCCCGGGCAGGCACACCGCCTGCGCCGCCGTGGATGCGCAGCTCGACGGCGCCACAGCAAGGCCGCCCCGCGCGCGGCCGCCCAATCTCTTTCCCTCTGGAGACAATAATGTTCCATACCTCGACCCTGCGCATCGGCGTCGCCCCTGCGCAAGCCCGCCGCCCGGCCACGCTGCTGGCGCGCCTGGCTGCCGTCCTGCTGGGCAGCCTGGCCGTGGCCCAGGCCGCTCCCGCGGCCGACGCCTTCCCGTCCCACCCGCTGCGGATGGTGGTGGCCTACGCCCCCGGCGGCGCCACCGACATCGTCGGCCGCATGCTGGCGCAGGAGATGTCGCAGCAGCTCGGCCAGACCGTGGTGCTGGAAAACCGCGCCGGCGGCGGCACGCTGGTGGGCACCGAGTCGGTCCGCCGTTCGCCGGCCGACGGCTACACGCTGCTGTTCGGCACCAACGCTTTCGTCATCACCCCGCTGCTGCACGACCAGCCCACCTACGACCCGGTCAAGGACTTCCAGCCTATCGGACTGACCACCGTGCAGTCGCTCGGCATCCTGGTCACGCCCAAGCTCGGCATCAAGACGGTGCAGGAACTGATCGCCTACGCCCGCGCCAACCCGGGCAAGATCAACTTCGCCTCGTCGGGCAACGGCTCGGCCCAGCACCTGGCCGGCGCCGCCTTCGCCAACGCCGCCAAGATCGACATGGTGCACGTGCCGTACAAGGGCACCGGCCCGGCCATGACCGACCTGCTGGCCGGCCGCGTCGACATCATGTTCAGCTCGCTGGTGGGCAATATGGAACACGTCAGCGCCGGCCGCCTGAACCTGATCGCCACCACTGGTGCCCACCGCTCGCCGGCCACGCCCAACGTGCCCACCGTGGCCGAAAGCGGCCTGCCCGGCTTCGAGGCGCAGACCTGGCAGGGCGTGATCGCGCCGGCCGGCACGCCGAAGGACGTGGTGGCCCGCCTGAACGACGCCGTGGTCAAGGCCGCCAAGACCCAGCACATCGTCGACACGCTGGCCGCGCAAGGGATGGAAGTCCGCACCTCCACGCCCGACGAGCTGCGCGCCATGCTGGTCCGCGACTCGACCCAGTACAAGGCCCTGCTGAAGCAGACCCAGACGTCGCTGCAATGAGCCGAGCCGTAGCGACCGCCTACAACACCTTCGATTTCCGGGCGCTCGCCAAGCGGCGCCTGCCGAAGGGCCTGTTCGAGTTCGTCGACCGCGGTACCGAAGACGAAGTGGCGCTGGCCAGCAACCGCGCGGCGTTCGACCAGTGGAAGCTGGTGCCGCGCACGCTGGTCGACGTTTCCAAGCGCAGCGCCGCCGTCGAGCTGTTCGGCAAGGCGATGCCGTTCCCGCTGGCGATCGGCCCGACCGGCGCCGCCGGGCTGATGTGGTACGACGGCGAGGTAGCGCTGGCGCGCGCCGCCGCCCAGGCCGGGATCCCGTTCACGGTGGCCACCGGCTCGCTCACCTCGATGGAGCGAGTGGCGCAGCAGGCCGGCGGCCGGCTGTGGTTCCAGCTGTACATGTGGCCGCAGAAGGAACTGTCGTACGAACTCGTGCGCCGCGCCCAGGCGGCCGGCTACGAGGCGCTGGTGGTCACGGTGGATACCGCCGTGCCGTCCAACCGAGAGTACAACTTCCGCAACGGCTTCAGCATCCCGTTCCGCTTCTCGGCGCGCAACGTGCGCGACGTGGCGCTGCACCCGCGCTGGCTGTGCTCGGTGCTGCTGCGCTACCTGGCGTCCACCGGCATGCCGCAATACGAGAACTACCCGGCGGCGATGCGAGGCTCGATCACCGCCAAGCCGTTGGGCCGGGCGATGGCCAAGACCGATTCGCTGGACTGGAACGACCTGCGCGAACTGCGCAAGCTGTGGACCGGACCGCTGCTGGTCAAGGGCATCCTGCACCCGGACGACGCCGCGATGGCCGTGGCCTGCGGCGCCGACGGCGTGATCGTGTCCAACCATGGCGGCCGCATGCTCGACAGCAGCATCGCGCCGCTGGACGCGCTGCCCGGCATCGTCGAGCGCATGGGCGGGCGTTTCCCGGTGCTGCTCGACAGCGGCATCATGCGCGGCAGCGACGCCGTAAAGGCGATCGCGCTGGGCGCGCACGCGGTGCTGGTCGGCCGCGCCACGCTGTACGGCGTGGCCGCGGGCGGGCAGGCCGGCGCCGAACGCGTGCTGCACTTGCTGCACGAGGAAATCCGCCGCGTGCTGGGGCTGATCGGCTGCCCCGACATCCGCGAGCTGGGCCCGCGCTTCCTGTTCCGCTGACGGCCCGCGCGCGCCGCCGCCCGGCGGCGTTGCGCGGTCGCCGCGCCCTTCGCCGCGCCCTTCGCCGCCGGGGCGCGCAAGGCCCGCCGGCCGGCCCTTGGCGGCCCCCGGACTCGCTACAATTCGGGTCAAGCGCTCCGCGGCCGCCGGCCGCCGCAGACCTTCCGGACCCGCCATGACCGACACCACCGCCCAAGACCTGCTGTCCGATCCGCACAGCCCCATCGCCGCGCTCACGCCCGGCGTCAAGGCCAGCGTGCTGGCCGAGGCGCTGCCCTACATCCGCCGCTTCCACGGCAAGACCATCGTGGTCAAGTACGGCGGCAACGCCATGACCGACGAGCGCCTGCAGCGCGGCTTCGCGCACGACGTGGTGCTGCTCAAGCTGGTGGGCCTGAACCCGGTGGTGGTGCACGGCGGCGGCCCGCAGATCGACGACGCCTTGAAGCGCGTCGGCAAGCAGGGCACCTTCGTGCAGGGCATGCGGGTGACCGACGCCGAGACCATGGAAGTGGTCGAATGGGTGCTGGGCGGCCAGGTGCAGCAGGACATCGTGATGATGATCAACGAGTTCGGCGGCAAGGCGGTGGGCCTGACCGGCAAGGACGGCGGCCTGATCCGCGCCCGCAAGATGCTGATGCCAGACAAGAACAACCCCGGCGCGCACTTCGACCTCGGCTTCGTGGGCGAGATCGCGTCGATCGATCCTTCGGTGGTCAAGGCGCTGCAGGACGACCAGTTCATCCCCGTCATCTCGCCCATCGGTTTCGGCGACGACGGCCTGGCCTACAACATCAACGCCGACCTGGTGGCCGGCAAGATCGCCGAGGTGCTGCGCGCCGAAAAGCTGGTGATGATGACCAACACCCCCGGCGTGCTCGACAAGAGCGGCAACCTGCTGACCGGCCTGACGGCGGCGCGCATCGACGAACTGTTCGCCGACGGCACCATCTCCGGCGGCATGCTGCCTAAGATCTCCTCGGCGCTGGAAGCCGCCAAGAGCGGCGTCAATTCGGTCCACATCGTCGACGGCCGCGTCGAGCACTGTCTGCTGCTGGAGATCCTGACGGCCCAGGGGGTCGGCACGATGATCCGTTCGCACTGATGACGAAAACGCTGCTGGTCAGCCAGGTCGCGGCCGCCGCCACCGGCGTGCCGGCGCTGTCGGCCGAGTACCGCACGCAGATCCGCCGTCCGCTGGGCCGGGTGCGCCGGAGCCGCCGGCCGCCGGGCGACACGCGCCCGGTCTGGTTCTTCGACCTCGACAACACGCTGCACGACGCTTCCCACGCGATCTTTTCCCACATCGACCTTTCCATGACCGAGGCCGTCATGGAAACGCTGAACCTGAGCCGGGAAGAAGCCACGGCGCTGCGCAAGCGCTACTGGCAGCGCTACGGCGCCACGCTGATCGGCATGGTGCGGCACCACGGCGTGTCGTCGGCGGAATTCCTGCACCGGAGTCACAATTTCGACGTCAGGCCGCTGGTGCGGGCCGACAAGGATTTGCGTAACCGTCTGTCACGGCTGCCGGGCCGGAAGGTGTTGCTCACCAACGCCCCGCACAACTACGCCCGCAGCATTCTCAGGCATCTGGGCATCCTGCATTGCTTCGACAGCATGTGGGCGGTGGAAGACATGCGCTTCCACGGTGATTTCCACGTCAAACCCTCGGTCGCACTGATGCGGCACGTCATGGCGCACGAAGGAGTGAGTCCCCACCGCGCGGTACTGGTGGAGGACACCGTGGCCAATCTGAAGGGAGCAAAGAGAGCCGGGATGTGTACGGTTTATGTCCGTCACCGGGGTACGCCTTTTGCTAATTTTCATCACGGACGCCCGATTTGCGTCGGTCTTACAGTAAACTCCGTCAGTCACTTATTGTTACAGACTCGCGCGATCCGGCGAACATAGCTCGCTCTTACATCACACCGGCCGGGCGGCGAATCTCTACTGAACGGATTCAACCACGACATGGCCGCAAGTAAGTCGGGTGAACGTAAGACCCAAATCCTCAATACCCTGGCCGAGATGCTCGAGCATCCCAAAGGGGAACGCATCACCACCGCCGCGCTGGCGGCTCGCCTGCAGGTGTCGGAAGCGGCCCTGTACCGGCATTTCGCGAGCAAGGCGCAGATGTTCGAGGGTTTGATCGAATTCATCGAGAATTCGATTTTCGGCCTGATGAACGTCATCGCCGAAACCGAGACCAGCGGCGTGGTGCAGACCCGCAAGGCCATCGTGATGCTGCTGTCGTTCTCGGAGCGCAACCGCGGCATGACGCGGGTGCTGATCGGCGACGCCCTGGTGTCGGAAGACGACCGGCTCCAGGAGCGCATGAACCAGTTCTTCGACCGCATCGAGGCCTCGCTGCGGCAGTGCCTGCGCACTGCGCTGGCCCTCAACGAACTGCCGCCCACCGACGACATCCACGCGCGGGCCAACCTGATCCTGCACTTCGTGCTCGGGCGGTGGCATCGGTATGCCAAGAACGCCTGGAAAAAGCCGCCTACCGAATATCTGGATACTCAGATGCGGATTTTGTTGGCTTGATGGTTCTTGAGTTCTTGAGCGTCCGCCGGGGTGGGGGCGGGCCTGTGAGGCGCTGAGAGGAGTCGGTCCTTCAGCCCCTCGGGGGGCTTCCGGACACCGCTTCGGCCCGCTCGTACGGGCCCGTCCGGGCCCTTCCTTCGCGTGCGCCCCGCTCGCCTCCTATGCGCCCCACAGGCCCGCCCAACGGGCTCCGAACGCCTAAAGAACGCTATCCCGCCCGCGCAATAATCAATCCACCCGCCGCCCACACACCGTACACCCGGGATCACGCGCCACCCGGACTTCATGCCAGTGCATGCGCAGGGCATCGAGCATCAAGAGGCGTCCCGTCAGCCCGGTGCCGGCGCCGGTCAGCACCTTGATGGCCTCGGCCGCCTGGGTGGCGCCGATGATGCCTACCAGCGGCGCGAATACGCCCATGGTGGCGCAGCGCACTTCTTCGACGTCTTCGTCGTCGGGGAACAGGCAGTGATAGCACGGCGCGTCGTCGCGCCGCAGGTCGAAGGCGCTCACCTGGCCGTCGAAACGGATCGCCGCGCCCGATACCAGCGGCGTGCGGTGCCGCACGCAGGCGCGGTTGATGGCGTGGCGGGTGGCGAAGTTGTCGGTGCAGTCTAGCACCACGTCGGCCGCCGCCACCTGGGCGTCGAGCGCCTCGCCGTCGAGCCGCAGCACCAGCGTTTCGATCGCGATGGTGGGATTGATGGCGGCCAGCGCCTGGCGGCCGGATTCGGCCTTGTACTGGCCGACGCGCTCGGTGGTATGCAGGATCTGGCGCTGCAGGTTGGTCAGGTCGACACGGTCGTCATCGGCCAGCACCAGGGTGCCCACGCCGGCCGAGGCCAGGTAGAGCGCGGCCGGCGAGCCGAGGCCGCCGGCGCCCACGATCAGCGCCCGGGCCCCCAGCAGCCGCTCCTGCCCTTCGACCCCGAGGTCGTCGAGCAGGATGTGCCGCGAGTACCGCAGCAGCTGGTCGTCGTTCACTGCGCCGGGGAGGGGGCGGGCGCAGGCGCGGGGGCGGGCACGGCCTTGTCGGGCGGCGTGGTGGGCGCGACCGGCGCCGGCTTGGCTTCCTCTGCCTTCTGCGCCGGGGTCTTGTTGCGCTCGGCCACCTCGGCGGCGGCCTTGGCCACGTCTTCCGCCTTGGCCAGCTGCACCGGCTTGCCTTCCAGCAGGTTCAGCGCCTGCTGCAGCTGGAAGTCGTCCGGACCGCCCAGCTCGATCGGCTTGATGGCGCGCTGCTCGGCCGCCTTGGCGGGGTCGAGCGGGGCCGACTTGATCTCGTGGTTGGGATCGCGGTCATTGCTCAAGTGCTTGGCCAGGTCGGCCTCGCGCGGCCGTTCGAACAGGTCGCCGGTGGCCGTTTCGGTAACCGAGTAGTCCGGCACGATGCCCTGCGCCTGGATCGAGTTGCCGCTGGGCGTGTAGTAGCGCGAGGTGGTCAGCTTGATGGCCGAATCGCGCGAGATCGGCAGGATCACCTGCACCGAGCCCTTGCCGAAGGTCTGCGTGCCCAGCACCTTGGCGCGCTTCTGGTCCTGCAGCGCGCCGGCCACGATTTCCGAGGCCGAGGCCGAGCCGGCATTGACCAGCACCACCAGCGGCACCGTGCGCGCCCAGGCGGGCAGGCGCTTGATGTAGTCGTCGCGGCCGCGTAGGTAGTCGGCCGGCACGGTTTCGTAGGTGCGCTGGGCATCCGGCGTGCGGCCCTTGGTGGAGACCACCAGCGTGTCGGGCGGCAGGAAGGCCGAGGCCACGCCGATCGCGCTGTGCAGCAGGCCGCCCGGGTCGTTGCGCAGGTCCAGGATCAGCGACTTGGGCGCGCCGTTCTTGCCCAGGCGTTCGAGGTGGGTGACGAGGTCGGCGCCGGTCTGCTCCTGGAACTGGGCGATGCGCACGTAGCCGGTGCCGGATTCCAGCATCTTGCTGCGCACGCTCTGCACCTTGATGATGTCGCGCTGGATGGTCAGCACCAGCGGCTTTTCGACATCCTTGCGCACCAGGGTCAGCACGATGCTGGTCTTGGGCTTGCCGCGCATCAGCTTGACGGCGTCGTTCAGCAGCAGGCCCTTGGTGGACTTGTCGTCGATCTTGACGATCAGGTCGCCCGCCTTGACGCCGGCGCGGGCGGCGGGGGTGTCTTCGATGGGGGAGATGACCTTGACGAAGCCGTCTTCGGTGCCGACCTCGATGCCCAGGCCGCCGAACTCGCCCTGGGTGGCGGTCTGCATTTCGCGGTAGGCGTCGGGGTCGAGATAGGCCGAGTGCGGGTCCAGGTCGGACAGCATGCCGGCGATGGCGCCGTCGATCAGCGTCTTGTCGTCGACCGGCTCGACGTAGTGCTTCTTGATGGTGTCGAACACCATCGAGAACTGCCGCAGTTCTTCGAGGGGCAATGGGCCACGGGTTTCGCGCTGTGCGACCGCGGTCAGACCGACGCTGACCAGGATGCCGGCGATCACGCCCATGCCGACCAGGCCGACACTGCGAAATTTGCTTTTGCTGCTGCCCATGTATTCCTCCGGGGCCACGGTGCGATGTGCCGATTGGACATCCATTGCGGCCTGCGGGTTCTCGTAGAGGTCCAAAAAGTGGAAAAACGCGGCTGAACGCGGCGGCGCGAGCCGCCGGCGATCAGGATATCCGGGACCCGGCGGTCAGCGCAACGTGGCCCATTTGAGCGGGTCCACGGGCGCGCCGCCTTGCCGGATTTCGAAGTATAGGCCCGATTCCGACTGGCCTCCCGTCGCGCCTACGCTGGCGACCACGTCGCCGGCGCGCACGTCGTCGCCCACGTGGCGCAGCACCGACTGGTTGTTGCCGTAGATCGACAGGTACTGGCTGCCGTGGTCGATGATCAGCAGGTTGCCGAAGCCGCGCAGCCAGTCGGCAAACACCACCTTGCCGGCCGCCACGGCGCGCACCTCGGTGCCCTCGGCGGCGCGGATGAACACGCCGCGCCAGGTGCCGCCCTCGCCGCGCTGGGTGCCGAAACGGCCCACGACCTCGCCCCGCACCGGCAGCCGCAGGCGGCCCCGCAGCTTGACGAACTGGCCGTCGAGGCTGGCGTCGGGCAGCGCGTCGTTGCGCGCCACCGCTTCGTCGCGCGGCGGCGGGGGCGGCGCCGGGCGGGCCGGACCGGATGCGCCCGCCTGGCGTTCGGCGGCGGCGCGCCGGGCCGCTTCCGCCGCCCGCCGGGCCTGTTCGGCGCGGCGCGCCTGCTCGGCACGCCGGCGGGCCTCGGCCGCCTTGCGCGCCAGTTCGTCGATCACCCGCGCCAGCCGCTGTTCGTTGCGCGCCACGCTGGCGGCCTCGCGCCGCTGGGTGTCGAGCTTGGCGGAAATCGAATCGAGCACCTTGCGCCGTTCGGCCGACTGCCTGACCAGTTCCTGGCGCTCGCCGTTTTCCTCGGCCGCCAATCGTTCCAATTCTTCGCGCCGGGCCTGGGCCTGGCTGCGCAGGTCGCCCAGCTGCGCCAGTTCTTCCTGCAGCGCCGTCACCGCCGCCGCCCGTTCCTGCGACACGTAGCCGAGATAGGTCAGGTTGCGGCCCAGCTGCTGCGGATCGTCGCCCGACAGCAGCGCGCTCCACGGCGACAGGCCGGCGCCGGCGTACTGGCGCCGCATCAGGTCGGCCAGATGGGCGCGGCGGGCGTCGACGTCGGCCTGCCGCTCGGCGATGGCGGCGTCCTGCCGCGCCAGTTCGGCGGCGGCGCGCTTGCGCTGCTCGGCCAGTTCGGCCAGCCGGCGGTTGGCGCGCGAGATGGCCTGTTCGGAGGCTTTCAGCGCGTCGGCGGCGTCGGCGTGGGCTTCTTCGCGCTGGGCGATGTCTTTGCGCAAGGCTTCCAGCCGCCGCTGCAGCGCCTCGCGTTCGCGGGCGACGGCGGCCGGGTCGGTGGACGACTGGGCCGGCATGGCCGGGCCCGGGGCCAGCCAGCCGGCGGCCGCCAGGGCGAGGGGCGGCGCCAGGGCCCGCAGGCGCCTCACTTCGCCTTGGCCTTGCCTTGCGCAGCCACCGCCGCCAGCGCGGCGGCGATTTCGTCGGGATCGCCCAGGTAGTAGTGCCTGATCGGCTTGAGCTCGTCGTCGAATTCGTACACCAGGGGCTGGCCGGTGGGGATGTTGAGCTTGACGATGTCTTCGTCGGAGACGCCGTCCACGTGCTTGATCAGCGCCCGCAGGCTGTTGCCGTGGGCGGCGATCAGCACCCGCTTGCCGGCCTTGATGGACGGCGCGATGGTTTCCTGCCAGTAGGGCACCACGCGGGCGACGGTGTCTTTCAGGCATTCGGTGGCGGGCAGCTCGGACGGCGCCAGGTCGTGGTAGCGGCGGTCGAAGCGCGGGTGGCGTTCGTCGTCGTAGGGCACGGGATCGGGCGCGATCGCGTAGGCGCGGCGCCAGATCAGCACCTGTTCCTCGCCGAACTTGGCGGCCGTCTCGGCCTTGTTCAGGCCCTGCAGGGCGCCGTAGTGGCGCTCGTTCAGGCGCCAGCTGTTGCGCACCGGCAGGTACATGGCGTCCATCGTGTCGAGGGCGATCCACAGCGTGCGGATGGCGCGTCGCAGCACCGAGGTGTAGGCGAGGTCGAATTCATAGCCTTCCCGCTTGAGCAGTTGGCCGGCCTTGCGGGCTTCTTCGCGGCCTTTTTCGGTCAGGTCGACGTCGGTCCAGCCGGTGAAGCGGTTTTCCAGGTTCCATTGGCTTTCGCCGTGACGCATCAGGACGAGTTTGTGCATGTGAGTAGGCGGCGGGCCGCGAAAGTGAATGAAGGTTGAATACAATCCGTCGGCGCCGTCGGGGCGCGGCACCCGGCCGGGCTTGAAAACGGCGCCGGAACCGCGACATTTTATAATCCCGCGGCAGGAACGCTTTTACGCCCGCCGTATGACACCCGGCGCCCCGGAAAAGCTCCCGTCCGCGCCGCGCCTGCGGGCATCCACTATCAAGGCATCTCGTGAAATTCCTCATCGATAACATTTTCCTGGTCGCGCTGGCGGTAGTGTCGGGCGTGATGCTGCTGTTGCCGTCGCTGCGCGGCGCCCGGCAGGGCGGCGCGATCAGCCCGTCCGAGGCCACCCAGCTGGCCAACCAGCGGCAGGCGGTCTTCGTCGACGTGCGGCCGGCCGAGCAGTACGCCGGCGGCCATATCGCCCAATCGCGCAACGTGCCCGCGGCCGAGCTGGAGCAGAAGGCGGCCGGGCTGCCCAAGAACCGGCCGCTGATCGTGGTGTGCGGCAACGGCCGGGATGCCGCCAAGGCGGCTGCCAGACTCAAGGCGCAGGGCTTCGGCGAAGTCGTTTCCCTTGCCGGCGGCTTGGCCGGCTGGGTCCAGGCAGGCATGCCGATTTCCGGAACCCCCCCTACGCGCTGAAGGGAGGCCCACCCCTGCGCGGCCAGAGGCCGCTCCCCCTCGAAGGGGGCGGCGCTGGCGGACCGGCAAAGCCGGATCCGCGGCGTCCACGGTGGGGTCTGGCATGATTGATGCGACGGATAGTCAGGGTCATGAAAAGGTAGGGTGATGTAATGAAGCAAGTGGTGATGTATTCCACGGGGTACTGTCCGTACTGCCAGCGCGCCGAAATGCTGCTCAAGCAGCGCGGCGTGGCGGAAATCGAGAAAATCCGCGTCGACATGCATCCGGAACTGCGCCAGACCATGATGGAGCGCACGGGCCGGCGCACGGTGCCGCAGATCTACATCGGCGACACGCACGTCGGCGGTTTCGACGACCTGGCCGCGCTCGACCGTGCCGGCGGGCTGATGCCGCTGCTCAACGACTGAAGCCGGCGGCCGGCTGCTGCGCCGGGCGGCGCCCCGTATCGCGCGCCACGTTTTTCCTCATGCCGGCTCGGGCTCGCGCCCGGCCGGTCCAGCCGTCAGGCTTCCCGTTTTTCGCGAATTGGTCTCATGTCCGATAATCAAGAGCAGCAGCAGTCCGCCCCCGTGTTCAACATCCAGCGCGTCTACCTGAAAGACCTCTCGCTGGAACTGCCCAACGCGCCGCAGATTTTCCTGGAAACCGAGCAGCCCGCGGTCGAGGTGTCGATCGACGTCGGCGCGCAGGCGCTGGCCGAAACGGTGTTCGAGGTCAGCGTCACCGCTACCGTCACCACCAAGATCGGCGACAAGGTGCTGTACCTGGTCGAAGGCAAGCAGGCCGGCATTTTCGAAGTGGCCAACCTGCCGCTGGAACAGCTCGATCCGGTGCTCGGCATCGTCTGCCCCGGCATCGTCTACCCCTATCTGCGCGCCAACGTGGCCGACGCCATCACGCGCGCCTCGATGGCGCCGCTGCACCTGGCCGAGGTCAACTTCCAGACCATCTACGAACAGCGCCTGGCGGCCGCGCAGCAGCAACAGCAGCAGCCGGAGCAGGGCGGCGACAGCGGCCTGATCCTGCCGCCGGGCGCGCGGCACTGAGCGGCATGCCGGCCATGCAGGCGGATGGCAAACCGGGGCTGCGGGTCGGCGTGCTCGGCGCCGGCAGCTGGGGCACCGCGCTGGCCGCGGCCAGCGCGCGCGCCCATCCCACCGTGTTGTGGGCGCGCAATCCGGCCTTCGCCGACCAGCTCGCCCGCGGCCGCGAGAATACCCACTACCTGCCCGGCATCCCGCTGCCCGCCGCGCTGCGCGTGACGGGGGACCTCGACCGCCTGCTGGCGCATCTGCACGGCCCGGACGCCGAGGCGCTGGTGGTGCTGGCGGTGCCGATGGCCGGGCTCGACGCCGCCTGTCACGCCGTGGCCGCCGGCTTGGCGCGGCACGGGCTGGCGCAGGCCTCGGTGGTCTGGGCCTGCAAGGGCATCGACGCCGTCACCGGCCGCCTGCCGCACGAGATCGCGGCCGACCATTTCGGCGCGCTGCCCGGCGTCTCCACCGGCGTGCTGTCGGGGCCGTCGTTCGCGCGCGAGGTCGCGCAGGGCCTGCCGGTGGCGCTCACCGTCGCCAGCGCCGATCCGGTGCTGCGCGACCGCGTGGTATGCGCGCTGCACGGCGGCGCCATCCGCGTCTACGGCAGCGACGACGTGGTCGGCGTCGAGGTCGGCGGCGCGCTGAAGAACGTGATCGCCATCGCCTGCGGCATCGGCGACGGCCTGTCGATGGGCACCAATGCGCGCGCCGCGCTCATCACCCGCGGGCTGGCCGAGATCAGCCGGCTGGGCGTCGCGCTGGGCGCGCGGGCCGAAACTTTCACGGGCCTGACCGGCCTGGGCGACCTGATCCTCACCGCCACCGGCGACCTGTCCCGCAACCGGCAGGTCGGCCTGGCGATCGGCCGCGGCCGTCCGCTCGACGCCATCCTGGGCGACATGACGCAGGTGGCCGAAGGCGTGCGCTGCGCGCCGGCCGTGCTGGCGCTGGCCCGCCGGCACGGCATCGACATGCCCATCACCGAGGCGGTCTGCGCCGTGCTGTTCGACCGCGTGCCGCCGCAGGAGGCCGTCTCGCGCCTGCTGGCGCGCGATCCCCGATTCGAAGGCGGGGATCGATGATCGCTTCGGTTTGCGTGTATTGCGGCGCCAGCGCCGGCAACCAGCCCTGGTATGCCGAGCTGGCGCGCGAATTCGGCGCCACGCTGGCGCGGCGCGGCCTGGGCCTGGTCTACGGCGGCGGCAGCGTCGGCCTGATGGGCGAACTGGCCGATGCCGCGCTGGCAGCCGGCGGCAAGGTCACAGGCGTCATTCCGCAGCAATTGTGGGACCGCGAAATCGGCCACCGCGGCCTGACCGAGATGTTCGTGGTGGCTTCGATGCACGCCCGCAAGGCGCGCATGGTGGAGCTGTCCGACGCCTTCGTCGCGCTGCCCGGCGGCTACGGCACGCTCGACGAATTGTTCGAGGTGCTGACCTGGCAGCAGATCGGCTACCACCACAAGCCGGTGGGCCTGCTCAACGCGAACGGCTACTATGACAGCCTTATTGCGTTTGCGCGCCACGCCCACTCACAAGGTTTCGTGCGCGCCGTCCATCTCGATGCGCTGATCGTCGACACCGAGATCGGACGCCTGCTGGACCGGCTGGAGAACGCGCGCCCGGTCCAGGTGGACCGCTGGTCCTCACAGGGCGACGAGGTCTGACGCCTCGCCGCCGCAAAACACCCACGGAGATACCCCCATGACAGTACGTCGTTCCCCCGCGTCGGGCCGTGCCGGCCTGCGCCGCCGCCTGCTGGGCGCCGCCCTGGCCGCGGCGGCGGCCGGCGTCGCCGCCGCGCCCGCCCAGGCCCAGTCCGACTGGCCTAGCAAGCCGATCCGGCTGGTGGTGCCCTTCCCGGCGGGGTCGTCGCCCGACATCATCGCGCGCGTGATCGCGCAGCCGCTGGGCAAGGCGCTCGGCCAGGCCATCGTGGTCGACAACCGCGCAGGCGCCGGCGGCAACATCGGCACCGCCAACGTCGCGCACTCCGCGCCCGACGGCTACAGCGTGCTGTTCACCATCAACGGGCCGCTGGCCACCGCGCCCGCGCTGTACACCAAGCTCAACTACGATCCGCTCAAGGATCTCGCGCCCGTCACGCTGGTGGCCACCAGCCCCAACGTGCTGGTGGTCGACCCGGCGCTCAAGGTCAACTCGGTGGGCGAGTTCACCTCGCTGCTGCGCAAGGAGCCGGGCAAGCTGAACTACGGCTCGGTCGGTGCCGGCAGCTCGGCCCATCTAGCGATGGAACTGCTCAAGGGCCGCGAGAACCTCGACATCCTGCACGTGCCGTACGCCGGCTTCCCGCAGGTCATCACCGCCATCCTGGGCGGCTCGGTGCAGGCCGGCTTCATGGTGCCGGCGATCGCGATGCCGCAGGTCAAGGAAGGCAAGGTCAAGGCGCTGGCCGTCACCAGCCTGCAGCGCAGCCCCTCGCTGCCCGACATTCCCACCATGGCCGAACAGGGCGTGCCCAATTTCGAGGTCATCTCCTGGCAGGCCATCCTGGTGCCGGCCGGCACGCCCAAGCCCATCGTCGACCGGCTCAACACCGAACTGGTCAAGATCATCCGCAGCGACGAAGTGCGCAAGCAGCTGGACGCGCAGTACTTCACCGCGGCCGGGTCGACGCCGGAAGAACTGACGGCGCTGATCAAGAAGGAAACGCAGACGCTGGGCGCCGTGATCAAGCGCCTGAACCTGACGCTGGACTAAGGACCCCCCTACGCGCTTACGCGCGCCCCCCAGGGGGCGATGCGAGCGGACCGGCGGAGCCGGATCCGCCGCATCCTGGGTGTTGGGTTCTTGACCTCCGGTTTATGGGCGCAAGTGAAGGAAGCGCGCCAGCGCGGTGTCTACGGTTTTCATGGTGGGTGCGTCGATGCGGCCGCCGACGCGTGTCCGGGGCACGGTGGTGGCCTTGTCTATCATCACTTGGGAGGTCGTGCGCAGGCCCTTTTGCGGCAAGGGTTCCACGGTGATGCGTATCAGGTTCGCCTTGCGGATATCGCTCGTCAGCGGCAAGACGGTCACGGACGGGATGGCGTCGAAGGCGTCGTGCTGGACGCCTGCCCACTTCTAACTTCTATATTCCGCCGGCGTAGCCCTGCTGCCGCCAGGCTTCGAATACCGCTACGGCCACCGCGTTGGACAAGTTCAGGCTGCGCTGGCCCGGGCGCATGGGCAGGCGCACGCGCTGGCCGGGCGGGAAGCGGTCCCGCACCTCGGGCGCGAGGCCGGCGGTTTCGCTGCCGAAGACGAGGGCGTCGCCGGGCGCGAACGAGATGTCACCCAGCGGGCGCGAGCCGCGCGTGGTGAAGGCGAAGCGGCGGCCGGTGGCGGCGCCGGTGGCGGCGAAGGCGGCGTCGATGTCGTCGTGCACCTCCACCGCCGCCCATTCGTGGTAGTCGAGGCCGGCGCGGCGCAGCTTGGCGTCGTCCAGTTCGAAGCCGAGCGGACGTACCAGGTGCAGCCGGACGCCGGTGTTGGCGGCCAGGCGGATCACGTTGCCGGTGTTGGGCGGGATTTCGGGCGAGACGAGTACGACGTGGAACACGGTGGTCCTGCGGAAAAGTGGGGCGTCAGCGGCCGCCGGCCGCCTGCGGCGATGTTGCGTCGGCTGTCTGCGCCGCCGATGCCGCACCGGCCGGCGATGCGGCGGCCGTTGGCGTATCGCCCGCCTGCGGCGCGCCGTTGCCGGGTTGCGCAGCGCCGATCGGCGGCGGGATCTGCGACGGATCCCAGCCCCCGCCCAGCGCCGCGATCAGTTGCACGCTGGCGGTCAGCCGGCTGCCGAGCAGCGTCAGCATCGTGCGCTCGTTGTTCAGCGCCGAGGTCTGCAGCGTGGCCAGGCTGAGGTAGTCGATCAGGCCCGACTCGAACTGGTTGTTGGCCAGCCGCAGCGACTCGCGGGCGGCGTCGAGCGCGCGCTGCTGCACGTCCTGCTCCTGCGCCATCACGCGCAGCTGCACCAGATAGTCTTCCGTCTCGGCCAGCGCCGACAGCACCGTCTGCCGGTAGGCGGCGACCTGCGCGTCGTAGGCCGCGCGGGCCTGCTCGACCTGCGAGCGGCGCAGGCCGGCGTCGAAGATCGGCGCGGCCAGCGCCGGGCCGAGCGACCAGAAGCGCGCCGGCGCCGTCAGCCAGTCGGCAAAGCTGGAACTGCGATAGCCCAGGCTGGCCGACAGGGTCAGGCTGGGGAAATAGGCCGCCTGCGCCACGCCGATGCGCGCGTTGGCGGCCGCCACCTGCCGCTCGGCGGCCGCCACGTCGGGACGCCGCTCCAGCAGCTCGGACGGCAGGCCGACCGGGATGTCGGGCAAGGCCGGGTTCAGCGGCGCCGCGGCCAGGCTGAAGGTGGAGGGCGGCTGGCCGGCCAGGATGGCGATGGCGTGCTCCAGCTGGGCGCGCTGCCATTGCAGGTCGATCGCCTGGGCGCGCGCGCTTTCGAGCTGGGTGCGGGCCTGGGCGATGTCGGCGCGGGCGCTGACGCCGGCCGCGTAGCGGTTTTCGTTGAGCCGCAGCGAACGCTCGTAGACCCGGATCGTGGCCTCCAGCAGGCGTTCCTGTTCGTCCATCACGCGCAGCTGGAAATAGGTGCGCGCCAGCGTCGACTGCGCGCTGAGCCGGGCGGCGCCCACGTTGGCGGCGCTGGCCTGGGCCGACGCGGTGTCGGCCTCGACGCTGCGGCGGATGCTGCCCCACAGGTCGGCCTCCCAGCTGACGCCGGCGTTCAGGCTGAACTGGTTGCGGATGTTGCTGCCGCCGCTTCCGCCATTGTTGATGATGGTGCCGTTCGAATTGGTGGTGACGCTGCTGCTGGCGCCGGTGCCGCTGCGCGTGGCCGAGGCGTTGCCGGTCACGGTGGGATACAGCCCGGCGCGGGTGCCGCGGATCAGCGCCAGCGCCTGCCGGTACTGCGCCTCGCTTTGCGCCAGCGTCTGGTTGGCGGTTTCCACCTGCGCCATCAGGCCGTCCAGCACCGGGTCGCCGTAGATGCGCCACCAGTCGCCGCGCAGCGCCGTGTCGGCCGGCTCGGCGCGCTTCCAGCCGGCCGCCTCCTTGAATTCGGCGCCGGTGGCGGCCTGCGGCCGAACGTAGTCGGGCCCGACCGCGCAGCCGGTCAGCAGCGCGGCGAACAGGACGGCGGCGAGGGCGGCGGGCGCTCTCATAGATTATCTCCGGGCAAGACCAGGGACGCCGGCGGCGGGTTCCTGCCCCAGCGCTGCAGCGCCCAGTGGCGCATGCGGTCCAGGTACAGGTAGACCACCGGCGTGGTGTACAAGGTGAGCAGCTGGCTGACGAGCAGCCCGCCGACGATGGTGATGCCGAGCGGCTGGCGCAGCTCGGCGCCGGCGCCGGTGCTGACCACCAGCGGCAATGCGCCCAGCATGGCGGCCATGGTGGTCATCAGGATCGGCCGGAAACGCATCAGGCAGGCCTCGAAGATCGCGTCGCGCGGCGCCAGCCCGCGCCGCCGCTCGGCGTCGAGCGCGAAGTCGACCATCATGATGGCGTTCTTCTTGACGATGCCGATCAGCAGGAACACGCCGATCAGCGCGATCAGCGTGAACTCGCGCTTGAGCACCATCAGCGCCAGCAACGCGCCGATGCCGGCCGACGGCAGGGTCGACAGGATGGTCAGCGGGTGGATGTAGCTTTCATACAGGATGCCCAGCACCAGGTACATGGTCAGCAGCGCGCCCAGGATCAGCCAGGGCTGCGCGCTCAGCGCCGACTGCAGCGCCCCCGCGCTGCCGCCGAAGCCGGCCTTGATGCGGGTGGTGGGCAGGTTGATGCGCGCCACCGCTTCCTGCACGGCGCGCGTGGCTTCGTCCAGCGACACGCCGGGCGCCAGGTTGAATGAGATCGTGTCGGCCGCGAACTGCGCGTCGTGGTTGACGCGCAGCGGTGCATTGGTGGTGGTCCACTTGGCGAAGGCCGACAGCGGCACCCGGTTGCCGTCGGCGGTGATCACGCTGACCTGCTCCAGCGCGTTGGCGTTCTGCGCGAAGCGCTGGTCCACCTCCATCACCACCCGGTACTGGTTCAGCGTGTTGTAGATGACCGAGACCTGGCGCTGGCTGAAGGAGTTGTTCAGCGCGCCGGCGATCAGCGACATGTCGACCCCGAGCCGGGTGGCGGTCTCGCGGTCGATCTGCAGCGAGATCTGCTGGCCGCGGTCTTCCACGTCGGTGTCCACGTCGGTCAGCTGCGGCACCGTGGCCAGCGCGCGCGACACGCGCGGCATCCACTCCCGCAGGTCGCTCAATTCGGACGCGCTGAGCGTGTACTGGTAGCTGGAGTTGGTGCTGCGGGCGCCGATGCGGATGTCCTGGTTCGGCATCATGAACATGCGCGCGCCGGGCACGTTCGAAAGCCGGCCGCGCAGCCGGTTCATCACGTCGTCCACCGACACCTTGCGTTCGGCCAGCGGCTTGAGCTGGATCATCATGAAGCTGGTGTTGCTGCCGCCGCGGCCGCCGCTGTAGCCCACCATGCTCTGCACCGCCGGGTCCGACAGCACCACCTTGCGGAAATATTCGAGCTTGGGCCGCATGGCCTGGAACGAGGTGCCCTGGTCGGCGCGCACGAAGCCCATCAGCTGGCCGGTATCCTGCTGCGGGAAGAAGCCCTTGGGCACCTTGATGTACAGGTAGACGTTCAGGCCGATGGTGGCCACCAGGATCACCAGCGTCAGCAGCGCGTTGGCCAGCGCCCAGCGCAGGCTTTTCTCGTAGCCGCGCGTAAGCGCCGCGAAGCCGCGTTCGAGCGCGCGCGCCACGCGGCCGGGCGGGCGCGCGGGCCGCGCGCGCAGCATGCCGGCGCACATCATGGGCGTGAGGGTGAGCGACACCGCCAGCGACACCAGGATCGCCGCCGACAGCGTGACCGCGAACTCGCGGAACAGCCGGCCCACGATGTCGCCCATCAGCAGGATGGGAATGAACACCGCGATCAGCGAGATGCTCATCGACAGCACCGTGAAGCCCACCTCGCGCGAGCCTTTCAGCGCGGCCCGCAGCGGCGACAGCCCTTCCTCGATGTGGCGCGAGATGTTCTCCAGCACCACGATGGCGTCGTCGACCACGAAGCCGGTGGTCACGATCAGCGCCATCAGCGAAATGGTGTTGAGCGAAAAGCCGCACAAATACATCACGGCGAAGGTGCCGACCAGCGACACCGGCACCGCCACGCTGGGGATCAGCGCGGCGCGGCCGTTGCGCAGGAACAGCAGCACCACCATGATGACCAGCCCGACCGCGATGATCAGCGTGTGCTCGGCCTCCGTCAGCGAGGCGCGGATGCTGGGCGTGCGGTCCTGGGCGACGGTCATTTCCACGTCGGCCGGCAGCAGCGCGCGCATCTGCGGCAGCTCCGCGTTGATCTGGTCCACCGTCTCGATGATGTTGGCGTCGGCCTGGCGGCTGACCACCAGCAGGATGGCCGGCTGGTTGTTGTAGAAGCCCATGTTGAACAGGTCTTCCACCGAATCCTCGACCTTGGCGACGTCGCTCAGGAACACCGGCGAGCCGTTGCGGTAGGCGACGATCAGCTGGGCGTACTCGGCGGCCTTGCGCAGCTGGTCGTTGGTCGACACCAGCCACGAGGTGTTGTCGTTCTCGAGCACGCCCTTGGGGCCGCGCGCGTTGGCGTTCGACAGCGCGTTGCGCACCTCGTCGAGCGCGATGCCGTAGTGGTTGAGCAGCGTCGGGTTCAGTTCGACCCGCACCGCCGGCAGCGAGCTGCCGCCGACTTCCACCTCGCTCACGCCCTTGGTCTGCGCGATGCGCGGCGCCATGATGGTGGCGCCGACGTCGTACAGCTGGCCCTGGTCCAGCGTCTTGGAGGTCAGCGCCAGCACCATGATGGGCGCCGAGGCCGGGTTGCGCTTGTTGTAGGTGGGGTTGCTGCGCAGCGCCGACGGCAGCATGTTGCGGGCGGCGTTGATCGCGCCCTGCACGTCGCGCGCGGCGCCGTCGATGTCGCGGTCCAGGTCGAACTGCAGCGTGATCCGGGTCGAGCCCTGGCTGCTGCTGGAGGTCAGTTCGTTGACGCCGGCGATGCTGCCAAGCGCGCGCTCCAGCGGCGTGGCCACGCTGGAGGCCATGGTTTCCGGGCTGGCGCCGGGCAGGCTGGCCGACACCGAGATGACCGGATAGTCAACCTGCGGCAGCGGCGCCACCGGCAGCTTGACGAAGGCCAGCGCGCCGGCCAGCACCACCGCCAGGCTCAGCAGCGCGGTGGCCACCGGGCGGACGATGAACGGCGCCGACAGGTTCACGCCAGCCTCCCTTCCTCGTCCACCGCCACCGGCTCGCGGCGGCGATTGAAGCCGAAACGGTGCGACAGGCGGTCGAACATCAGGTAGATGACCGGCGTGGTGAACAGCGTCAGCAGCTGGCTCAGCAGCAGGCCGCCCACCATCACGATGCCCAGCGGCTGGCGCAGCTCGGCGCCGGTGCCGGTGCTCAGCACCAGCGGCACGGCGCCGAACAGCGCGGCGCAGGTGGTCATCAGGATCGGCCGGAAGCGCAGCAGCGCCGCCTGGTGGATGGCGTCGCGCGGCGCCAGGCCCTGGTGGCGCTCGGCATCGAGCGCGAAGTCGATCATCATGATCGCGTTCTTCTTCACGATGCCGATCAGCAGGATGATGCCGATGATGCCGATCATGTCGAGGTCGGTGCCGGTCAGCATCAGCGCCAGCAGCGCGCCCACGCCGGCCGACGGCAGCGTAGACAGGATGGTGACGGGGTGGATGTAGCTTTCGTACAGCACGCCCAGCACGATGTACATCGTCGCCACCGCCGCCAGGATCAGCAGCAGCGTGCTGTCGAGCGATGAGCGGAAGGCCTCGGCGGCGCCCTGGAAGCGGGTCTGGATGCCGGCCGGCATGCCGATTTCCTGCTCGGCCTGGGTGATGGCGTCGACCGCGTCGCTGAGCGAGGCGCCGTGCGCCAGGTTGAACGACACCGTGGCCGACGGGAACTGCCCCAGGTGGCTGATGGCCAGCGGGGTGGTGCGCTCGGACACCTTGACGATGCTGGTCAGAGGCACCTGCTTGCCGTCGCCGGTGGCCACGTAGACCTGCGCCAGCGAGCCCGGATCCTGGCGGAACTGCGGCTGCGCCTCCAGCACCACGCGGTACTGGTTGGACTGCGTGAAGATGGTGGAGATCAGCCGCTGGCCCAGCGCGTCGTACAGCGCGTTGTTGATCGCGGCCGCCGTGATGCCCAGCCGCGACGCCGCGTTGCGGTCGATCTCCACATAGGTCTGCAGGCCCTGGTCCTGCAGGTCGTGGGCGACGTCGGCCAGCATCGGCAGCGTCTGCAGGCGGTCGACCAGGCGCCGGGTCCAGGTGCCCAGCAGCTCCAGGTCGGGATCCTGCAGCGTGAACTGGTACTGGGTGCGGCTGACCTGGTCTTCGATGGTGAGATCCTGCACCGGCTGCATGTACAGCTTGATGTCGCCCAGCTGCGCCAGCTTCGGCGCCAGCCGCGCGATCACCTCGGCCGCGGTGGCCGTGCGGTCGCGGTGCGCCTTCAGGTTGATCTGCATGCGCCCGCTGTTGAGGGTGGCGTTGCTGCCGTCCACGCCGATGAACGACGACAGGCTTTCGACGTCGGGATCCTGCAGCACCACTTCGGCCGCCGCCTGCTGGCGGCGCGCCATGGCGGCGAACGAGACGGTGGGCGGGGCCTCGGTAATGGCCTGGATCACGCCGGTGTCCTGCACCGGGAAGAAGCCTTTCGGGATCACGGCGTACAGCAGCACCGTCAGCAGCAGCGTGCCCAGCGCCACCAGCAGGGTCAGCGGCTGGTGCGCCAGCACGCGGGTGAGCATGCGGTCGTAGCCGCCGATGATGCGGTCGAACACCGCGCCGCTCTTGCGGTAGAAGCGCGTCTGCTTTTCTTCCGGGATGTGGCGCAGGAAGCGCGAGCACATCATCGGCGTCAGCGTGAGCGATACCAGCAGCGAGATGAAGATCGCCACCGCCAGCGTGATGGCGAACTCGCGGAACAGGCGGCCGACGACGTCACCCATGAACAGCAGCGGGATCAGCACCGCGATCAGCGAGAAGGTCAGCGAGATCAGCGTGAAACCGATCTGCGCCGCGCCCTTCAGCGCGGCCTGGATCGGCGGCTCGCCTTCCTCCAGGTAGCGGGCGATGTTCTCGATCATCACGATGGCGTCGTCGACCACGAAGCCGGTGGCGATGGTCAGCGCCATCAGCGTCAGGTTGTTGACGCTGAAGCCCGCCAGGTACATCACGCCGAAGGTGCCCACCAGCGACAGCGGCACCACCACGCTGGGAATGATGGTGGCCGTCAGGTTGCGCAGGAAGACGAAGGTGACCATCACCACCAGCGCGATCGACAGCATCAGTTCGAACTGCACGTCGCTCACGGAATCGCGGATGGTGTCGGTGCGGTCCGACAGGATCTTCACGTCGAGCGTGCTGGGCAGCGAGGCCTGCAGGCCGGGCAGCAGCGCGCGGATGCTGTCCACCACGTCGATCACGTTGGCGCCCGGCTGGCGCTGGATGTTGAGCAGGATGGCGGGGCTGGCGTCGGCCCAGGCCGCCTGGCGGATGTTCTCGGCGTCCTGCACGGTCTCGGCCACGTCGGACAGGCGCAGCGGCGCGCCGTTCTCGTAGGCGATGATCAGGTCGCGGTACTGGTCGATGGTCTTGAGCTGGTCGTTGGCGTCGAGCGTGGTGGCGCGCGTGGGGCCGTCGAAATTGCCCTTGGGCTGGTTGACGTTGGCGCCGGTGATGGCGGTGCGGATGTTGGACAGGTTCAGGCCGTGCGCCGCCAGCGCCTGCGGATTGGCGCGGATGCGCACGGCCGGCCGCTGGCCGCCGGCGATGCTGACCAGGCCCACGCCCGATACCTGCGCGATGCGCTGCGCCATGCGGGTGTCGACCAGGTCGCGCACTTCGTACAGCGGGAGCGTGGGCGAACTGATGGCCAGCGTCAGCACCGGCGTGTCGGCCGGGTTGACCTTGTTGTAGATCGGCGGCGCCGGCAGGTCGCTCGGCAGCAGGTTGGAGCCGGCGTTGATGGCGGCCTGCACTTCCTGCTCGGCCACGTCGAGCGCCAGGTCGAGGTTGAATTTCAGCGTGATGACCGAAGCGCCGCCCGAGCTGGTGGACGACATCTGGTTCAGGCCCGGCATCTGGCCGAACTGGCGTTCCAGCGGCGCCGTCACCAGCGAGGTCATCACGTCGGGGCTGGCGCCCGGGTACAGCGTGACGACCTGGATGGTGGGATAGTCGACCTCGGGCAGGGCCGACACCGGCAGCAGGCGGTAGGCGATGATCCCGGACAGCAGCAGCGCGATCATCGCCAGCGTGGTGGCGACCGGGCGGAGGATGAATATCCGCGACGGATTCATCGGGCACCCGGTGCGCGCGCGCCCGGCCCGCGCGCGCCGGCCGCCGGCGGGCTGGCGCCGCCGCCCTGCAGCTGGCTGCCGGCCTGGCCGGGGATGGGATCGGCCACCACCTCGACCTTGGCGCCGTCGCGCAGCCGGTCGAGGCCGTCGGTAACCACCCGTTCGCCGGGTTTCAGGCCCTCGTCGACCGCGATGCGCTCGCCGTCGAGCAGGCCCAGCTTGACCACCCGCATCTGCACCGTGCCGTCGTCGCCCACCACGTACACATAGGTGCCGGGCGTGCCGCGCTGCACCGCCGCGGCCGGGATGACGGTGGCGCCCTGCAGCGTGCGCACGTGCAGCCGCACGTTCAGGAACTGGTTCGGGAACAGGCTTTCATCCTTGTTCTCGAAGCGGGCCTTGAGCTTGACGGTGCCGGTGGTGGTGTCGATCTGGTTGTCGACCGTGGCCAGCACGCCGTCGGCGATGTGGTGCAGGTCGGCGCGGTCCCAGGCCTGCACCGTCAGCTGGTGGCCGGCCCGCAGTTCCCGCAGCACGTCCGGCAGGTCGCCTTCGGCGATGGTGAACAGGATCGAGATCGGCTGGGTCTGGGTGATGATGACCAGGCCGTTGGCGTCGCCGCTGCTGACCAGGTTGCCCTGGTCGACCTGGCGCAGGCCCAGGCGTCCGGCGATCGGCGCCGTGACGCGCGTGTAGTCGAGCTGCAGCTTGGCGTTGTCGACCGCGGCCTGGTTGGTTTTCAGCGTGCCTTCGTATTGGCGTACCAGCGCCGCCTGCGTGTCGACCTGCTGGCGGGCGATCGAATCCTGCGCGAACAGGGTCTGGTAGCGCTGCAGGTCGCGCCGGGCATTGTCGAGCTGCGCCTGGTTCTGCTGCAGCGCGCCTTCGGCCTGCGCCAGCTGCACCTGGAAAGCGCGCGGGTCGATCTGCGCCAGCAGGTCGCCAGCCTTGACCAGCTGGCCTTCGCGGAACAGCACCTTGAGCAGTTCGCCGTCGACCCGGCTGCGCACCGTGACCGTATTGAAGGCGGTGACGGTGCCCAGCGCGCGGATGAAGACGTCAAGGTTTTCGGCGCGCGCCGCCTCGACCTTGACCGGCGTGGGGGGCATCGGCATGGCGGCGCCCGCCGCCGGCCGGCCGCCCGCCCGGCCTCCGGGGCGGCCCGCCTGGCCCTGCCGGGCCTGTTGCCCTGGCCCGGCCGCATGCCGGTGCGACCACCACCAGACCGCCGCCGCGGCCAGCACGAGAATGGCGATCAACCACGGCCAGCGGCGCCGGCGAAGGCCCGCATCGCGGGCGATGGGCGCCGGGCCGGGCGCCGGATCGGGAGGAGTGTCTGCCATGAGGGGGTTCGGATGGTTCTTGGGTGAGCCGCTAAGGTAGACCAGAAGCGGGCGCGATTCGACGCGCGCGGCCGGTTTTGAAATCGATGGAAATCGTTTTGTGTATCGTGAAAGCAGACAATGCCTGTCCATTGCGGTTCACGCAACGCAACTGGCCGGTTTCGCCGGCTGGAGCCCGCAGCCTCAATAGCCATGCCCGCGGACGGCCGGGCCGGCTGCCCATGGCCCCTGCCGGCGGACATTGCGCGGCGCGTGCGGCGTGCGGGCGACCGCCAGCGCCACGACCTCGCGCGCGCCCGCCTGCTTGAGCGCCGCGGCGGCCGCGTGCAGGGTGGCGCCGGTGGTCATCACGTCGTCCACCAGCGCCAGCCGCCGGCCCGCCACGGCCGGGCTGCAAGCATACAGGCCTTCGGCGGCGCGCAGGCGGCCGCCGCGGCCCTGCGTGGCCTGGCGCGCCTGTTCGCGCGTGCGCCAGAGCCAGCCGCGCCGCAGCGGCAGGCCCAGGTCGCGGGCCGCCGCGCGGGCGATCTCGGCCGCCGGGTTGAAGCCGCGGGCGCGTAGCGAGGCCATGCCGGCCGGCACCGGCAGCAGCACGGTGGACGGCGCCAGCGGCAGGCGATCATGGCGTACCGCCTCGGCCAGCAGGTTGCCCAGCATGTCGGCGCGCGGATAGCGCCGGCCGTGCTTGAACTCCAGGATCAGCGCGTCGCCCGGCGGGCCGTAGTCGAAGGCCGCGATGGTGCGGTCGAACGCCGTGTCGCGCCCGGCGCAGTCGGGACAGGGTTCATCGTGACCGTCGAGCGGCAGCGCGCAGCGCGGACAGCGCCACGGCAGGCCGAGCGCCGGGCCGGTGCGGGCGTGCCAGCACAGCTCGCGCTCGCAGGGCGCGCACAGCCGGCCGGCGCGAGCGCGGTCGCCGCACAGCGGGCAGTCGCCCGGCAGCAGCGTGCGCCAATGGGAGAGGGTGGCGCGGGCGCGCCGCGCGGCGGCGGACAGGGTGGCGATGGCGGGCATGGCGATTGCGGGTATGCGGTTGCGGGTATGCGATTGCTGGTATGCGATTGCGGATATGTCGCCGGCGGGCATGGCGATGCGGACCGGCCGGAGCGGAAGGCCGGTTTGCCGCCCGGGCCGGCTGCGGCGTGGCATCATTGAGGCGGGGCGTGCCCTGCCCCTGTTTCCGTTATTCCCATTCCCTGTTTCTGCTGGCTCCCGTGTCAGAGTCTGTCTGTCGAAGATTATCGAACGACCGCTCCGCCGCGCCATCTTCCCCAATGACCGAAAGCTCCACCCTGGCCGCCGAGCCGCGCCTGCCGTCCCTGCCCCTGGTGCGCGAACACGTGGCGCGCCAGTTCGGCCGCCGCGGCGATCTGGCCGACGCCCAGTTCTTCTACGCCGAAATCGCCAACCGCATGCGCGAGCGGCTCGAATACATCCGCCTGGCGCCATCCGCCGTGCTCGACGCCGGCTGCGGCACCGCGCCCGCGCTGGCGCCGCTGCTGGCGCGCTATCCTCAGGCCCGCTACGTGGGCCTGGACCAATGCGCGCCGTTGCTGGCCCTGGCCGCGCGCCGCCATGCGCCCGCGCCGGCCGACCGCCTGCGGCGCGCCGCGCGCCGGCTGTCCGGCCGCGCCATGCCGCCCGCGCCGGCCTTCGTGCTGGCCGACCTGGCCGCCACCGGGCTGCCGCCCGAATCGATCGACCTGGTATGGTCGAACCTGGCGCTGCACTGGCATCCGCAGCCGCACGCGGTGCTGGCCGAATGGCGCCGCGTGCTGCGGGTGGGCGGGCTGGCGATGTTCAGCTGCCTGGGCCCCGGCACCTTCCGCGAACTGCGCGAGGCGGTCGGCGCGGCCGGGCTGCGCACCGCCACGCCGCCGTTCGTCGACATGCACGACTTCGGCGACCTGCTGGTCGAAAACGGTTTCGCCGATCCGGTCATGGACCAGGAAACCATCACGCTCACCTACCGCGAGCCGGCGCGCCTGCTGCACGACGTGCGCAGCCTGGGCGGCAATCCCGCCGCCGGCCGCCGCCGCGGGCTGGCCGGCCGCGCATGGCGCGATCGGCTGCAGGCCGCGCTGAACGACATGCGCGATGCCGAGGGCTTGATCCGGCTGACCATGGAAGTCGCGTACGGCCATGCGTGGCGCGCGGCTTCGCATCGCGCCGGGCCCGGCGAAACCCGGCTGTCGGCATCGGCCATCGGCCGGGCGCGGCCGCGTTGACGCCCGCGCCCGCCGGGCCCGGGTTGATGGGGGCAACAGGCAACCCGTATAATCCGTCGGTTTTATGCGCCAACCGCAGCCCGGGCCATCGCGCCACGGCTGCCGATTAGAAGACATGCAGCGGTCCGTCGCGGCTTGCGCCGCGGATTCGCGCGGAGGGGGATATGCCGCACGGACCGCCAGCCTAAAAGTAACGGTGTTCTCGAGGTCGGACATGAAGAAGTGGTTGAGTGGGTCGTTGGGGGCGGTGCTGGTCAATTTGCTGGCCTGTGGCACTGCGCTTGCCGTCAACGACAGCGTGGGTGGTCCCAAGGTCAATGAACTGAACCTTCAGGATCCCGTCACCGTCATTGCCGCCGACATCCAATGGCTGCACTGGATGATGCTGGCCATCTGCCTGGTCATCTTCCTCGGCGTGTTCTCGGTGATGTTCTATTCCATCTGGGCACACCGCAAGTCGCGCGGCGTCAAGCCGGCCACCTTCCACGAAAGCATCGGCGTCGAGATCGCCTGGACGGTCATCCCGTTCATCATCGTGATCGGCATGGCGCTGCCGGCCACCAAGACCGTGGTGGCGATGAAAGACACCACCAACGCCGACCTCACCGTCAAGGCCACCGGCTACCAGTGGAAGTGGGGTTACGATTACCTGAACGGCGAAGGCGAGGGCATCTCCTTCCTGTCCAACCTGGCCACCCCGGCCGAGCAGATCGCCGGCCGCGAGCCCAAGGGCGACAACTACCTGCTCGAGGTCGACAACCCGCTGGTGGTGCCGGTCAACAAGAAGATCCGCGTCATCACCACCGCCAACGACGTGATCCACTCCTGGATGGTGCCGGCCTTCGGCGTCAAGCAGGACGCGATCCCCGGCTTCGTGCGCGACACCTGGTTCCGAGCCGAGAAAACCGGCGAATTCCGCGGCCAGTGCGCCGAGCTGTGCGGCAAGGACCACGCCTACATGCCGATCGTGGTGAAGGTCGTCTCGCAAGAGGACTACACCAAGTGGGTGGGCGAGCAGCAGGCCAAGATGGCGGCCCTGGCCGACGACCCTAACAAGGTCTGGACGCCCGACGAACTCGTGGCGCGCGGCGAAAAGGTTTACGCTTCCAATTGCGTGGCCTGTCACCAGGCCAACGGCAAGGGCGTGCCGGGCACGTTCCCGGCGCTCGACGGCGACGCCGTGGTGCTCGGCCCCAAGGCCGGCCAGATCGAAACCGAGCTGAAGGGCCGCCCCGGAACCGCCATGGCGTCGTTCGCCCACCTGTCCGACGTCGAACTGGCCGCGGTCGTAACATATATCCGCCACGCCTGGAGCAATCAGGGCAAGGGCCAGGATCCGGTCGTGCAGCCGCAGGATATCAAGGCGGCACGCTGAGTCCGCCTGCAACTGCGGTCCTTATAAGAAAGAAATTCCGTCTAGTTGAAGTCATCGCCTGCAACGCGACGACAGCTGTATTGAGCAGCAAGGAGCCATGATGAGCAGCACCGCTATCGATCACGTCCACGGGCACGATCATGCGGACGACCACGGGCACGGCCACCTCCACGGTTGGCGCCGCTGGCTGTTCGCCACGAACCACAAAGACATCGGTACGATGTACCTGATCTTCTCCTTCGCCATGCTGCTGGAAGGCGGGCTGCTGGCGCTGCTGCTGCGCACCGAGCTGTTCGAGCCCGGCATCCAGTTCTTCCGGCCCGAGCTGTTCAACCAGTTCACCACCATGCACGGCCTGATCATGGTGTTCGGCGCCATCATGCCGGCCTTCGTGGGCTTCGCCAACTGGATGATCCCGCTGCAGATCGGCGCCTCCGACATGGCCTTCGCGCGGATGAACAACTTCAGCTTCTGGCTGCTGCCGGTCGCCGCGATCCTGCTCACCGTGTCGTTCTTCGTGCCGGGCGGCGCCACCGCCGCCGGCTGGACCCTGTACGCGCCGCTGTCGGTGCAGATGGGCCCGGGCATGGACTTCGCCATCTTCGCCGTCCACATCATGGGCGCCTCGTCCATCATGGGCGCCATCAACATCATCGTCACGATCCTGAACATGCGCGCGCCCGGCATGACGCTGATGAAGATGCCGCTGTTCTGCTGGACCTGGCTGATCACCGCCTACCTGCTGATCGCCGTGATGCCGGTGCTGGCCGGCGCCATCACCATGGTGCTGACCGACCGCCACTTCGGCACCTCGTTCTTCAACGCGGCCGGCGGCGGCGACCCGGTCATGTACCAGCACATCTTCTGGTTCTTCGGGCACCCCGAGGTCTACATCATGATCCTGCCGGCGTTCGGCATCGTGTCGTCGATCGTGCCGGTGTTCGCCCGCAAGCGCCTGTTCGGCTATGCCTCGATGGTGTACGCCACCTCGTCGATCGCGATCCTGTCGTTCATCGTGTGGGCGCACCACATGTTCACGACCGGCATGCCCGTTACCGGCCAGCTGTTCTTCATGTACGCCACGATGCTGATCGCGGTGCCGACCGGCGTGAAGATCTTCAACTGGCTGGCCACGATGTGGCGCGGCTCCATGACCTTCGAAACGCCGATGCTGTTCGCGGTCGGCTTCATCTTCGTGTTCACGATGGGCGGCTTCACCGGCCTGATCCTGGCCGTGGCGCCGATCGACATCCAGGTGCAGGACACCTATTACGTGGTGGCCCATTTCCACTACGTGCTGGTGGCCGGCTCGCTGTTCGCGCTGTTCGGCGGCACCTACTACTGGCTGCCGAAGTGGTCGGGCTATATGTACGACGAAAAGCTCGGCAAGCTGCACTTCTGGTCGTCGCTGATCTCGTTCAACGTCACCTTCTTCCCGATGCACTTCCTGGGCCTGGCCGGCATGCCCCGCCGCTACGCCGACTACGCCGCGCAGTTCACCGATTTCCACCAGATCGCCACCATCGGCGCCTTCTGGTTCGGCCTGTCGCAGCTGCTGTTCCTGTACAACGTGCTGAAAACCTACGCCGGCAAGGGCGCGCCCGCGCCGGCCAACCCGTGGGGCGCCGAAGACGGCGGCCTGGAATGGAGCCTGCCGTCGCCCGCGCCGTACCACTCGTTCGAGACGCCGCCCCTGGTGAAGTAATGCTCACCGAGGAGCAGCGCCGGAAGAACCGGCGCACCGGGCTGCTGCTGGCGGCCATTGCGCTGGTCTTCTTCCTGGGCGTGATCGTGCGGAAGGTCTGGGTGGGTTGAGGCCCGGCGCCTTCCTCGCGGCCGATGCGGTTCATGACATGCAGGTGAATGGATGAAGAAGCCTGGAACACACGATGACGGCGGCCCGGCCCGCGGCGAGAACCGCCGCATGCTGGGCAAGCTGGCCGTCATCATCGTGCTGATGTTCGGCTTCGGCTACGCGCTGGTGCCGATGTATCGGGCCATCTGCGAAGTCACCGGCATCAACGTGCTGACCAAGACCGACGACGGCGCCGCCGAGTTCGCCCGCAACACGCAGGTCGACGCCAGCCGCACCGTCAAGGTCGTGTTCGACGCCAACGCGCGCGGTCCCTGGCATTTCCGGCCGGTCCAGTCGAGCATGGAAGTCCATCCCGGCGAACTGGCCACCATCACCTACGAGATCGCCAACCAGCAGGACCGCGAAATGATCGCCCAGGCGATTCCCAGCTATGCGCCGATGGAGGCCGGGCCGCACTTCAAGAAGCTGGAATGCTTCTGCTTCAGCCAGCAGGACCTGAAGGCCCACGAGGCGCGCCAGTTTCCGGTGGTGTTCGTGATCGACCCGAAATTGCCCAAGAGCATCCATACCATCACGCTGTCGTACACCTTCTTCGAAGTCGGCTCGCCGGCGGCCGTGTCGGCCGCCTCGCCCGCCGCCGGCAAGGAGGGCTCGTGAACGCGCCCGGAACCCGCCGCAAGATGGGCTTTTTCCAGACGGTGGCCGCCGTCGCCTGGTCGTTCATCGGGCTGCGCAGCGGCAAGGAGTCGCGCGACGACCTCGGCAATTACAATCCGCTGTACCTCGTCATCATCGGCCTGCTGCTGGCGGCGGCGTTCGTGGTGATATTGCTGCTGATCGTGCGGTCGGTGGTGTCGTGACCCGATGCGGGCCGGTGGTCGTGTCGACCCGGCTCACGTTCATACAAAAGCAAATGTTGTTTTCTGGAATACCTGGAATACGCGAAGGAGAATGAAATGAGTGCAAGCCACTCGGCATCGGGCAAGGAGGCGCCTTACTACTACGTGCCGGCGCCTTCCATGCACCCGGCCACGGCCAGCCTGGGCCTGCTGGCGTTCGGCCTCGGCATGGCGATGTGGGTCAACGGCGTGTCGGCCGGCCATTGGATCGTGCTGTTCGGCGTCCTGTGGCTGCTGTTCGTGCTGTACCGCTGGTTCGGCGATGCCTTCGCCGAGTCCGAGGGCGGCCTGTACGGCAAGCGGATCGACACCTCCTTCCGCTGGAGCATGAGCTGGTTCATCTTCTCGGAAGTGATGTTTTTCGCGGCGTTCTTCGGCGCGCTGTTCTATGCCCGCGCGGTCACCACGCCGTGGCTGGGCGACCTCGACCACCGCATCGTGCTGTGGCCGAACTTCGCGGCCACCTGGCCCAACTTCGGCCCGGCCGGCACGGTCGAGCAGTTCGGCACGATGGGGCCGTTCTGGATTCCCACCATCAACACCGCGCTGCTGCTGAGCTCCGGCGTAACGCTCACGATCTCGCACCACGCGCTGCGGGCCAATCACCGCGGCCAGTCGATCTTCTGGCTCGCCGCCACCATCGTGCTGGGCGCCACCTTCATGGTCTGCCAGGCCCTGGAGTACCACCACGCGTACACCGAGCTGAACCTGAAGCTCAGCTCCGGCGCCTACGGCTCCACCTTCTTCATGCTGACCGGCTTCCACGGCTTTCACGTAACCATGGGCGCCATCATGCTCACGGTCGTGCTGGTCCGCCTGATCCGCGGCCACTTCACGCCCGACCACCACTTCGGCTTCGAAGGCGCCGCCTGGTACTGGCACTTCGTCGACGTCGTCTGGCTCGGCCTGTACCTGTTCGTCTACTGGTTCTGACCGCCGGAAGCCCCGCGCAAGTACCCACCCCATCCAGGATGCGGCGGATCCGGCTCCGCCGGTCCGCGCGCATCGCCCCCTGGGGGGCGCGCGAAGCGCGTAGGGGGGGGGGCCTACCTTATTCCCGTACTGTCTATCCAGCCCATCCAGTGCGCGAACAGCACGAACAGGAACAGCACGACCGATAGCCCGATCCGGGCCGTCAGCGCGTTGACGGTGCGATTGGTCTTGCTCTTGTCCTTCATCATGAAGACCAGCGCCGACCCAAGGCTGCCGAGAATGCCCAGAAAGGCGAGTGCGACGATGATGCGCATCGAAATGCTCCTCCAATCCTCGATTATCGCAGCGTGGGCCGGCGGCTGCGAGCCGGGCGCGCGGAGGGCGGCCCGGTGAACGCTTCCGCCGGCGGCCGGCGCGGCCCCCGGCGCGCCTGGCTGGCCCTCGTGCTGCTGGCCTGCACCGTGGCCGCCACCATCGCGCTGGGCCGCTGGCAGCTCCACCGCGCCCAGGAAAAGCGCGACCTGATGGCGGCGGTCGAGGCCGGCCGCAGCCGTCCGCCGCTCGCGCTCGACGCCGGGGCCAACCCCGCCGCTCTGGTACCATGGCGCCCGGCCGTCGCCCACGGCCGCTGGCTGGCCGATCGCACGATACTGCTGGACAACCGCAGCGCCGCCGGCCGGCCGGGGTTCTGGGTGGTGACGCCGTTGCTGCTGGCCGGCACGCCGTCGCGCGGCACGGCGGTGGCGGTGCTCCGCGGCTGGCTGCCGCGCGCCTTCCCCGACGCGCCGCAAAACGCGATCCCGGCCCCTGGCGGCGAGCTCGACGTGCGCGGCGAATTGCTCGACCACGTGCCGCGCCTGTTCGAACTGCCGTCCTGGCTCGGCGGCCGCGCCGCGCAGCTGCCGTCGCGCCTGCCCGACCCGTCGGGCATCGTGCCGAGAGTGCAGAATCTCGACCTGGGCGTTTATTCCGGCGCCACCGGCCTGGCGCTGCTGCCGGCCGTGCTGCAGCAGACGGGCGAGGCCGCCGACGGCCTGCTGCGGGACTGGCCGCCACCGCCGTCGAACGTCGACACCCATCTCGGGTATGCGATGCAGTGGTTCTCGTTTGCGGCGATCGCCGCGATTGCCTTTGGAGTCATTCTTGTCCGACGCTTCCGCCCGACCCGCCCATAGCGCCGCGCCGCGCAAGCGTTCGCTTTTGTCGCTGTACGCGGTCATGCTGATCTGCGCCGCGCCCGTGGTGGCCGCGGCGCTGGTCTATTTCCTGGACTGGCGGCCGGCCGCCGCCACCAACTACGGCGACCTGGTCCAGCCGCAGCGCCCGGTGCCGCCGCCGGCCGAGCTGCAGCTGACCACGCTGGAAGGCGACCCCTTCGACCTGCGCAGCCTGGCCGGCCGCTGGCTGCTGGTGAGCGTAGACAGCGGCGCCTGCGGCGACGAATGCGCGAAGAAGCTGTTCATCATGCGCCAGACCCACGCCAGCACCGGCAAGGAAATCCACCGCATCGAACGCGTCTGGCTGATCGCCGACGACGAGCCGGTGCCCACCATCGTGATCCGCGCCTACGAAGGCATGCATTTCCTGCGCGCCCGCCGCGACCAGCTCGAGCGCTTCCTGGCGCTGCCGCCCGGCGAAGACGGGCTCGACGGCCTGGCCCGCCACATCTGGCTGATCGATCCGCGCAACAACCAGATGATGCGCTTCCCGGAAAACCCCGATCCGCTGCAGCTGCGCAAGGATATCGGCAAGCTGCTGCAGGCTTCGCGCATAGGATGAGCATGGCCCCGACGCAAACCGGCGCCCCGGCGGCGCGCATCCGCGCGCGCTATGCCCGGCTGGTCGCCTTCACGATGTTCCTGACCTTCGACCTGATCATGTTCGGCGCCTTCGTGCGGCTGACCGATTCGGGGCTGGGCTGCCCCGACTGGCCCGGCTGCTACGGCAAGGCCTCGCCCATCGGCGCGCTGCACGACATCCACGCCGCGGTGCAGGCCATGCCCGACGGCCCGGTCACGCTGCCCAAGGCCTGGATCGAGATGGTCCACCGCTATGTGGGCACCATACTGGGCATGCTCATCATCCTGATCGTGCTGATGGCCTGGCGCCACCGCCGCGCGCTGGGCCAGTCGCCCTGGCTGGCCACCATCATCCTGCCGGCGGTCAGCCTGCAGGGCGCGTTCGGCGCGTGGACGGTCACGCACCAGCTGATGCCGGCGGTGGTCACCACCCACCTGCTGCTCGGTATCGGCCTGCTGGCGCTGATGACCTGGTTGTCGGCCCGGCAGACGCCGCTGCCGCCGATCGACCCGCAGGCGCGCCGCTACCGCGCCGCCGCGGCCATCGGCCTGGCGCTGCTGTACGTGCAGCTCGCGCTGGGCGGCTGGGTGAGCACCAATTACGCCGCGCTGGCCTGCATGGACTTCCCGACCTGCCATGGGCAGTGGCTGCCGGCGATGGACTTCCGCGGCGGCTACTCCATCGTGCGCGGGCTGGGCGAGCTTCCCTCGGGCGAGATCATCTCGCAGGACGCGCTGACCGCGATTCACTGGACGCACCGCAACTTTGCGTTCGTGGTGCTGGTCTATCTCGGATGGCTGGGCTGGAAACTGCGGCGCCACGCGGGCCTGGAAGGGCCGGCGCGGGCGCTGCTGGTCATGCTGGCCGTCCAGCTGGCCACCGGGCTCACCAATATCTTCCTGCAATGGCCGCTGGTAATCGCGGTGCTGCACAACGGCGGGTCGGCGGTGCTGACGATGCTGTGCGTGACCCTGTTGGTGAGATTGAGGCCCACCCCTGGCGGCTTCGCCGCTCCCCTCGAGGGGCGGCACTAGCGGACCGGCGAAGCCGGATCCGCGGTGCCCTGGATGAGGATGGCGGTGTGGGGAGGGCGTCGCAGGAAGTAGAATGGGCGTCGCCGTCGTTGCGGGGCGCTCGCCTCGTTTTTCGCGTTGATCCGTTCTGTCATGACTACCCTTACCATCTCCGCCGCCCGCCTGCGTTTCCGCCAATACCTCGTGCTGACCAAGCCGCGGGTGTCGCAGCTCGCGGTGTTCTGCGCGGTAATCGGGATGTTCCTGGCCGCCCCCGGCCTGCCGCCCTGGCAGACCGTGGTGGCCGCCACCGTGGGCATCTGGCTGCTGGCGGCGGCCGCCTTCGCGGTCAATTGCCTGATCGAAGAGCAGGTCGACGCCAAGATGGCGCGCACCGCCCACCGGCCCTCGGCGCGCGGCGAGATCGGCGCGCTGCAGATTCTGGCCACCTCGGGCGTGGTGGGCGGCCTCGGCATGGCGGTGCTGCACGCCTGGGTCAACGACCTCACCATGTGGCTGACCTTCGCCACCTTCGTCGGCTATGCCGTCATCTACACCGTCATCCTCAAGCCGCGCACGCCGCAGAACATCGTGATCGGCGGCCTGTCGGGCGCGATGCCGCCGGCGCTGGGCTGGGCCGCGGTGGCCAACCAGGTGCCGGCCGAGGCCTGGCTGCTGGTGCTGATCATCTTCGTCTGGACGCCGCCGCACTTCTGGGCGCTGGCGCTGTACCGCCGGCTCGATTTCCAGAAGGCCGGCCTGCCGATGCTGCCCGTCACCCATGGCGAGCAGCTCACCCGCCTGCACATCCTGCTCTATTCGATCGCGCTGCTGGCCACCACCACGCTGCCCTACGTGATCGGGATGAACGGCCTGCCGTACCTGGCGTGTTCGCTGGTGCTGGGGGGCGTGTTCGTCGGCTACGCCGTCAGGCTCTACCGGGACTACAGCGACGCGCTGGCGAAGAAGATGTTCCGCTTTTCCATCATCTATCTGGCGCTGCTGTTCGCGGCGCTGCTGGCCGACCACTGGCTGCCGGCGTGAAGGAGCTTTCGATGTCCGCGTTCCGTTCTTCGCGCCGCGCGGCGCTGCGGGCCGGCATGGCCGCGGCGCTGGCGGCCGCGCTGGCCGCCTGCCAGAGGAAGCCGATCTTCAGCAGCACCGACGTCAGCGGCGCCGACCTGGGCCGCGACCTGTCGCTGCCCGACTACGACGGCAAGCCGCGCACGCTGCAGGATTTCCGCGGCAAGGCGCTGGTGGTGTTCTTTGGCTACGTGCAATGCCCCGACGTCTGCCCCACCACGCTGTCCGACCTGACCGAGGTCAAGCGCAAGCTCGGCCCTGACGGCGACCGCATGCAGGTGGTATTCGTGACGGTGGATCCGGAGCGCGATACGCCCGAGATCCTGAAAGCCTACGTCACCCAGTTCGACCCCAGCTTCCTCGCCTTACGCGGCGACGCCGACGCCACCGCCCGCGTGGCGAAATCCTTCCGCGTGTTCTACGCCAAGGTGGCCGGCAAGGAACCGGGGTCGTACACGATGGACCACTCCGCCGGCATGTACATCTTCGACCCCCAGGGCAACATCCGCCTCTTCGCCCAGCACGGCGCCTCCACCGACGCCCTGGCCAAAGACATCCGCCAGCTCCTCGCCTAACGGCAATCCCATCTGAGGCACCGCGGATCCGGCTTTGCCGGTCCGCCGGTGCCGCCCCTTGAGGGGCGCGGCCGAAGGCCGCCAGGGGTGGGCCCTTCCTTCCGGTCCGCCAGCGCCGCCCCCTTTGAGGGGGTGGGCCGCAGGCCCGCGGGGATGGGCATAAAAAAACGGGACACCGTGGAGGTGTCCCGTTAACTATCCGCCTCGAGTGGGGGGAGGGAGGAGAAAACAGAGGCGGACGTATCGGCTAGTGCCGGCAAACTGCGCCGGCAGAAACCGGACAGCGGGGGGGAGCCGCCCGGTTCCGACACGATGGCGTTGCGCCGGATCGTGCCCTACCTGTCTATTAGGCACCCAACGCGTAGGGAAGTTCGCGCATCGCCAGGTTTTTTTTCGCGTTCCCGCGCGTTCGAGTAACCGGCTGTGACAGCCGCCGCGCCTCAGGCGTAGTCCGCCAGCGCGCCGCGCATCTTGGTCATCGCGCGCGCCTCGATCTGGCGGATCCGCTCGGCCGACACGCCGAACTCGTCGGCCAGTTCCTGCAGCGTGGAGCCGCCCTCATCCTGCAGCCAGCGGGCCTCGATGATGCGCCGCGAGCGCGCGTCCAGCGTTTCCAGCGCCGAACTCAGGCCTTCGCCGTGCAGCTGGTCGCGCCGGCGGTCTTCCAGCACGTGGCTGGGCTCGCTGCGCCCTTCGTCGGACAGGTAGGCGATGGGCGCGAAATCGGTCTCGCCGTCATCCGTGCCGCGCCCCTCCAGGGCCATGTCCTGGCCGGACAGCCGCACTTCCATCTCGGCCACGTCTTGCGGGCGCACGTTGAGGCTGGTGGCGATCTCTTCCACCTGCTCGGGCGTGAGCGCATGGGCCTCGCGCTTCATGCTGCGCAGGTTGAAGAACAGCTTGCGCTGCGCCTTGGTGGTGGCCACCTTGACCAGCCGCCAGTTCTTCAGGATGTACTCGTGGATTTCGGCCTTGATCCAGTGGATCGCGAACGACACCAGGCGCACGCCGCGATCGGGGTCGAACCGCTTGACCGCCTTCATCAGGCCGACGTTGCCCTCCTGGATCAGGTCGGCGTGCGGCAGCCCGTAGCCCAGGTACTGTCGCGCGATCGCCACGACCAGGCGCAGGTGCGACAGCACCAGTTCGCGCGCGGCGTTGAGGTCCTGCCCGTCGCGGTACTGGCGCGCCAGGGTCGATTCCTGTTCTGCCGTCAGCACCGGCAGGCGGTTGACCGCGCCGATGTACGCGTCGATCGTGCCGAGGGCGCCCGGATTGGCGATCGCCATGGCCAGCGCGCCGGGATTGGTGGCGGCGGGGACGATCATGCTGGATGAATTGGCGCTTTTCATGGATGGCTTACCTCCTGGACGAAGGTTAGCACTCGGTGGATTGGAGTGCTAATGGGACTTTTCGATTGGAGCGATAGCGAAGTATCGTTGTTGCATTGCAAGACCGCGGGGACGGCAATGCGCCGTTTTCGAAACTTTGACTTACCCAACGGACCGCTCTGCGGTTAAGGTATAGACAGGAAACTCCCGCAATCGTTCTCGGAAACGCGCTTAGTGCGCCAGCAAGCGCCGCGCCCGCCGCGCCGATCCGACCCCAATTGGAGACGTCCGACATGGCACGCCTTCCGCGCTTGTATGCTCCCGATCTGCCCCATCTGGCCCAGGCCCGCTTCGCATCGCCGCTGGCCATGCCGGGCGCCGCGCCCGGCGCCGACATGCCGGACCGCATCGTGGCCTGGCTGGCGGAAGACGCCCGCACCCAGAAAGTGGCCATCCACGGCTGGGTGCTGACCCCCGACCAGCTGGTGCTGCTGGCCACGCCGGCCGGCCCGGCCGGCATGTCGGCCCTGCTGCAGGCGCTGGGGCGCCGCCTGGCGGCCCACCTGCGGTCCGGCCGGGTATACGCCGGGCGTTTCCGCTCCACGCTGGTGGAACCCGCCGCCTGGGTGCTGCCGGCGCTGATCTGGCTGGAAACGCTGCCCGTGCGGCAGGCGCTGGTGGCCGAGGGCGAGCACTGGCGCTGGTCGTCGGCGGCCCAGCACATGGGCGCCGCGCCGCAAGGCCTGGTAAGCGACCACACCGACTACTGGGCCTGCGGCAACACGCCGTTCGACCGCCAGGCGGTCTACCGCCGGATGGTGCTGGACGGCCTGGGCCTGACCCAGGCGCGCCGCATCGAGCAGGCGTTGCAAGGGCAGTGGGCGCTGGGCGGCGAAGCCTTCCTGGCCGACCTGAGCCAGAGCGCCAGCCGCCGCCCGGTGGCGGCGCGCCGCGGGCGGCCGCGCAAGGCGCCGGCCGACAACGCGCCGCCAGCCCTCGAAAATCCGCCAGACAATAATGTGTCCCCAATAAAAAGCGAGTTGGGTGACACCAGGATATAAAATAGGGACACTCCCCTAATTATAGTCCTTGCATCAGGTGGTGCGGCGCAGTATCGTCGAACCTGGATGTTTGTCATACAGACGGCCTCCGCAAACGCCGGCGCCGCCGGCCCCGTTTTCCCGGCTCGCCGGCCCGCACCCACGCGCCGCGATCCGCTTTCCGGAGCGCGAAATGCCCCATTCCCACCAGGAATCCGCCCCGACCGTGCACACCGCGGTCGTCGACGCCAGCCGCATCGGCCTGCCGGCCGCCCAGGGGCTGTACGATCCGCGCAACGAGCACGACGCCTGTGGCGTCGGCTTCGTTGCCCACATCAAGGGCAAGAAGAGCCACTCCATCATCCAGCAGGGCCTGAAGATCCTCGAGAACATCGACCACCGCGGCGCGGTGGGGGCCGACCCGCTGATGGGCGACGGCGCCGGCATCATGATCCAGATCCCCGACGCCTACTACCGCGAGGAAATGGCGGCCCAGGGCGTGGAGCTGCCGGCTCCCGGCGAATACGGCGTGGCGATGGTGTTCCTGCCGCAGGAAATCGCCTCGCGCCTGGCCTGTGAGCAGGAACTCGAGCGCGCCGTGCGCGCCGAGGGCCAGGTCGTGCTCGGCTGGCGCGACGTGCCGATCGATACTGAAATGCCGATGTCGCCCGCCGTCAAGAAGGTGGAGCCCGTCATCCGCCAGCTGTTCATCGGCCGCGGCGGCGACGTGATGGTGCCCGACGCGCTCGAGCGCAAGCTGTACGTGATCCGCAAGATGGCCTCGCACGCCATCCAGAGCATGCAGCTCAAGCACGGCAAGGAATATTTCGTGCCGTCGATCTCGTCGCGCACCGTGGTCTACAAAGGCCTGCTGCTGGCCGACCAGGTGGGCCGCTACTACCGCGACCTGGCCGATCCGCGCACGGTGTCGGCGCTCGCGCTGGTGCACCAGCGCTTCTCCACCAACACCTTCCCGGCCTGGCCGCTGGCCCACCCCTACCGCCTGATCGCCCACAACGGCGAAATCAACACCGTCAAGGGCAACTTCAACTGGCTGCGCGCGCGCGAAGGCGTGATGCAGTCGCCGGTGCTGGGCGCCGACCTGAAGAAGCTGTACCCCATCGTCTACGAGGGCCAGTCCGATACCGCCACGTTCGACAACTGTCTGGAACTGCTGGTGATGTCGGGCTACCCGATCGCCCACGCGATCATGATGATGATCCCCGAGGCGTGGGAACAGCATGCGGAAATGGACGAAGCCCGCCGCGCCTTCTACGAATACCACGCCGCCATGATGGAGCCGTGGGACGGCCCGGCCGCGATCGCCTTCACCGACGGCCGCCAGATCGGCGCCACGCTCGACCGCAACGGCCTGCGCCCGGCGCGCTACATCGTCACGGATGACGACCTGGTCATCATGGCCTCGGAATCCGGCGTGCTGCCGATCCCGCAGAGCAAGATCGTCAAGAAGTGGCGCCTGCAGCCCGGCAAGATGTTCCTGATCGACCTGGAACAGGGCCGCATCATCGACGACAAGGAACTGAAAGACCAGCTCGCCAACAGCAAGCCCTACCGGCAGTGGATCGAGCGCATCCGCATCAAGCTCGACACGCTGGCCGAGCCCGCGCGCGAAGTGATCGAGGAAGGCCGTTCCTCGGTGCCGCTGCTCGACCGCCAGCAGGCCTTCGGCTGGAGCCAGGAAGACTACAAGTTCATCCTGCGCCCGATGGCCGCGCTGGGCGAGGAAGCCACCGGCTCGATGGGCAACGACTCGCCGCTGGCGGTGCTGTCGAACAAGAACAAGAGCCTGTACAACTACTTCCGCCAGCTGTTCGCGCAGGTCACCAACCCGCCGATCGACCCGATCCGCGAAAACCTGGTCATGTCGCTGGTGTCGTTCATCGGGCCCAAGCCCAACCTGCTCGACATCAACAACGTCAACCCGCCGCTGCGCCTGGAAGTGGCGCAGCCGGTGCTCGACTTCGCCGACATGGCGCAGATCCGCCACATCGAGCGCGTCACCTCGGGCAAGTTCCGCAGCTTCGAGCTCGACGCCACCTATCCGGCCGCCTGGGGCAAGGAAGGCATCGAGGCCCGCATCGCCGCGCTCTGCGCGCAGGCGGTCGAGGCCGTGCGCGGCGGCTACAACATCATGATCGTGTCCGACCGCCGGGTCGACGCCACGCGCGTGCCGATCCCGGCGCTCTTGGCCACCTCGGCCGTGCACCAGCACCTGATCCGCGCCGGCCTGCGCACCAGCACCGGCCTGGTGGTGGAAACCGGCTCGGCGCGCGAGGTCCACCACTTCGCGCTGCTGGGCGCCTACGGGGCCGAGGCCATCCATCCCTACCTGGCGATGGAAACCCTGGTCGAGGAAGCCGGCGGCGACGCCGAGAAGGCCGACAAGGCGATCTACAACTTCGTCAAGGCGATCGACAAGGGCCTGCAGAAGGTGATGTCCAAGATGGGCATCTCCACCTATATGTCGTACACCGGCGCGCAGATCTTCGAAGCCGTCGGCCTGTCGCGCAAGCTGGTCGAGCAGTATTTCCCCGGCACCGCCAGCAGCGTGGAAGGCATCGGCATCTTCCAGGTGGCCGAGGAAGCCATCCGCATGCACAAGGCGGCCTTCGGCGACGACCCGATCCTGCGCAACGCGCTCGACGAAGGCGGCGAGTACGCCTTCCGCGTCCGCGGCGAAGAGCACATGTGGACGCCCGACGCGATCGCCAAGCTGCAGCATTCCACGCGCGCCGACAGCTACCGCACGTACAAGGAGTACGCGCAGATCATCAACGACCAGAGCCGCCGCCACATGACGCTGCGCGGCCTGTTCGAGTTCCGTTTCGACCCGGCCAAGGCCGTGCCGCTGGACGAGGTCGAGCCGGCCAAGGAAATCGTCAAGCGCTTCGCCACCGGCGCGATGTCGCTCGGCTCGATCTCCACCGAGGCGCACGCGGTGCTGGCGGTGGCGATGAACCGCATCGGCGGCAAGTCGAACACGGGCGAGGGCGGCGAAGACGAATTGCGCTACCGCGCCGAGCTGCAAGCGGGCGATGCCGGCATCAAGGACGGCGACACGCTGGCCTCGGTGCTGGGCGCCGAGCGCATCGTGGCCGACGTGCCGCTGAAGGCCGGCGATTCGCTGCGCTCGCGCATCAAGCAGGTGGCCTCGGGCCGCTTCGGCGTGTCGTCGGAATACCTGGCCAGCGCCGACCAGATCCAGATCAAGATGGCGCAGGGCGCCAAGCCGGGCGAGGGCGGCCAGCTGCCCGGCCACAAGGTCACCGAATACATCGCCAAGCTGCGCTTCTCGGTGCCGGGCGTGGGCCTGATCTCGCCGCCGCCGCACCACGACATCTACTCGATCGAAGACCTGGCCCAGCTGATCCACGACCTGAAGAACGCCAATTCGCACGCCTCGATCTCGGTCAAGCTGGTGTCGGAACTGGGCGTGGGCACGGTGGCGGCCGGCGTGGCCAAGGCCAAGTCCGACCACGTGGTGATCGCCGGCCATGACGGCGGCACGGGCGCCTCGCCGGTGTCGTCCATCAAGCACGCCGGCACGCCGTGGGAACTCGGCCTGGCCGAGACCCAGCAGACCCTGGTGCTGAACCGCCTGCGCGGCCGCATCCGGGTGCAGGCCGACGGCCAGATGAAGACCGGCCGCGACGTCGTCATCGGGGCGCTGCTGGGCGCCGACGAGTTCGGCTTCGCCACCGCGCCGCTGGTGGTGGAAGGCTGCATCATGATGCGCAAGTGCCACCTGAACACCTGCCCGGTGGGCGTGGCCACCCAGGATCCGGTGCTGCGCGCCAAGTTCCAGGGCAAGCCCGAGCACGTGGTCAACTTCTTCTTCTTCGTGGCCGAGGAAGTGCGCGAACTGATGGCGCAGCTGGGCATCCGCAGGTTCGACGACCTGATCGGCCGTTCAGACCTGCTCGACATGCGCCAGGGCATCCAGCACTGGAAGGCGCGCGGGCTCGACTTCAGCCGCATCTTCCACCAGCCCGCGGTGCCGGCCGAAGTGGCCCGCCGCCAGGTGGAAGAGCAGGACCACGGCCTGGCCAAGGCGCTCGACCACCAGCTGATCGAACGCAGCCGGCCGGCGCTGGAGCGCGGCGAGAAGGTGTCCTTCATCACCACCGTGCGCAACGTCAACCGCACCATCGGCACGATGCTGTCGGGCATGGTGGCGCGCAAGTACGGCTACGAAGGGCTGCCCGACGACACCATCCACATCCAGTGCAACGGCACGGCGGGCCAGAGCTTCGGCGCCTTCCTGGCGCACGGCATCACGCTCGACCTGGTCGGCGAGGGCAACGACTACGTCGGCAAGGGGCTGTCGGGCGGCCGCATCATCGTGCGCTCGCCCAACGACTTCCGCGGCGAGGGGCCGGAGCAGATCATCGCCGGCAACACGGTGCTGTACGGCGCGCTGGCGGGCGAGGCCTACTTCAACGGCGTGGCCGGCGAGCGCTTCGCGGTGCGCAACTCCGGCGCCGCCGCGGTGGTGGAGGGCGTGGGCGACCACGGCTGCGAATACATGACCGGCGGCACGGTGGTCGTGCTCGGCCATACCGGGCGCAACTTCGCGGCCGGCATGTCGGGCGGCATCGCCTACGTGTTCGACCCGGAAGGCAGCTTCCGCCAGCGCACCAACCTGGCCATGGTCGAGCTCGAGCCGGTGCTGCCGGCGGCGCTGCAGGAAAAGGACGGCAGCCCGCGCCTGTGGCACAGCGCGGTGCGCGGCGGCGAGCGCGATACCGACGAGGCCATCCTGCGGCGGCTGGTGGAGTCCCACTTCCGCTACACCGGCAGCACGCGCGCGCGCAACATCCTCGACAGCTGGGAAAGCTCGCGCGGCAAGTTCGTCAAGGTCATGCCGCTGGAATACCGGCGCGCGCTGGGCGAACTGTGGGATGCCGGGACGCCGCAAAAAATCGCGGCTTGAGGAGGCCCCCCCTACGCGCTTCGCGCGCCCCCCAGGGGGCGATGCGGGCGGACCGGCGGAGCCGGATCCGCCGCATCCTCGGTGGGTGGGGCGTAATCTCAATAAAGGTTGAAAAGGCTGGGGGCTTTGCCACCGCCGCAACGGAATTGTCAGGAAAAACTCATGGGTAAGGTCACCGGATTTCTCGAGTACCAGCGCTTGCAGGAAGCGGCCGAGGCGCCGACGCAGCGCGTCAGGCACTACAAAGAATTCGTCATGCACCTCAGCGACGAGCAGGCCAAGGTGCAGGGCGCGCGCTGCATGGACTGCGGCATCCCGTTCTGCACCAACGGCTGCCCGGTCAACAACATCATTCCCGACTGGAACGACCTGGTCTACCGCCAGAACTGGAGGCAGGCGTTCGCGGTGCTGGATTCCACCAACAACTTCCCCGAGTTCACCGGCCGCATCTGCCCCGCCCCGTGCGAGGCCGCCTGCACGCTGAACATCAACAACGACGCGGTAGGCATCAAGTCGATCGAGCACGCCATCATCGACCGCGCCTGGGAAAACGGCTGGGTCGTGCCGCAGATCCCCAAGGTCAAGACCGGCAAGAAAGTGGCCGTGGTAGGTTCCGGCCCGGCCGGCCTGGCCTGTGCCCAGCAACTGGCGCGCGCAGGCCATGATGTCACGCTGTTCGAGAAGAACGACCGCATCGGCGGCCTGCTGCGCTACGGCATCCCCGACTTCAAGCTCGACAAGGCGCATATCGACCGCCGCATGGCGCAGATGGAGCAGGAAGGCGTCACCTTCCGTCCCTCCACTTTCGTCGGCCGTCCCGAAGACGCCGCCTCGTTCTCGGTGGGCGGCGCGCTGGCGGTCAAGACGCCCGACGAACTGCAGGCCGAGTTCGACGCCATCGTCATCTCCGGCGGCGCCGAAACGCCGCGCGACCTGCCGATCGAGGGCCGCGAGCTCGACGGCGTCCACTTCGCGATGGACTTCCTGCGCCAGCAGAACAAGGTCAACGCGGGCGACCAGATCAAGGGCCAGATCTCGGCGGCCGGCAAGCACGTGGTCGTGATCGGCGGCGGCGATACCGGTTCCGATTGCGTCGGCACCAGCAACCGCCACGGCGCCAAATCGGTCACCCAGTTCGAGGTCATGCCGCAGCCGCCCGAGTCCGAGAACAAGGCGCTGACCTGGCCGTACTGGCCGATCCGCCTGCGCACTTCGTCGTCGCACGAAGAGGGCGCGGTGCGCGACTGGTCGGTCACCACCAAGGCCTTCCGCGGCCAGAACGGCAAGGTCACCTCGCTGGTCGGCAACCGCCTGGAGTGGAAGCGCGACGAGAACGGCCAGATGAAGATGAGCGACGTGCCGGGTTCGGAATTCGAGATCCCGGCCGACCTGGTGCTGTTCGCGATGGGCTTCGTGTCGCCGGTGCAGAAGGTGCTGGAAGCTTTCGGCGTGGAACGCGACGGCCGCGGCAATGCCCGCGCCAATACGGATGACTACCGCACCAGCGTCGACAAGGTATTCGCGGCGGGCGACATGCGCCGCGGGCAGTCGCTGGTGGTGTGGGCGATCCGCGAAGGCCGCCAGTGCGCGGCCTCGGTCGACGAGTTCCTGATGGGGTCGACCACGCTGCCGCGCTGAGCGCGGCTTCGCGGCTCGCGGCCCGTCGGTCGCGCGGCCGCCGTTTACCGACCGCGGCCTTGCGCCGCGGTTCGTTTTTCAGGGTTCGGCCCAGCGCCGCAGCAGGTTGTGGTAATGGGCGGTCAGCGCCACCGCCTCCGGCGTTTCGCCGTACTTCTCGCGCAGCGACTGGATGGTTGTGTCGAGCGTGAACAGCATGGTGCGCGCGCTGTCGTCGCGGATCATGCTTTGCGTCCAGAAGAAGGCGCCGACCCGCGCGCCGCGCGTGACGGGCTCGACCCGGTGCAGACTGCTGGATGAGTACAGCACCATGTCGCCGGCCGGCAGCTTGACCTCGTGCTCTCCGAAAGTGTCGTGCACGATCAGCTCGCCGCCGTCGTAGTCTTCCGGTTCGCTCAGGAACACCGTGGAAGACAGGTCGGTGCGCAGCCGGTAGTCGGCCCCCGGCACGCCGCGCACGGCGCCGTCCACGTGCGCGCCGTAGGTTTCGCTGCCTTCGTAGCGATTGAACAGCGGCACCATCGTGCGCGCAGGCAGCGCCGCGGCGAAGAACATCGGGTGCGACATCACGGCTTTCTGGACGATCCGCCCCAGCTCCTGGCTGACCGGCGAATGCTCCGGCAGCTGCCGGTTGCGCTTGAATTGCGCCCCCTGCGAGCCGACCGTCGCGCGGCCGTCGATCCAGTCCGCCGCGTCGAGCCGCTGCCGCAACTGGCGCACTTCGTCCTTGGTGAGGACGGCGGGAATGTGCAGCATCATGATGTAGATTCCTGAAACGGAAACGCCTACCGGCGATGCCGGTAGGCGTCGGTGCAGGGAAGTCTAGCATCGGCTTCCCCTGCGGACTTGAGCTATCGCAACATCCGGTTCGGCGGGCGGCTTGGCGGCCGCCAAGGATCAGAAGCTGATGTTGGCGCTCAGGATCGCGGTGCGTGGCGTGCCGAGCATGTAGCGATAGCCGCTCTTGTTGATAGAGGCCGTGTAGTCCTTGTCGAACAGGTTATAAATGTTCAGCTGCAGGCTGATGTTGCGGTTCAACTGGTAGCTGGCCATCGCGTCGAAAACTACGTAGCCGTCGGTACTGAACGGGACGTAGTTATCGGCGTCAGAGCCCTTCGTCAACTTGCTGACGTAGCGGGCTCCGCCGCCCAATGTTACGCCGCTGGGCAGCCGATAGGTCGACCACAGCGACACCGCGTGCTTAGGCGTGTAGCCGAGGAGATCAGAGCCGTCAGAGGTAATTGAATTGCCTTGTTCGATGGTTGCGTGTTGGTAGGTATAACCGCCCATGACCGACCAGCGCGGGGTGATGGTACCAACGGCGCCAAGTTCCAGGCCCTGGATGCGCTGACTGCCGATCTGACCGTAGCTAGTATTGTCTTCCAGCGCTACGACCTGGTTATCGATATCGGTCCGGAACAGCGCAGCCGAAGTCAGCAGGCGCTTCTCGAACAATTCCCACTTGGTACCCAATTCGAACGTCTTGGCCTTGCCAGGGGCCACGCTTTGTGCACCTTCCGGTCCACTGCTCGAGGCCAGGGAGAAGTTTGCGCCGCCCGGGGCTTGCCGCGAAACAGCGTAGTTCGCGTAGACGTTCCCATTGGGGGCGAGGCGATAGAGAGCGCCAAGCTTCCAGGTGAAGAGCGTGTCGGAGGTCTTCAGGTCTACTGGCGCGGTTGCCGTGGCGCTGGAGTACCCCGAGTACTCAGTCTTGTAGTGGTCCACCCGCAGGCCGCCATTGACTTGTACTCGATCAGTCAGTTCAACGGTGTCGAATGCATAGGCAGCGATCGTGTCGGTCTTACCTTTGTTGGAATTGATGCTGCCATTGTCGACGGCAAACACATTGCTGTTCGGGTTATACACATTGACAGCCGGGGCTGAGCCGGTATGGTTGTACAGCGTCTGTTCCTCGCGGATCAGCTCAAAGCCTGCGCTGACGGTATGTTTGAGGCTGCCAGTCGCAAACTTGCTTGTCAGGTTAGTCTGGTTCGTGATGATCTGATTGTCGGAATCGCGGAAATTCAGCGGGCTGCGGGCCATGAACCATTGCGAATAGTCCGTAGGATTCGCAGGGTTGTACGTGAGGCTGGGGGCGGAGCCGTTACGACCCGGCTCAGGGCTGTACATGAATGCGGTCAGCAGGTAATTCTGCTTGGTTTGGGCCCAGCGCGTAATGTTGCGAATCGTGGTGTCAGCCGACAACTTGTGCTCGATGCGAGCTGTCAGCATGTCGGTGGTCGAGTCGTCGTGGTCAGATGCCGTGCCGTAGAAGTTGCTGCTATCCACTTTCGGAGCCGAGGCCAGCCAGGGGAATTGGTCTATTTTCTTACCCTGAAGGCCCATTCCAAGGGTCGCAATCCCACCGTCCGGCGTGTTGTTCTGCTTCACGTGGACATAGTCCAGGTATACCGTGGTGGGCGTGTTCAGGCCGAACGCCAGCGAGGGCGCCACGCCCCAGCGTTCGTTGTCGACCTTGTCGCGGCCGGGCACGTCGGCCTTGTGGCCCATTACGTTCAGCCGCATGGCCGAGGTTTCGCCCAGTTGGCGGTTCCAGTCGATGGTGCCCCGCAGGTAGCTGTCGGTGCCCAGGCTGCCGGTGGCGTCGAAGCTGTTTTCCAGGTGGGGCTTCTTGGTGGCCAGGTTGATCGAGCCGCTGGGGGCGCTGCGGCCGAAGTCGGAGCCCGACGGGCCCTTGACCACTTCCACCGATTCGATGTTGAACATGTCGCGGTACACCGTCGCGGTGTCGCGGATGCCGTCGACATAGATGCTGTTGGACGTATTGATGCCGCGCATGAAGATCGCGTCACCCACGCTGGTGTTGCCGTTCTCGCCGGCGAAGAAAGTGCCGGCGCCGGCCACGTTGCGCATGGCTTCCGTGAGCGTGGTGGCCTGCTGCTGCCGGATCACTTCCTGCGGGATGACCGTGATGGTCTGCGTCGTGTCCACCAGGGGCTGGGTGAACTTGGGCGACGACAGCTGATCGACCTTGTAGCCTTCGCTCGCGGCCTGGCCCTCGACCCGGACGGCGGGCAGGGTGGGCGAGGCGGCGGTGGCCGGCGGCGTGGTCTGGGCGCCGGCCGGCAGGCTCAGCGCCAGTCCGGCGGCCAGGGCGGCCGAGGTGGCCAACGAGGTTTGAGTGCGCATGCTTCCGGCAACGGGATGCTTGCGGCTCTTGATGTGCGACGACATAACAACTCCAACGGATGGGTGGCGACGAATCATTCTTCGGGGGATCCGGGCGGCCCCACGCCGGCCCCGGCAGGACGCGCCGCCGAACCGCGGCGGCGCGATCACTAATATTAATGAGAATAATTGTTATTTAATATCCCATACAGCGCTTGAAAAATCCACCCGCGTCCCCAAAAGTTCTTTCCGTGGTGTTGCAGAAAGCGCAAAAGCCGTTTCAACCGACTGCAAAGATTGCCATGACACAAACCTGGGGACGCATGCGCCTCGGTTTACCCGCCTTCCCCGCAAGCCCCGTGCGGCGGCCTTTGCGGGGATATTGCCGCAGTTGCCGCATACTCCGGGCGCCATGAAAGCCGCGCTGCCCGAAGCCGGGCAATGTCCCTGCGCCGTGCGCTGCTTCCCCCGTGCTGCGCGGCACAACTGCTAGAATCGACCGCTCCCAAGAACCCGGCACCCCCTGGGCGCCCCCACGCGACCGCACACCCGTTCCAATGCCCGATACGGAGACCCCCGTCCCACCCGCGCACGAGACCGCGCTGGCCTTCGAAGGCTTGTCGGTGGGCTACGGCGACCGCACCATCCTGAAAGACATCGACATGCAGGTCGGGCGCGGCGAGGTCGTGGCGGTGATGGGCGGCTCCGGATCCGGCAAGACCACGCTGCTGCGCGCGGCGGTCGGGCAACTGGCGCCGCAGCGGGGCACGGTGCGCGCGCTCGGCCGCGACCTGGCCGGGCTGGCGGACGCGGAACTGTTCAAGGTGCGCCAGCAGATGGGCGTGCTGTTCCAGCAGGGCGCCCTGTTCACCGACCTCGATGTGTTCGAGAACGTCGCCTTCCCGCTGCGCGAGCATACCCGGCGCCCCGAGGCCGAGATCCTCGACATCGTGCTGGGCAAGCTGCAGGCCGTCGGCCTGAAGGCGGCGGCCTACCTGCGCACCTCGGAAATTTCCGGCGGCATGGCGCGGCGGGTGGCGCTGGCGCGCGCGGTGGTGCTCGACCCCGAGCTCATCCTTTATGACGAGCCTTTCGCCGGCCTGGACCCGATCTCGCTGGGCGTGACCGCGCAGCTGATCCGCCACATGGCCGACACCCTGGGCTGCGCCTCGGTGCTGATCACCCACGACGTGCAGGAATCGTTCGCGATCGCCGACCGCGTCTACCTGCTGGGCCGCGGCTCGCTGGTGGCCGCCGGCACGCCGGCCGAGCTGTCGGCCTCCACCGATCCGTTCGTGCGCCAGTTTCTGCGCGGCGAGCCCGACGGCCCGGTGGCTTTCCACTACCCTGAAACGCCGGCCTACCAGGCCTGGCTCGACCGGCAGCGGAGGGCGCGGCCATGAATAACGTGGTGTCGCGGTTCCTGATGGCGCTGGGCGGCGGCGCGCTCGACTGGGTCGCCGGCCTGGGCAATTTCTTCCGCTTCTTCCTCGGCCTGCTGGCCAAGAGCGGCACGGCGCTGCGCCGGCCGCGGCTGGTGGTGCAGCAGATCCACTTCATCGGCAATTATTCGCTGATCATCATCGCCGTGTCGGGCCTGTTCGTGGGTTTCGTGCTGGGCCTGCAGGGCTATTACACGCTCAACCGCTACGGCTCGGAAGAGGCGCTGGGCCTGCTGGTGGCGCTGGCGCTGGTGCGCGAGCTGGGGCCGGTGGTGACCGCGCTGCTGTTCGCCGGCCGCGCCGGCACCTCGCTCACGGCCGAGATCGGCCTGATGAAAGCCGGCGAGCAGTTGTCGGCGATGGAAGTGATGGCGGTCGACCCGGTCCGCCGCGTGCTGGTGCCGCGCTTCTGGGGCGGCGTGATCGCGATGCCGCTGCTGGCGGCGGTGTTTTCCGCGGTCGGCGTGCTGGGCGGCTGGGGCGTGGGCGTGCTGATGATCGGCATCGACCAGGGTTCGTTCTGGTCGCAGATGCAGGGCGGGGTCGACGTCTGGAAGGACGTCGGCAACGGCGTCGTGAAAAGCGTCGTGTTCGGCTTCGCGGTCACGCTGATCGCGCTGCACAGCGGCTATCGCGCCAAGCCCACGCCCGAGGGCGTGTCGCGCGCCACCACGCTCACGGTGGTGATCGGTTCGCTGGCGGTGCTCGGGCTGGACTTCCTGCTCACCGCCCTCATGTTCGGGGATTGACGGGCCCCGCTGAAAGAAACAACAGGCCGCGCCGCGGGCACGGCCGGAGGACTGGAAAATGTCGCGTGACAAAGTGGATCTGTGGGTGGGGCTGTTCGTCCTGCTGGGCGGGCTGGCGCTGGTGTTCCTGGCGCTCAAGGCCGGCAACCTGAGCAGTTTTTCGTATGGCTCGACCTACCAGGTCACCGCCAATTTCGACAACATCGGCGGCCTCAAGGCGGGCGCGCCGGTCAAGAGCGCCGGCGTGGTGGTGGGCCGGGTGCGCGGCATCGCGTTCGACGACCAGATGTTCCAGGGCGTGGTCACGCTCGACATGGACGCGCGCTACCGCTTTCCCACCGACTCGTCGGCCAAGATCCTGACCTCCGGCCTGTTGGGGGAACAATACATCGGCATCGAACCCGGCGGCGACGAGAAGAACTTCGCCCAGGGAGACAAGATTCGTTACACCCAAAGCGCGGTGGTGCTGGAAAATCTGATCAGCCAGTTCCTGTACAGCAAAGCCGCGGAAGGCCCGCCCGCAGGCCAATCCGCGCCGCCCGCCGGACAGCCCGCTCCCGCGCCCGCCGCGCCGCAGCCCGCCGCCCCTTAGCCCGTTCACGAATACCAAAATGAATAAGAATCTGCTTGCAATGGCGCTCGCCGCCTTATTGAGCGGCTGTGCCGCCACGCAGGGCCAAGGCGGCGATCCCCGCGATCCGCTGGAAGGCTTCAACCGTGGCGTCTACAAGTTCAACGACACCGTAGACCGCCACGTGCTCAAGCCGGTGGCCCAAGGCTATGTCGACGTCGTGCCGCAGCCCGTGCGTTCCTGCGTCAGCAATGTGTTCTCCAACCTGGACGACGTCTGGTCGGCCGCCAACAGCTTCCTGCAGAACCGCGCGCCCGACGGCATCAACACCGTCCTGCGCGTGCTGTTCAACAGCACGGTCGGCGTGTTCGGCTGCTTCGACGTCGCCTCGGCCAACAACGCGCCGCGCATCCATGCCGATTTCGGCCAGACGCTGGGCGTGTGGGGGCTGGGCCCGGGTCCGTACCTGGTGCTGCCGCTGCTCGGTCCCAGCACCATCCGCGACGCCAGCGGCACCGCGGTCGACTTCTACGCCGACCCGGTCTCCATCGGCAATCTGGTCGACGACGTGCCGGTGCGCAATTCGCTGTACGGCCTGCGCGCGGTCGACACCCGCGCCAAGCTGTTGCAGGTGGGCAATCTGTTGAACGACGTCGCGCTCGACCCCTACACCTTCACGCGCGACGCCTATCTGCAGCGCCGCGACTCGCTGGTGCGCGGCGCCAGGCCGGGCAACGGCGGCGACGAGGCGCTGCCGGATTATTCCCTGCCCGACTACGACGATCCCGATGACGCCAAGCCGGCCGCCGGCAACAGCCGCTGACGGTTCCGTCTGAACTCTGCGTTCAGCGCGGGGTCAGACCGGAATGCTTTTGCCATAACGATAGGTCCACGATGAACAACTATTCCTCTTCTTCGCGGGCGGCCGCGCTGCAGCCGTTCGCGCGCCGCCTGCTGTGGCTGGGCACGCTGCTGCTGGCCCTGACGCTGGCGGTCTTCGCCGGCCGCGCCCAGGCGCAGGAAGGCCCCGACGCGCTGGTGCGCAAGCTGACCGACGAAGTCCTGGCCGCGATCAAGGCCGATCCCGCCATCCAGGCGGGCGACCCGCAGCGGCTGCTGCAGCTGGTCGACCAGAAGGTGCTGCCCTACGTCGATTTCGAGAAGACCACGCGGCTGGCGGCCGGCCGCTATTGGCGCCAGGCCACGCCCGACCAGCAGCAGGCGCTGATCAAGGAATTCCGCACCACGCTGGTCCGCACCTATAGCGGCGCGGTGTCGTCGGTCAAGCAACAGACACAGGTCGAGCTCAAGCCGTCGCGCCACGAGCCGGGCGCCACCGACACCGTGGTGCGCACCATCATCAAGCAGCCGGTGGGCGATCCGGTCTCGGTGGATTACCGGCTCGAGCTGGTCAATGGCCAGTGGAAGGTCTACGACGTCAACGTGCTGGGCGTGTGGCTGATCGAAAACTACCGCAACCAGTTCTCGCAGCAGATTTCGCAGGGCGGGGTCGACGGCCTGATCCGGTCGCTGGCGGAACGCAACCGGCAGTTCGAGTCGGCCAAGAAGTAAGCGCGCGGCAGGGGCCCGGTGCCGCCGCGCTTATAATCAAGGGTTTCCTGCCGGCTCCTATCTCCATGTCATCCGCTGTCCGCATCGAGCATGTCTCGAAAGTGTATCCGGCTCCCGTCAGCCTGTGGCGGCGCCTGACCGCCGGGCCCTCCGCCGGCGGCCTGCGCGCCCTGGACGACGTCAGCCTGGAGATCGAGCCCGGCGAATTCTTCGGCCTGCTGGGCCCCAACGGCGCCGGCAAGACCTCTCTCATCTCCATCCTGGCCGGCCTGGCCAAGCCCACCAGCGGCTCGGTGTACGTATGCGGCTACGACGTCGCGACGGATTTCAAGGCCGCACGCCGCGCGCTGGGCGTGGTGCCGCAGGAATTGGTGTTCGACCCCTTTTTTACGGTGCGCGAGACGCTGCGCATCCAGTCCGGCTATTTCGGGCTGCGCAAGAACGACGACTGGATCGATGAAGTGCTGGCCAACCTCGGCCTGACCGCCAAAGCCGACACCAATATGCGCGCGCTGTCGGGTGGCATGAAGCGGCGCGTGCTGGTGGCCCAGGCCCTGGTGCACCGGCCGCCGGTCATCGTGCTGGACGAGCCCACTGCCGGCGTCGACGTCGACCTGCGCCGCACGCTGTGGCAGTTCATCTCGCGGCTGAACCAGCTCGGCCACACCATCCTGCTCACCACCCACTACCTGGAAGAGGCCGAGGAGCTGTGCGGCCGCATCGCGATGCTCAAGGGCGGCCGCATCGTCGCGCTCGATACCACCCGGGCGCTGCTGGCCAAGGTGGGCGGCTCGCGCCTGGTGCTGCACCTGGGCCACGAAGGCTGGCCCGCAGGCCGCCAGCCGGCGCTGGACGCGCGCGTGATCGAACGGCAGGGCAGGCGCGTGGTGCTGCGGCTGGAGTCCAGCCTGGAACTGGAGTCGCTGCTGTCGCAGGTGCGCGCGGCCGGCGGCGTCATCGAGGGCATCGAAGTGGTGCCGGCCGACCTGGAAGACGCCTTCATCGACATCATGCACAGCCCGGCCCCCGCGCCGGCGGCCAAGCTCGTGGAGGCGGCATGAACGCGCCGCGCCCGGCCACGGCCGCCGCCGACAACTTCCCCGGCCTGCAGCCGAACCTGAACGCCGGTTCCGGCTTCGGCACGCTGTTCTACAAGGAAATGCTGCGCTTCTGGAAGGTCGGCTTCCAGACCGTGGCGGCGCCGGTGGTCACCGCGGTGCTGTACCTGCTGATCTTCGCCCACGTGCTGGAGGGCCGCGTCACCGTCTACGACAGCGTGCCGTACACCGCCTTCCTGATCCCCGGGCTGATGATGATGAGCATGCTGCAGAACGCCTTCGCCAACGCGTCGTCGTCGCTGATGCAGAGCCGGGTCACCGGCAACCTGGTGTTCATCCTGCTGCCGCCGCTCACCACCTGGGAGTTCTTCTGGGCCTACGTGCTGGCTTCGATCGTGCGGGCGCTGGTGGTGGGGCTGGGCATCTACCTGGTCGCGCTGCTGTTTTCCTCCGGCCACGTGGCCGAACCGCTGTGGCTGGCGGTCTTCGCGTTGCTCGGCAGCGGCATCATGGGCGTGCTGGGCCTGATCGCCGGCATCTGGGCCGAGAAATTCGACCAGATGGCGGCCTTCCAGAATTTCCTGATCGTGCCGGCCACTTTCCTGTCCGGCGTGTTCTACTCGGTGCATTCGCTGCCGCCGTTCTGGCAGGCGGTGTCGCACTGGAACCCGATCTTCTACACCATCGACGGCTTCCGCTACGGTTTCTTCGGCATTGCCGACGTCTCGCCGTGGCACAGCCTGGCCGTGACCGGCGCCGCCTTCGTGCTGCTGGCGGCGTTCGCGCTGCGCCTGCTGTTCTCGGGCTACAAACTACGCTATTGACCATGAACCTCCCCCTCCCCACGCCGGAACTGGTGCGGCAGTACATCGTCGACGGGCTGCCCTGCCAGCACGTCGAGGTCCAGGGCGACGGCCAGCATTTCGAGGCCGTGATCGTCAGCGCGGCCTTCGAAGGCAAGCGCTCCCTGGCCCGCCACCAGATGGTGTATGCCGCGCTGGGCGACAAGATGCGGGCCGAGATCCATGCCTTGTCGATGCGTACCCTGACCCCGGCCGAATTCGAGGCGAGCTGATGGACAAACTGCTGATCACCGGCGGCCGCCCGCTGCGCGGCGAAGTGGCGATCTCCGGCGCCAAGAACGCGGCGCTGCCGTGCCTGTGCGCGGCGCTGCTCACGGCCGACACCGTCACGCTGGAAAACGTCCCGCAGCTCAACGACATTGGCACCACGCTCAAGCTGCTGCGCCGGATCGGCGTCAAGGCCGAGCGCGATACCACCGACCACGGCGAGGACGGCAGCAGCGTCGTGCTGGCGGCCGACCAGGTGCAGGCGCTGGAGGCGCCGTACGAGCTGGTCAAGACCATGCGCGCGTCGATCCTGGTGCTGGGGCCGATGCTGGCCCGCTTCGGCGAGGCCCGCGTCAGCCTGCCCGGCGGCTGCGCCATCGGCCAGCGCCCGGTCGACCAGCACATCAAGGGCCTGGCCGCGATGGGGGCCGACATCAGCATCGAGCACGGCTTCGTCGTCGCCCGCGCCAAACGCCTGCAGGGCGCCGTCATCCGCACCGACATGGTCACCGTCACCGGCACCGAGAACCTGCTGATGGCGGCCGTGCTGGCCGAGGGCCGCACCGTGCTCGAAAACGCCGCGCGCGAGCCCGAGGTGGTCGACCTGGCCGAACTGCTGATTGCCATGGGCGCGCGCATCAGCGGCCACGGCACCGACCGCATCGTGGTCGAGGGCGTGCAGCGGCTGCACGGCGCCACGCACCGCGTGATGCCCGACCGCATCGAGGCCGGCACCTTCCTGTGCGCGGTGGGCGCCGCCGGCGGCGAGATCGTGCTGCGCAACGTCGCCCCCGGCAGCATGGGCGCCACGCTCGACAAGCTCCGCCAGGCCGGGCTGGCCGTCGAATGCGGGCCAGACTGGATCCGGGCCGGCATGCCGGGGCGGCCGCGCGCGGTGGATTTCCGCACCCAGGAATACCCCGGCTTCGCCACCGACATGCAGGCCCAGCTGATGGCGCTCAACGCCATCGCCGACGGCACCGCGGTCATCACCGAAACCATTTTCGAAAACCGCTACATGCACGTGCAGGAGCTGCGCCGCATGGGGGCCGACATCGACATCGACGGCCACACCGCGGTGGTGCGCGGCGTGCCGCGCCTGTCGGGCGCCGCCGTGATGGCCACCGACCTGCGCGCTTCCGCCAGCCTGGTGATAGCCGGCCTGATGGCCGAGGGCGAAACCCTGGTCGACCGCATCTACCACCTGGACCGCGGCTACGAAAGCATGGAGCGCAAGCTGCTCCAGCTCGGCGCCGACATCCGGCGGGTGGCGGGGAGCTGGCAATGAGCCCGTTCGCGGCCAGCGCCAACGCGCCGATTACGCTGGCGCTTTCCAAGGGCCGGATCTTCGAGGAAACGATGCCGCTGCTCGGCGCGGCCGGCATCGAGGCGGCCGAGGATCCGGAAAAATCGCGCAAGCTGATCCTGCCCACCAGCGATCCCGGCGTGCGCATCATCATCGTGCGCGCCTCCGACGTGCCCACCTATGTGCAGTACGGCGCGGCCGACATGGGCGTGGCCGGCAAGGACGTGCTGATCGAGCATGCGGCCGAGCACGGCGGCGGCCTCTACCAGCCGATCGACCTGCGCATCGGCAAGTGCCGGCTGTGCGTGGCCGTGCCGGCCGGCTTCGACTATGCCAGCGCGGTGCGCCAGGGCGCGCGGCTGCGCGTGGCCACCAAGTACGTGCAGGCGGCGCGCGAGCACTTCGCCGCCAAGGGCGTGCACGTCGACCTGATCAAGCTGTACGGGTCGATGGAGCTGGCGCCGCTGGTCGGGCTGGCCGACGCCATCGTCGACCTGGTCTCCACCGGCAGCACGTTGCGCGCCAACAACCTGGTCGCGGTGGAAGACATCATGCCGATTTCGTCGCGCCTGATCGTCAACCAGGCCGCGCTGAAGACGCGCCGGGACCGCCTGCAGCCCCTGATCGACGCTTTCGCCCGTGCTAGTTCGGAGATGCCGGCATGAGCATCGCCCGCCGCGCGGCGCGGAACGCCGTGGACAACTGAAATGGCTTTGATCAATCGACTCGACACCCGCAGCGCCGACTTTCGGCAGCGGCTGGATCGCCTGCTGGCCTATGAGGCCTCGGAAGATGCGTCCATCGACCGTGCCGTGGCCGACATCCTGCTCGACGTGCGCAACCGTGGCGATGCGGCGGTGCTGGATTACACCCGCCGCTTCGACCGCGTCGACGCGGCCGGCATCGAGGCGCTGGAGATCCCGCTGGCCGACTGTGCGGCGGCGCGCGATGCCTTGCCGGCGGCCCAGCGCGCGGCGCTGGAAGCCGCGGCCGAGCGCGTGCGCGCCTACCACGAGCGCCAGCGCGCGCAAACCTGGACCTACACCGAGGCCGACGGCACGGTGCTGGGCCAGCAGGTCACGCCGCTCGACCGCGTCGGCCTGTACGTGCCGGGCGGCAAGGCCGCCTATCCGTCGTCATTGCTGATGAACGCGCTGCCGGCCAAGGTGGCCGGCGTGGCCGAGGTGGTCATGGTCACGCCCACCCCGGGCGGCGTGCGCAACCCGCTGGTGCTGGCCGCCGCGGCGATCGCCGGCGTCGACCGCGCGATCGCGATCGGCGGCGCCCAGGCGGTGGGCGCGCTGGCCTACGGCACCGCCTACATCCCGGCGGTGGACAAGATCGTCGGCCCGGGCAACGCCTACGTGGCGGCCGCCAAGCGGCGCGTCTACGGCACCGTGGGGATCGACATGATCGCCGGCCCGAGCGAGATCCTGGTGATCTGCGACGGCGCCACGCCCCCCGACTGGATCGCGATGGACCTGTTTTCTCAAGCCGAGCACGACGAAATGGCGCAGGCCATCCTGCTCTGCCCCGACGCCGCCTTCCTCGACCAGGTAGAGCAGGCCATCGCCCGCCTGCTGCCCACCATGCCGCGCGCCGACATCATCGGCGCCAGCCTGTCGTCGCGCGGCGCGCTGATCCAGGTGGCCGACCTGTTCGAAGCCTGCGACATCGCCAACCGGATCGCCCCCGAGCACCTGGAAATCTCCACCGACGAACCCGAGCGCTGGGCCGGCCTGATCCGCCACGCCGGCGCCATCTTCATGGGCCGCAACACGTCGGAAGCGCTGGGCGACTACTGCGCCGGCCCCAACCACGTGCTGCCCACCGCCCGCACCGCGCGGTTCTCGTCGCCGCTGGGGGTGTACGACTTCCAGAAGCGCTCCAGCCTGATCCACGTGTCCGACGCCGGCGCGCAAACGCTGGGCCGCATCGCCTCGGCGCTGGCGCACGGCGAAGGCCTGCCCGCCCACGCCCGCAGCGCGGAGTACCGCCTGAAGCCCTGAACGCGGGCGGCCGCGCGGCGGGAATGCCGCCTGCGCAGCCGCAGCCCCGCGCCACGCCGCCTGAAATAGCCCCTATACTGAACTGAACGAGGCGGCGCGGGTTCGGGCGGAGCCCAGCCGCCGGCCGCGGCACCCGACAGCCATCACCCGGAACCGATCATGCGTACCGCCGAGATCACCCGCAATACCAACGAAACGCGCATCCGCGCCGCCGTCAATCTCGACGGCACCGGCAAACAGACCCTGAATACCGGCGTGCCGTTCCTCGACCACATGCTCGACCAGATTGCCCGCCACGGCCTGGTCGACCTCGACATCACGGCCGATGGCGACCTGCACATCGATGCCCACCATACGGTCGAAGACGTCGGCATTACGCTCGGCCAGGCGGTGGCCAAGGCGGTGGGCAACAAGGCCGGCATCCGCCGCTACGGCCACGCCTACGTGCCGCTGGACGAAGCGCTGTCGCGCGTGGTGATCGATTTCTCCGGCCGCCCCGGCCTGGAATTCCACGTGCCGTTCACGCGCGCGATGATCGGCCAGTTCGACGTCGACCTCGCCCGCGAATTCTTCCAGGGCTTCGTCAACCACGCCCTGGTCACGCTGCACATCGACAACCTGCGCGGCGACAACGCCCATCACCAGTGCGAAACGGTGTTCAAGGCCTTCGGCCGCGCGCTGCGCATGGCGGTCGAGCTCGACCCGCGCGCGCCCGGCGTGGTTCCTTCCACCAAAGGAGTGCTGTAAGTGACGACCAGCATTGCCATCGTCGATTACGGCATGGGCAACCTGCGGTCGGTGGCGCGCGCGCTGGAGCACGTCGCGCCCGAGGCCACGGTGCGGATCTGCGCCGACGCGGCCGGCATCGACGCCGCCGACCGGGTGGTGTTCCCCGGCCAGGGCGCGATGCGCGACTGCATGCGCAACCTCGACGCCGCCGGCCTGCGCGAGGCGGTGCTGCGCGCCGCGCGCGGCAAGCCGCTGCTGGGCGTGTGCGTGGGCGAGCAGATGCTGTTCGACCGCAGCGAGGAAGGGCCGTCCGAAGGGCTGGGCGTCTTCCGCGGCGAAGTCAGGCGCTTCGCCGGCCCGGCGTTCGAAGGCCCGGAGCGGCTGAAGGTGCCGCACATGGGCTGGAACCGCGTGCGCCAGACCTGTCCTCATCCATTATGGGAGGGCGTGGCCGACGACAGCTACTTCTATTTCGTGCACAGTTACCATGTTGTTCCGGCCGATTTAGGGGTAATTGCCGGGCAAACCGACTACGGCGGCGCCTTTACCTGCGCGGTAGCCAGGGATAACATCTTTGCAACCCAGTTCCACCCCGAAAAAAGCGCCGGCGCGGGGCTGCGCATCTATCAGAATTTCACGCGATGGAACCCGTGAATCGAACCGCGTCCGCACTCCGTTCCACCCGCCGCCCGTGTGGCCTTACGACCCGAATATCATCCTGATTCGCCATGCTCCTCATCCCTGCGATTGATCTCAAAGACGGTCGTTGTGTCCGCCTGCGCCAGGGCGATCTCGACGATGCCACCGTATTTTCCGAAGAACCGGCCGCCATGGCCAGCCACTGGCTGGGGCTGGGCGCGCGCCGCCTGCACCTGGTCGACCTGAACGGCGCGGTGGCCGGCAAGCCCAAGAACGAGGCCTCCATCCGCGCCATCGTCGACGCCGTGGGCGACGACATCCCGGTGCAGATCGGCGGCGGCATCCGCGATCTCGACACCATCGAGCGCTATCTCGACAACGGGATCTCGTTCGTCATCATCGGCACCGCGGCGGTCAAGAACCCCGGCTTCCTGCACGATGCCTGCGGCGCCTTCCCGGGCCAGATCATCGTCGGCCTCGACGCCAAGGACGGCCGGGTCGCCACCGACGGCTGGAGCAAGCTGACCGGCCACGACGTGGTCGACCTGGCCAAGAAGTTCGAAGACTACGGCTGCTCGTCCATCATCTACACCGACATCGGCCGCGACGGCATGCTGTCCGGCGTCAACCTGGAAGCCACCGTGCGCCTGGCGCAGCAGGTGCGCATTCCGGTGATCGCCTCGGGCGGCATCGCCAGCCTGGTCGACATCGAACAGCTCTGCTCGGTGGAGGACGAAGGCGTGGAAGGCGCCATCCTCGGCCGCAGCATCTACGAAGGCACGCTCGATTTCCAGGCCGCGCAATCCCGCGCGGACGAACTCGGCGCAACGTAATGGAAGTCTTCCTCGCATGCTGACCCGGCGCATCATTCCCTGTCTCGACGTTACCGCCGGGCGCGTGGTCAAGGGCGTCAATTTCGTCAACCTGGTCGACGCCGGCGACCCGGTCGAGGTGGCGCGCCGCTACGACCAGCAGGGCGCCGATGAAATCACTTTCCTCGACATTACCGCCTCCAGCGACCAGCGCGACCTGATCCTGTCGGTGATCGAACAGGTGGCCGCGCAGGTCTTCATCCCGCTCACGGTGGGCGGCGGCGTGCGGCAGGTGGCCGACGTGCGGCGCCTGCTCAACGCCGGCGCCGACAAGGTCGGCATCAACACCTCGGCCGTCACCAACCCCACGCTGGTGCGCGATGCCGCCGCGCTGTACGGCTCGCAATGCATCGTCGTGGCGATCGACGCCAAGCGCGTGTCGGCCGGCGGCGAGCCGGCGCGCTGGGAGGTGTTCACCCATGGCGGACGCAACGCCACCGGGCTCGACGCCATCGCCTGGGCGCGCAAGATGGCGGCCGACGGCGCCGGCGAGATCCTGCTCACCAGCATGGACCGCGACGGCACCCGCAGCGGTTTCGACCTGGCGCTGACGCGCGCGGTGTCCGACGCGGTCGACATCCCCGTCATCGCATCGGGTGGGGTCGGCTCGCTCGACGACCTGGCCGACGGCGTGATCGAAGGCCGGGCCGACGCGGTGCTGGCGGCCAGCATCTTCCACTACGGCCAGTACACCGTGCAGCAGGCCAAGCGATTCATGGCCGCGCGCGGCATCCCGATGCGGCTGGAGGCAGCATGAGCCAGGTTTCCGCCAACGGCCAGGCGGCCGCAGCCGCCGCCGACGCCTGGCTCGATGCCATCGTCTACGACCAGAACGGCCTGGTGCCTGGTATCGTCCAGGAAGTGCTCACCAATAAAGTGATCATGTTCGCCTTCCTGAACCGCGAATCGCTGCGCGAAACGCTGCGTACCGGCAACGCCACCTACTGGTCGCGCTCGCGCGGCCGGCTGTGGCGCAAAGGCGAAGAATCCGGCCACGTGCAGCGGGTGCGCGAGATCCGGCTCGACTGCGACGGCGACGTGGTGCTGCTGCGGGTCGAGCAGGTGGGCGGCATCGCCTGCCACACCGGCCGCGAGCGCTGCTTCTACCGCCGCCTGGACACCGAAAACGGCGCGCGCTGGATCGAGACCGACCCGGTGCTGAAAGATCCCGAGAGCATCTACAAATGAACGATTTCCTGTCGCGGCTGGCCGACACCATCGCCAGCCGCCGGCCCGAGCGCGGCGGTTCGCCCGATGCGTCGTACGTGGCGCGGCTGCTGTCCAAGGGGCCTGACGCCATCCTGAAAAAGATCGGCGAAGAGGCTACCGAAACGGTAATGGCGGCCAAGGACGGCGTGCCGGAAAAAATCGTGTACGAGACCGCCGATCTCTGGTTTCATTGCCTGGTCATGTTGGAATATTACGGTTTGCGGCCCGAACAGGTCGTAGCGGAGCTCGCGCGGCGCGAAGGCCTTTCGGGCCTCGACGAAAAGTCATCGCGGCAACTCAAATAGAATTCTCATGAGCGAAAACTGTATCTTCTGCAAGATCGCGCGGGGCGAACTGCCGTCCCGCAAGGTCTACGAGGACGACGAGATCGTGGCCTTCCACGACATCCGGCCTGCGGCCCCCGTCCACTTCCTGATCGTGCCCAAGCGGCATGTGGCGTCGCTGCAGGACGTCACCGCGGCCGACATTCCCCTGTTGGGTAGAATGCTGGCACTGGCGCCGCAGTTGGCGCTGGAGCAGGGCTGCCGCCCGGGCCCCGAGGGCGGCTTCCGGGTCATGATCAACAACGGCGTCGACGGCGGGCAGGAAGTGCCGCACCTGCACTTGCACGTGCTCGGCGGCCCCCGGCCGTGGCAACGAGGCTGAGCGCCGCCGGCGCGCAGCTCTACTACTGGACAATCGAACCGCCGCAAGGCGCGGAGTAATGCGAAATGGGTAGCTTGAGCATCTGGCACTGGCTGATCGTGCTGGTGATCGTGGTTCTGATCTTCGGCACCAAGAAGCTGAAGAATCTGGGGCAAGACCTCGGCGGCGCCGTCAAGGGCTTCAAGGAAGGCATGCGCGAAGGCGGCGACGAGGCCGCCGGCACGTCGGCGCCGGCCGATCCGAAGCGCGTGTCGGCCGACACGATCGACGTCGAAGCAAAAGAAAAAGAACGCGTCTGAGCCTGGCGGGCCGGTGGCCCGCCGTCGTGCCCCGGCCGGCGCCTGCCGGCACGGGGCTTCTGCTTTTCATTGAATACGGTGTGTGCTGAATGTTCGATGTCAGCTTTACCGAGCTTATCGTCATCGGCGTGGTGGCGCTGATCGTCATCGGTCCCGAGCGGCTGCCCAAGGTGGCGCGCACGGTCGGGCACCTGGTCGGGCGGGCGCAGCGCTACGTCAACGACGTCAAGAGCGACATCCAGCGCGAAATGGAGCTCGACGAGCTGCGCAATCTGCGCAGCGAGATGGAGCAGGCGGCGCGCGCCCTCGAAACCACGGTGCGCAAGAACGTGGACGACCTGAAACAGGGCGTCGACGAGGCGCAGAAAGACCTCGGCCGCATGGCGCAGGAAGTGAAGACGGCGGTGGAAGACGCCGGCAAGCCGGCCGAGGCCGGCGATGCCGCCGTGCCGCCGGCCATCGCCGCGGCAGCGGCCGACGCGGCCGGGGCCGTCCCGGCCAGCGCTGCCGAACCGGTTGCGGCGGCCGCGCCTGCCGGGGCGGGCGCGGCGTCCTCGCTGGCTTCCGTTCCGCCGGCCGCTGTTCCTCCGGCCGCTGTTCCGGCGGCGGAATCCGGCGAAGCCGCCGCGGAGCCCGAAGTCGACATCGCCCAGGCCTCCCTGTTCCCCTCCGACCTGCTGCCGCCCGCCCCGCCGGCCGCCGTGGCCGAACCGGTGGCGCGTGACCCGGAAAAATCGTGACCCAAGAAGAAGATACCTTCATCTCCCACCTGGTCGAGCTGCGCGACCGCCTGCTGAAGGCGATCGTCGCCGTGGTGGCGGTGTTCGTCGTGCTGTGCCTGTATCCCGGCTCCTCGGCCATCTACGACGTGCTGGCCCAGCCGATGCTGGTCGCCCTGCCGGCCGGCACCCGCATGATCGCCACCGGCGTCATCACGCCCTTCATGGTGCCGATCAAGGTCACGCTGCTGGCTTCCTTCGTGGTGGCGCTGCCGGTGGTGCTCTACCAGGCCTGGGCCTTCGTCGCGCCCGGGCTGTACCAGCACGAGAAGCGGCTGGCGCTGCCGCTGATCGTCACCAGCACCTTGCTGTTCCTGCTGGGCATGGCGTTCTGCTATTTCATCGTGTTCCGCTCGGTGTTCCATTTCATCGCCACCTTCGCGCCACAGTCGATCACGCCCGCGCCCGACATCGAGGCCTACCTCAGCTTCGTGATGACGATGTTCCTGGCCTTCGGGCTGACCTTCGAAGTGCCGGTGGCCGTGATCCTGCTGGTGCGGACCGGCGTGGTGCCGATCGAGAAGCTCACCGGCGCGCGCGGCTACGTAGTGGTGGGTGCCTTCATCGTGGCCGCCGTGGTCACCCCGCCCGACGTGGTCAGCCAGTTCATGCTGGCGATCCCGCTATGCCTGCTGTTCGAGCTGGGCGTGCTGGCCGCCCGCATGATGAAGAAGAAACGCGAATCCTCCGGCACCTCGATCGAAAAAGTCTGAACCCCGCCGGCGCTGCCGCGCCGCCGCGCGCGGCGGTATGCTTGCCCCCGTTCCAGCACAACGGAGACCCCATGCGCACCCTGAACCAACTGGCCGCCGCCTCGGCGCTGGCGCTGCTGGCGCTATCGGCCCGCGCCGACATCACCGTCGGCGTCGACGTGTCTGCCACCGGGCCCGCCGCCTCGCTCGGCATCCCGGAAAAGAACACCATCGCCCTGCTGCCGAAGACCGTCGCCGGCCAGAAAGTCGACTACATCGTCCTCGACGACGCCACCGACACCACCACGGCGGTGCGCAACGCGCGCAAGCTGACCGCGGAAGACAAGGTCGACGTGCTGGTCGGCTCCACCGTGGCGCCCAATTCGCTGGCGATGATCGACGTGGCCGCCGAAACCGGCACGCCGATGATCTCGATGGCGGCGTCGGCCTCCATCGTCGAGCCGGTCGATGCCAAGAAGCGCTGGGTCTTCAAGACACCGCAGAACGACGCCGAGATGGCGCGCGCGGTGGTCGAGCACATGCGCGCCGGCGGCGTGCGCACGGCCGCCTACATCGGCTTTGCCGACGCCTACGGCGAAGGGTGGTACACGGAATTCGACAAGGCGGCGCGCGCCGCCGGCATCCGCTTGGTGGCCAACGAACGCTATAACCGCACCGACACGTCCGTTACCGGCCAGGCCTTGAAGATCGTCGCCGCCCGGCCGGATGCGGTGCTGGTGGGCGCCGCCGGCACCCCCGCCGCGCTGCCGCAGAAAACGCTGAAGGAGCGCGGCTACCGCGGCAAGTACTACCAGACGCACGGGGTGGCCAACAACGATTTCCTGCGGGTGGGCGGCAAGGACGTGGAAGGCACCTTCCTGCCGGCCGGCCCGGTGCTGGTGGCCGGCCAGCTGCCGGCCGGCAACCCCGTCAAGGCCTCGGCCTCGGAATACGTGCAGCGCTACGAGGCGGCCTACGGCAAGGGCTCGGTGTCGACCTTCGGCGCCCATGCCTGGGACGCCGGCAAGCTGATCGCGGCCGCCGTGCCGGTGGCGCTCAAGACCGCCCGGCCCGGCACGCCGCAGTTCCGCGCCGCGCTGCGCGACGCGCTGGAGAACGTCAAGAACGTGGCCGGCGGCCATGGCGTGTTCAACATGAGCCCGACCGACCACGTCGGGCTCGACAGCCGCTCGCGGGTGATGGTCACCATCGAGAACGGCGCGTGGAAGCTGGTCAAGTAATGCGGCTTTGCCGCGCCGCCGCTCGCTGAGCCCTCATGGACCTGCAGATCGCGCTTTTCCTCGTGCAGGACGGCGTCATCAACGGCGCCATCTACGCGCTGCTGGGCATGGCGCTGGTGCTGGCCTTCACCGTCACGCGCGTCATCTTCATTCCGCAAGGGGAATTCGTCGCCTGGGGCGCGCTGACGCTGGCCGCGCTGCAGGCCGGCCGGCTGCCCGGCACCGTGTGGCTGCTGGTGGGCGGCGGCGCCGCGGTGGCGCTGGCCGAGCTGGCGGCGTGCTGGCGCGCCCGCGACGCGCGGCGGCTGCCGGCGGTGCTCGGCTGGAACGTGGCCTATCCGCTGGCGGTGCTGGCCGCCGCCCGCTGGGTGCCGTTGGCCGGGCTGCCGCTGGCCGTGCAGATCCTGTTCGCGCTGGCGATCGTGGTGCCTTTGGGGCCCATGGTGTGGCGCCTGGCCTTCCAGCCGGTGGCCGAAAGCCCGGTGCTGGTGCTGCTGATCGTGGCGGTCGCCGTCCACCTGGCGCTGGTCGGCCTGGGGCTGCTGTTCTTCGGCGCCGAAGGCTCGCGCACGCCGCCCTTCACCGAAGGCGGCATCGAACTGGCGGGCGTGCCGGTGCCGGCCCAGACGCTGTGGGTGCTGGGCTGTTCGGCGGCGCTGATCGCCGCGCTGTCGCTGCTGTTCGGCCGCACGCTGTACGGCAAGGCGCTGCGCGCCACCGCGGTCAACCGGGTCGGCGCGCGGCTGATGGGCATTCCCGCCAGCCTGGCCGGCAGCCTGTGCTTCGCGCTGTGCGCGCTGATCGGCGCCTTCTCCGGGATGCTGATCGCGCCCATCACCACCATCTACTACGACACCGGCTTCCTGATCGGGCTCAAGGGCTTCGTCGCGGCCATCATCGCCGGGCTGTCCAGCTATCCCGCCGCGGCCGCCGGCGCGGTGCTGGTGGGGCTGCTGGAGTCGTTCTCGTCGTTCGCCGCCAGCGCGTACAAGGAAGTGATCGTCTTCACGCTGATCATCCCGGTGCTGGTGTGGCGCTCGCTGGCCTCGCGCCACGTGGAGGAAGACTGATGCGGCTGCGCCCCGCCGGGCTGGCGGCCGCGGGCATCGCGCTGCTCGCGTGGACGGCGCTGGCCGGCTCCGAGTTCACGGTCACGCTGCTCGACTACATCGGCCTGTATGCCCTGGTGGCGCTGGGGCTGGTGCTGCTGACCGGCATCGGCGGCCTCACCTCCTTCGGCCAGGCCGCCTTCGTCGGCCTGGGCGCCTACGCCACGGCCTGGCTCACCACCGCGCCGCTGCCGGGCTGGCTGGCCTGGACCGGCGGCTCGCCCTGGGCCGGCCTGTTGCTGGGGCTGCTGATCACCGGTGGCGTGGCATGGGTGCTGGGCACGGTGTCGCTGCGGCTGTCGGGGCATTACCTGCCGCTGGGCACCATCGCCTGGGGCCTGAGCCTGTATTTCCTGTTCGGCACGCTGGGCTTCCTGGGCGGCTATACGGGGCTGGCGGGCGTGCCGCCGCTGTCGCTGGGCGGCGTGGCGCTGGCCGGCAGCCGGCAGCTGTTCTGGGTCATCTGGGCCGTGCTGCTGGCGGCCATGCTGCTGGTGGGCAATCTGCTGGATTCGCGCGAGGGCAGGGCGATCCGCGCGCTGCGCGGCGGCATGGTGATGGCCGAGTCGATGGGGGTGGACACCGCCCGCTCGCGCATCGCCATCTTCATCATCGCCGCGCTGCTGGCCGGGCTGTCGGGCTGGCTCTACGCGCACATGCAGCGCTTCGTGAACCCGACGCCGTTCGGGCTGCCGATCGGCATCGAGTACCTGTTCATGGCGGTGGTGGGCGGCGCCGGCCACGTATGGGGCGCACTGCTGGGCGCCGGCGTGGTGACGCTGCTCAAGCAGTGGCTGCAGGACATCCTGCCGCGCCTGCTGGGCGAATCCGGCAATTTCGAGACCGTGGTGTTCGGCATCCTGCTGGTCGTGGTGCTGCAGCGCGCGCGCGAGGGCCTGTGGCCGGCGCTGGCCGCGTTTGCCCGTCGTGTGCTGCCGCTGGCCGCAGCCCGGCGGCCGATCGACGCCGCCGCCGCGCCATTGGCGCGCCGCGCGCCGCCCGCGCGCGGCGACGTGGTGCTGGAGGCCCGCGGCCTGACCAGGCGCTTCGGCGGCCTGGTCGCCAACGACGGCGTCAGCCTGGCCGTCCGCGCCGGCGAGGTGCTGGCGCTGATCGGCCCCAACGGCGCCGGCAAGAGCACGCTGTTCAACCTGCTGTCGGGCGTCGACGATCCCAGTTCCGGCCGGGTCGTGTTCCGCGGCCGCGACATGACCGGACGGCCGTCGCGCGAATCGGCCGCGCTCGGCCTGGGACGCACTTTCCAGCACGTGCGGCTGCTGCCGCAGATGAACGTGCTGGACAATATCGCGATCGGCGCCCACCTGCGCGGTCGCCCCGGCCTGCTGGCCGGCCTGTGCGGCGCCGCGCTGCGGCTGGACCGCGCCGCCGAACGCCGCCTGCTGGCCGAGGCCGCCCGCCAGGCCCGGCGCGTCGGCCTGGGCGACGACCTGCACGCGCCCGCCGGCGCGCTGCCGCTGGGCCGCCAGCGCATGCTGGAAATCGCCCGCGCGCTATGCGCCGACCCCTGCCTGCTCCTGCTGGACGAGCCCGCCGCCGGCCTGCGCCACCTGGAAAAGCGCGCGCTGGCGCAGGTGCTGGCGGGGCTGCGCGACGAAGGCATGGCGATCCTGCTGGTCGAGCACGACATGGATTTCGTCATGGGGCTGGCCGACCGCGTGGTGGTGCTGGAATTCGGCCGGAAGATCGCCGAAGGGCCGCCGGAACGGGTCCAGAACGATCCGCGGGTGCTGGAGGCCTACCTCGGAGGGGTGGAATGAGCGTGTCCACGCAGCGCCCGGCGCCGGTCCCGGGCGCGGGCATTCCCGCCGGCGCGCCGCCGCTGCTGCGCGTGCAAGGCCTGCGCGTGGCCTACGGCAAGGTCGAGGCGCTGCACGGCGTCGACCTGTCGGTGCCGGCCGGCGCCATCGTCACCGTGATCGGCCCCAACGGCGCCGGCAAGACCACGCTGCTGTCGGCCATCATGGGCCTGCTGCCTTCTTCCGGCCGCATCGAGCTGGACGGCGTGCCGCAGCCGCGGCCGTCGGTCGAGGCCATGGTGGCGCAGGGCGTGGGCCTGGTGCCCGAACGGCGCGAACTGTTCGGCGACATGAGCGTTGAGGACAACCTGCTGCTGGGCGCCTTCCAGCGCTACCGGCAGGGCCGGCGCGACCACCCGACTTCGATGGAAGAGGTGTTCGCGCTGTTCCCGCGGCTGCGCGAGCGCCGTCGCCAGCTGGCTCGCACGCTGTCGGGCGGCGAGCGGCAGATGCTGGCGCTGGGCCGGGCGCTGATGGGCAAGCCGCGGCTGCTGCTGCTCGACGAGCCGTCGCTGGGGCTGGCGCCGCGGGTGGTCAGGGAAATCTTCCACATCATCGTCGAGCTGCGGCGGCGCGGCGTGGCCATCCTGCTGGTCGAGCAGAACGCGCGCGCCGCCTTGCAGACGGCCGATCACGCCTACGTGCTCGAAACCGGCGAGGTGGCGCTGGCCGGCCCGGCGCAGGAACTGGCGGGCGACCCGCGGGTCGTGGAAAGCTACCTGGGGCTGGGACGCGCGGGATAGCGCCGGACGTAGCCGCCACCCCATCCAGGATGCGGCGGATCCGGCTTCGCCGGTCCGCGCGCATCGCCCCCGGGGGAGGCGCGCGAAGCGCGTAGGGGGAATCTTTACAGGGGCCCTCTACGGCTCGCGCCGGGGTCGCGGCCGGGTGCCGACCGTCACCACCGCGTCGAATTCATTGCGGCCCCGCACCAGCTTGATCACCACTTTTTCGCCCGGCGGCAGCTGGGCGATCGCGTTCAGCATCGTGGTGGTGTCGCTGATCGGCTTGTCGGCCACCGAGATCACGATGTCGCCCGTGCGGATTCCCGCCTTGGCCGCCGGCCCGCCGCGCACCACGCCGGCGATGATGACGCCGTCGCGCCGCGACAGCTTGAAGGCGTCCGCCAGCTCCGGCGTCAGGTCTTGCGGCTCGACCCCGATATAGCCGCGCACCACCGTGCCCGAGGTGATCAGCTGTTCCATCACCTGGCGCGCCGTGCTGACCGGGATCGCGAAGCCGATGCCCAGCGAGCCGCCCGAGCGCGAGTAGATGGCGGTATTGATGCCGACCAGGTTGCCGTTGGCGTCGATCAGCGCGCCGCCCGAATTGCCCGGATTGATGGCGGCGTCGGTCTGGATGAAGTTCTCGAAGGTGTTGATGCCCAGGTGCGTGCGGCCGAGCGCCGACACGATGCCCATGGTGGTGGTCTGGCCCACGCCGAAGGGATTGCCGATGGCCAGCACCACGTCGCCCACCTGCAGGTCTTCGGCGCGGCCGAAGGTGACGGCCGGCAGCGTGGGCATGTTCAGCTTGAGCACGGCCAGGTCGGTGTCGGGATCGGCGCCCACCAGCGTGGCCGTGCCCTTGCGGCCGTCGGCCAGCGCCACCTCGATCTCGTCGGCGGCCTCGATCACGTGGTTGTTGGTCAGGATGTAGCCTTCCGGGCTGACGATCACGCCCGAGCCCAGGCTGGAAATCGGCTGCTGGCGCGGGTTGTTGAACTCGTCGCCGAAGAAGCGGCGGAACAGCGGGTCGTCTGCCCCGGGCCGCGTCGGCTGCTGCGGTTCCTTGCTGGTGAAGATGTTGACCACGGCCGGCGCCGCCTTGTGGGTGGCGCTGGCGTAGGAGGCGACCGTGCCGGGCGCGGGCGCCGGCGCCGGCTGCGCCTCGAAGAACGGCACGATGATCGCGCTGCCGCCCGGCCCGCCGCGGCGCGGCAGCCATTCAGGGCGCAGCGTGGCGACGATGAATAAAATGGCCAGGCACACCGTGGTGGTCTGGGCGAAGATCAGCCATAGTCGGCGCATGTGAATATTTCGAAGCGTGGGAGTACAGGAAATGACCCTTCGACGGCCCCTAACGCAGCCCGCCGGCGCGCCCGGCGCGGCCGGCCAGCCTGCCGGCGTGGCCGCCGGCGAACTGGCCGCCTGGCTGGCGGCCGAGCTGCAGACCGACCGGTTCAGGGATTACTGCCCCAACGGCCTGCAGGTCGAGGGGCGTTCCCTCGTGCGGCATATTATCGCCGGGGTTACCGCCTCCGAGGCAATAATTCGTCACGCCGCCGATTGCGGCGCCGATGCCGTGCTGGTCCACCACGGCTGGTTCTGGAAGAACGAAGACCCGCGCGTGCGCGGCACCCGCCGCACCCGGCTGGCGCTGGCCCTGGCGGCCGACCTCAACCTGTTCGCCTACCACCTGCCGCTCGATGCCCACCCGCAATGGGGCAACAACGCCCAGCTGGCGCGCGTGCTGGGGCTGGCGCCCGACATGGCGGGCGAGCGGCCCCGGCGCGCCGGCCACGACGACCTGATCTGGCTCGGCACGGCGCCCGGCGCCGCCACCGTGGGCGAGCTGGCGCAACGCGTGGAACAGCGCCTGGCGCGCCCGCCGCTGCTGATCGGCGACCCGGCGCGGCCCGCCGGCACGGTAGCCTGGTGCACCGGCGCCGCGCAGGGCATGTTCCAGGACGCCATCGACGCCGGCGCCGACGTCTACATCACCGGCGAAATCTCCGAGCCCACCGTCCACCTGGCGCGCGAAAGCGGCGCCGCCTTCATCGCCGCCGGCCACCACGCCACCGAACGCTACGGCGTGCAGGCGCTGGGCGAGGCCATCGCGCGGCGTTTCGAGGTGCGGGTGGATTTCGTCGACATCGACAACCCGGTGTAAGGCGGCGAGGCCGTTGCGGTATACTCTAGGGTTACGATGAGCCCCGCAGCGGTCTGGCGGCACGGCTCGCCCGCACCGGTGGCGCCGGCGCGGCGCGGGCCGCCTTGTGGCGCAGGCTGGAAGGTGAACGGGGACAATGGGGTACTTGAATCGAGGGACGTTACATGAGCCAGCAGGACCATGTGGTAGACGCTGAGCGGCGCTTCTGGGTCGGCACCACCTGTGCCGTCGGTGGCGTGGCGGCAGTCGGCGTTGCCATTCCGTTTGTCAGTACCTTTGCGCCTTCCGAGCGCGCCAAGGCAGCCGGCGCGCCGGTCGAAGCCGAGATCGGCGACATGAAGCCGGGCGAGCTGCGCACGGTCGAGTGGCGCGGCAAGCCGGTCTGGATCGTGCGCCGTACCCCCGAGATGCTGGAATCGCTGAAGGCCACCGACGCGCTGGTGGCCGATCCGGAATCCAAGCGCAACCAGGCCGAGATCACCCCCGAATACGCCCGCAACGAATACCGTTCGCGCAAGCCCGAATACCTCGTGGCCGTGGGCATCTGCCCGCACCTGGGCTGCTCGCCCACCGCGCGCTTCGCCGAAGGCCCGCAGCCCAACCTGCCCGACGACTGGCACGGCGGCTTCCTGTGCCCCTGCCACGGCTCCACGTTCGACATGGCCGGCCGGGTCTACAAGAACAAGCCCGCGCCCGACAACCTGACGATACCGCCCTACGAATTCCTGTCCGACAGCCGCATCATCATAGGCGTCGACGAGAACAACAAGGCCTAGGGGCGTGGGCGGCGTTTCGCGCCCGATCGCAGAACCAATCGAATAAGCATGCTCGCCGCGGCGGCGGATCCCTGGAGGGGCACCCCGCGGCGAAGTCAAACTGCCGAACAAAGGAGTCGCAGTCATGGCTGGCGAAAAGAATGTCGAGACCACGGGGCTGTTGGGGTGGGTCGACGCCCGCTTTCCGCTCACCTCCACGTGGAAGGCGCACCTGTCCGAGTACTACGCGCCGAAGAACTTCAACTTCTGGTATTTCTTCGGTTCGCTGGCGCTGCTGGTGCTGGTGATCCAGATCGTGACCGGCATTTTCCTGGTCATGCACTACAAGCCCGACGCGGAGCGCGCCTTCCAGTCGGTCGAATACATCATGCGCGAAGTGCCGTGGGGCTGGCTGGTGCGCTACATGCACTCCACCGGCGCCTCGATGTTCTTCGTGGTGGTCTACCTGCACATGCTGCGCGGGCTGTTCTACGGCTCGTACCGCAAGCCGCGCGAGCTGGTCTGGATCTTCGGCGTCGCGATCTTCCTCTGTCTGATGGCCGAAGCCTTCATGGGCTACCTGCTGCCCTGGGGCCAGATGTCGTACTGGGGCGCGCAGGTGATCGTGAACCTGTTCTCCGCCATTCCCTTCGTCGGCCCCGACCTGGCGCTGCTGATCCGCGGCGACTACGTGGTGTCCGACGCCACGCTGAACCGCTTCTTCTCGTTCCACGTGATCGCCGTGCCGCTGGTGCTGCTGGGCCTGGTGGCCGCGCATATCGTGGCGCTGCACGAAGTCGGCTCCAACAATCCCGACGGCATCGAGATCAAGGCCAAGAAAGACGAACGCGGCATCCCGCTCGACGGCATCCCGTTCCACCCGTACTACTCGGTGCACGACCTGTTCGGCGTCGCGATCTTCCTGATGATCTTCAGCGCGATCGTGTTCTTCGGCCCGGAAATGGGCGGCTACTTCCTGGAGTACAACAACTTCATCCCGGCCGACCCGCTGAAGACCCCGCCGCACATCGCGCCGGTCTGGTATTTCACGCCGTTCTACTCGATGCTGCGCGCCACCACCAGCGACTTCACCGCGGTGCTTTCCGTGCTTTCCGTGCTGGGCGCCCTGTGGATCTTCCTGCGCGCCCGCATCGGATTTGCCGCCAAGGCCGGCTTCGCCGGGCTGCTGATCGTCATCGCCGTGCTGATGCAGGTGTTCGACGCCAAGTTCTGGGGCGTGGTGATGATGGGCGGCACGGTCGTGATCCTGTTCTTCCTGCCGTGGCTCGACAACTCGCCGGTCAAGTCGATCCGCTATCGTCCGGGCTGGCACAAGGTGCTGTACGCCATCTTCATCGTCAACTTCCTGATGCTCGGCTTCCTCGGCACCCAGCCGCCCAGCGATGCCTACAACATCATGTCGCAGGTGGGCACGCTGATCTACGTGGCGTTCTTCCTGTTGATGCCGATCTGGAGCCGCCTGGGAACCTTCAAGCAAGTGCCCGAGCGCGTAACGTTTTCCGCCCATTGATATGACCCACCCCTACGCGCTTACGCGCGCCCCTCGAGGGGCGGCACTGGCGGACCGGCGGAGCCGGATCCGCGGTGCCCTGGATTGGCGCAATACCATGGATAACTGAACGGATATCAAGATGAAGAAGCTGCTCGGTGCCTTCCTGATGATGCTGACCTGCGCGGGCGCGTATGCGTCCGAGGCGGGTCCCAACCTGGACATTGCACCCAATCGTTCCAACGACCTGGCGGCCCTGCAGAACGGCGCCAAGCTGTTCGTCAACTACTGCCTGAACTGTCACTCGGCCTCGGCGATGCGCTACAACCGGCTGCACGACATCGGCCTGACCGACGACGAGATCCGCCAGAACCTGCTGTTCACGGGCGAGAAGGTCGGCGACATGATGACGGTGGCGATGACCGCCCGCGACGCCAAGGAATGGTTCGGCGCCGCGCCGCCCGACCTGTCGGTGATCGCGCGCGCCAAGTCCACCAATGCCGGCCCCTCGGGCGCCGACTACATCTACACTTATCTGCGTTCGTTCTACCGCGACGAAACCCGGCCCACCGGCTGGAACAACACGGTATTCCCGAACGTCGGCATGCCGCACGTGCTGTGGCAGATGCAGGGGCCGCGCGAACTGACCACGGTCGCGATGCACCACGAAGGGGAGGGCTGGCAGCGCGTTTCCACCCGCTACGACGAAAACGGCGTGGCCACCGTCACCAAGGAAGATGTGCCGGAATACCACGGCGGCGAAGATACCGAGATCCACTTCACCCCGAAAAGCCAGGCCCAGTCCAATGCCTACGACAACCAGGTGGCCGACCTGGTCGCCTTCCTCCAATGGATGGGCGAGCCGGTCCACAACCAGCGCGTGCGCCTGGGCGTCTGGGTGCTGCTGTTCCTGGGCCTGTTCACCGTCGTCACCTGGCGATTGAACGCGGTGTACTGGAAAGACGTCAAATAGGATTTCAGGCTACATTGCCGAGGCCAGCGCCCGAAGCCGGACGCTGGCCTTTGATGCTTCTAAAGATGCTTATACCTTCATTTTTCAAGACTACGGGGAGCCAGCCATGATGGTGCTCTACTCCGGAACCACGTGTCCGTTTTCCCAACGCTGCCGGTTCGTCCTGTTCGAAAAGGGCATGGATTTCGAGATCCGCGACGTCGATCTCTACAACAAGCCCGAAGATATCGCGGTGATGAACCCGTACGGGCAGGTGCCGATCCTGGTCGAGCGCGATCTGGTCCTGTACGAGTCCAACATCATCAACGAATACATCGACGAGCGCTTCCCGCACCCGCAGCTCATGCCGGCCGACCCGGTCATGCGGGCCCGCGCGCGCCTGTTCCTGTTCAACTTCGAGAAAGAACTGTTCGTCCACGTCAGCACGCTCGAGTCGCGCGAATCGCGCAGCGACGAAAAGGCCCTGGACCAGGCCCGTTCGCTGATCCGCGACCGCCTGGCGCAACTGGCGCCGATGTTCCTGAAGAACAAGTTCATGCTGGGCGAGGAATTCTCCATGCTCGACGTGGCCATCGCGCCGCTGCTGTGGCGCCTGGACCACTACGGCATCGAGCTGCCCAAGAACGCGGCGCCGCTGCAGAAGTACGCCGAACGGATTTTCTCGCGGCCGGCCTACATCGAGGCGCTCACGCCGTCCGAAAAGGTCATGCGCCGCTGACGCGGCCGTGGCCGATTTGTGCGATGCTTGCAGCATGAGCGAAATCTCCACCAAGCCGTACCTGATCCGCGCGCTGCACGAGTGGTGCACCGACAACGGCTACACCCCCCACCTGGCCGTGTCGGTCGACGAGCGCGCGGTGGTTCCGCGCGAGCACGTCAAGAATGGCGAAATCGTGCTGAACATCGGCCGCCTCGCCACGCACAAGCTCGAGCTGGGCAACGAGTACATCGAATTCCAGGCCCGCTTCGGCGGCGTGGCCCGGCAGATCTCGGTGCCGGTGGATTCGGTCACGGCCATCTACGCGCGCGAAACAGGCCACGGCATGGCGTTCGAGGTCACCCCCCGGCCGGCGGCCGACGCGCCTGCGGAAACGCCGGCCGACGTCCCCGCCGCGGAGCCCGATGCCGGCCGCCCCCAGCTGTCGGCCGTGCCGCCGGCCGATGCCGGCGAAAGCAGCAACGACGCCCCGCCGCCCGACGAACCCCCGCCCCCGCCCTCGGGGCCGGACCGCGGCCGGCCCAAGCTGACGGTCATCAAATAAGCCGCCGTTCAGGCGGCGCACATCCGGCTGCCCGTTCGGGCGGCCACATGCCGGTGTAGCTCAGTCGGTAGAGCAGCTCACTTGTAATGAGAAGGTCGAGGGTTCGATTCCTTTCACCGGCACCAGTATCCCAGGCCCGAGGACCGGATGGCTCCTTTTATCGGCTTGTGCCCCTACGCATGAGAGGGCGGCCGGATCAGGCTTTCCGCAGGAATGCCCAGCTCAGTATGTAGACGCCAAATCATTGGCAGCGTCAGGCCGCGTTTGCGGTTGAGCACTTCATAGACGCGGTTGCGCTTGCCGATCATTGGCTCCAGATCTTTGGGCGTGAGCCCTGCCTGCTCCATACGAAATTTGATGGCCTCCACGGGGTCCGGCAGGTCAATGGGATAGTGCTTGGCTTCGTATGCCTGTACAAGAGTCGCCAGCACGTCCAGGCGGTCGCCGTCGGGCGTGCCCAGCGCCGGATCCGACTCCATCAGCCGGGAGATTTCCTTGAGCGCGGCCCTGTAATCGGCCTCGGTGTATATGGGGCGGATTTCCATGTTCACTCCATTTCCACGGTCTCTGCGTCGACCTTGTCGTACTCTGCGTGAGTGCCGATGAATTTCACATAGACGATGCTCAGCTTGAAAGCGATCGCCACGATAAGGCGGTAGTCATTGCCTTTGATGTTGAATACCACGCGTCGATTCTTCAGGATGCTGGCGCTGCGGTACTGCGCCTTGATGTCGGCAGGCTGCGTCCATTGTGCTTTGTTGGCTTCATCTACCCATGCCTTGATAGCGTGCTCGGCGTCTGGATGCGCTTCCCAGAACTGGCGTAGGGCACTGATTGCTATGACTCGCATCAACAAAGTTTAGTCCCAAATTGGGACTAGCGCAACGCCTATTCTTTCTACTGTTTGCCCGCCGCGCTGCCATGCGGCAGCCAGCGCCAGAACACCGCCGCCGCAGCCAGCCCGACCACGCCGGTGGCCGCCACCCCCGCGGCCAGCGACGCCACCGCCGTGATGATCGACAGGAACACCGGCCCCGCGCTGTTGCCCAGGTCGGCGATCACGCGCCATACGCCCAGGAATTCGGTGCGTTCGGCGCGGGGGGCGGAGTCGGCGCCGAGCGTCATGACGATGCCCGAGCCGATGCCGTTGCCCAGGCCCAGCAGCAGCGCCAGGACGATGAAGCTGGTGGCGCCGCCGGTCAGGGCGATGCCGATCAGGGCCAGGCCCATCAGCACGGCGGACGGCACGGCGATCCACATGCGGCCGTGGCGGTCCATGACGGCGCCGGCCGGGTAGAACACGGTCATGTCGACGGCGGCGGCCAGGCCGTAGATCAGCGAGTTGGTGGCGGCGTCCATGCCGAGGTGGTCGGCCCACAGCGGTAGCACGACCTGGCGCGAGGCGCGCACCGCGCTGAGCAGCAGCACGCCGCCGCCCAGCGTCAGCAGCACCAGGCGGCTGTCGCGTATCACTTCCCGCATGGGGCGCTTGACGCGCGCCGCTTCCGGCAGCGGCCCTTCGTGCGACAGGTCGGGCGCCGACAGCGCGATCGCGCCGGCCACCACCATGGCGCCCAGGGTGACCCAATAGCCGCCGTCCAGGCCGATGAACTTGATCAGCAGGGCGCCCAGGAACGGCCCGATGAACACGCCGATGCGGTTGGCGCCGGCCAGCGTGGACAGCGCCCGCGCCCGCAGCACGGCGGGCACGGCCTCGATCAGGTAGGTCTGTCGGGCGAGGATGAATACGGAGGCGGCCATGCCGGTGGCGAAGACGCCGGCCGCCAGCACCAGCGCGTGGGGCGCGAAGATGCAGACCAGCATCGCTATCACGCTGAACAGCGCGGCGCCGGCCATCGACCGCCGCTCGCCGTAGCGCGCCGTGATCAGCGCCGCCGGGATGTTGCTCAGCAACGAGCCGATCCCGAACAGCGCCACGATCACGCCGGCCGTTGCCACCGAGGCGCCCAGCTCGCGTGCGCTGAGCGCGATCACCGGCATCATGGCGCCGTTGCCGACACCGTAGAACAGGCCCGGACCGAAGGCGGGCACGGCGATTTTCTTGAGGCTGAAGGGAGTATCGCTGGCTGGCACGGCAGGAGGAGTGGGGAGTGAAGGGGCGCCGCAGGGCCGCTCTTTGCGAGAACCTGCGCGCGGCGGCGCCGTTCGCGCAGGCGGCTCATGGCATGAAATCAGGCAATTATGCAGCCAATCCCGGATTCTGGATGAAGCCGGCCGCCTATTCCGCCCCGGCCGGCACATCCCGCCGCGCGTTGTGCCAGCTGAAGGCGATGCCCGCCAGGGCCGGCTCCACCGTCGCGGCAGCGGCTGCAAGCCGTACGAGGCAGCATGGCGATTGTCGCAAGGCCCTGGGCAGCTGGAACGCTGCCAAGACGCCCACGGATCCGTCCCCGGAGCAGGCGCTCCGGTCCGCGGCCCCGGCCGGAGCCTGCTTCATGGCCGGTCACGTTTGAAACCTCTTGCTGCAACTGGGTTGCTTGGAATAGAATCTGTTGCACCGCCGCATTGGCGGGCCACGAATCCGTCCCAGAACCGAACGCCTTCGATCCGCCGATGCCGCCATCCCGCCCTATTGCCCCGCCGCTTCCCTTCCGCTCCGCCTTCTCCTCGTTTGCCGCCATCCTGTTGCTGCTGTTCTGCTGCAGTACGGGCATCGCGCGCGCCGACGAAACGCCGGATACGGACGCGGGAGCGGACGTGACCACCGTCGCCGCCCCGCATCTGTCGCTGCGCGAGCGGGTGGTTCAGATGGGGCTGTCCTGGATCGGCATACCCTATGTGTGGGGCGGGGAAGATCCCGACCGTGGTTTCGATTGCAGCGGCCTGGTGCGCTTCGTATTCCGCGAAACCCTCGGCATCGAACTGCCGCGGGTGGCGCGCCAGCAGCGCAACAGCGGCCGGCCGGTGGCGCAGAGCCAGCTCAAGCCGGGCGACCTGGTGTTCTTCAACATCCGCGGCGTCGGCTCGCACGTCGGCATCTACATCGGCGACGACGAGTTCCTGCATGCGCCGTCGCGCGGTTCTACGGTGCGGGTCGACAAACTGCACAGCAGCTATTGGGCGCGGCGCTTCAGCGGCGCCCGCCGCGTCATTCTCGGCGGCCGTTCTTAATAGTAATAGCGGGCCGGCCGTGGCCGGCCCATTGCCGGCGGGATGAATTCCCGCCGTCAGGCCGTGGCGCGCAGCGCGTCGGCCACCGCGCTCACCAGGCGATCGATGTCGTCGCGTTCGGCCACGAAGGGCGGCGCGAGCTGGATCGTGTCGTTGCCGTAGCGCACGTAGAAGCCCTTGTCCCAGCAGTGCATCGCCACCTCGTAGGGGCGGCGCGCCGGTTCGCCCGGCAGGGCTTCCAGCGTCAGGCCGGCGGCCAGGCCGCAGTTGCGGATGTCGGTCACGTGACGCACGCCCTTGAGCCCGTGCACCGCCTGCTCCAGGTGCGGCGCCAGGGCGCGCACGCGGCCGAAGGCGTCTTCCTGCTGCAGCAGGTCCAGCGTGGCCAGCCCGGCGGCGCAGGCCACCGGATGCGCCGAATAGGTGTAGCCGTGCGGGAATTCCACCAGATACTCCGGCCCGCCGGTGCTCATGAAGGCGTCGTGGATCTCGGCCGTGGCGACGACCGCGCCCAGCGGCTGCGCGCCGTTGGTGACCTGCTTGGCGATGTTGAGGATGTCGGGCGCGACGCCGAAGGCTTCGGAAGCCGTGGCGGCGCCCACGCGGCCCAGGCCGGTGATGACTTCGTCGAAGATCAGCAGGATGTCGTTGGCGCTGCATAGTTCGCGCAGGCGCTGCAAATAGCCCTGCGGCGGCGGCAGCACGCCGGACGAGCCGGAGAAGGGCTCGACGATGACGGCGGCGATGGTCGACGGGTCGTGCAGTTCGATGATCCGGGCCAGCTGGTCGGCCAGTTCCGCGCCCCGGGCCGGCAGGCCGCGCGTGAAGGCGTTGCCCGGCAGCATGGTGTGCGGCAGGTGGTCGGCTTCGATGCCCTGGCCGAAGGCGCGGCGGTTGCCGGCGATGCCACCTACGGAGACGCCGCCGAAATTGACGCCGTGGTAGCCCTTCTCGCGGCCGATCAGCCGGGTCTTGCCCGCCTTGCCCTTGGCGCGCCAGTACGCGCGGGCCATCTTGAGCGAGGTGTCGGCCGCTTCCGAGCCCGACGTGGTGAAGAAGACGTGTTCCAGGCCGGCCGGCATCAGGGCCTTGATGCGGTTGGCCAGTTCGAACGACAGCGGGTGGCCGAACTGGAAGGCGGGCGAATAGTCGAGCCGGGCGGCCTGGCGGCCGACGGCCTCGGCGATCTCGCGGCGGCCGTGGCCCAGGCCGCAGCACCACAGGCCCGAGAGGCCGTCGAAGACGCGGCGGCCGTCGGCGTCGATGTAGTGGCAGCCTTCGGCCTGCACGATCAGGCGCGGCCGGGCCTTGAAGTCGCGGTTGCCGGTGAAGGGCATCCAGTGGGCCGCGAGCCAGTCGGCGTCGGTCCGCGCGGCCGGCTGGACAGGGGCGGAGGGGGAGGAGAGTTCCATGATGGCTCCTGAAGCGGGGCGCGAAGCCGATTCGCCGGCCTCGGCGTTTCCGTCAGTTTCGCACATGGCGCGGCCGGGGCAGGCTGGCGGCGGCCGGTTGCGCGCGCGCCAGCCCGACCGCGTCGCCGACCAGGATCACGGCCGGGCTGCCGAACCCGGCTTCGCGCGCCTCGGCCGCCAGCGTGCCGAGCGTGGCCACCAGCCGGCGTTCGCGCGGCGTGCTGGCCCACTGGACGACGGCGGCCGGCGTGGCCGCCGGCAGATGCTCGCCCAGCGCGGCGGCGACTTCCCCGATTCTCTGCATGCCCATGTAGATCACCAGCGTGGTCCGCGCCGCGGCCAGCGCGCGCCAGTCGGGCCGGCCGCCGTCGTGCGCGTGGGCGGTGACGAAGCTGACGCCGTGGCAGTGTTCGCGATGGGTGAGCGACATGCCCAGCGAAGCCGCCGCGGCCAGGCCGGCGCTGATGCCGTTGACCAGTTCGACTTCGATGCCGGCGGCTTCCAGGAAGGCGATCTCTTCGCCGGCGCGGCCGAACAGCAGCGCCTCGCCGCCCTTGACGCGGACCACGGTCCGGCCTTGCAGCGCATGGCGCCGCATCAGCCGCTGGATGAAATCCTGCGGCGTGGAGCGGCAGCCGCCGCGCTTGCCCACGCGCAGCACGCGGGCCTTGGGCGCCAGTTCGGCGATGGCGGGGTCGACCAGTTCGTCGAGCAGCAGCACGTCGGCGCGCAGCAGGGCCGATACGGCCTTGCGGGTCAGCAGGTCCAGGTCGCCAGGGCCGGCGCCCAGCAGGATGACGCGTCCGGTGTTCATGGTCGGATCCTTACGATCGCGGGCCGCCGCCACGGCCGGCAACCCGCTGGAAGAATGTTCGCCGGGGGCCGTGGGCGGCCCGGTCCGGCGCTCTGCGGCCGGGGCGTCATGCCAATACCTTGCGGGCGCCGCACAGCCGGGCCAATTCGGGCACGCAGGAGCCGCATACCGTGCCGCAGCCCAGTTCCGCCTTCAGGGCCGGCACGTCGGCGCCGCGGCCGATGGCGGCGACGATGGCTGATTCGGGCACGGTCTTGCACTGGCATACGGTGCGGTCGCGCGGCGCGGCACCGGCATCCGGCGCGAAGGCGCGCAGGCGCGGGCCCTGCCAGGGCCGGCCGGCCGCCACCAGCTCCAGCAGCGCGTCGGCGCCGGCCACGTCGCCGGCCAGCAGAAAGCCCGCGGGCACGCCGTCCTGCCAGCGCACCGCCTTCGTCACGGCGCGGCGGCGGTCGCGGTAGTCGAGCACGTCGGGGCCGGGCAGCAGGCCGGCTGCGTCGGCCAGCGCCGCCAGCCAGGCGTCGTCGGCCTCGGCGCAGGCCGCGCGCAATGCCACCACCGGGCGCGCCTGGGTGCCGTGCAGGCTCAGCGCCGCGTAGCCGCAGGCGGCCAGCAGCGGCTGCAGCCGCGTGCGCAGCGCCAGCGCGCCCTCCTGCCCGTCGGCGGCGATGGCGGCCCAGGCCTGCCAGGCCAGTTCGTCGGCCTTGTCCACGCGCACCGCGGCGTGCTTGAGTTCCGGCTGGAAAGAGCGGGCGTCGACCGCTGCATTGCTGACCTCGTTGATGCCGCCGCTGTTCAGGAACCGGCCGTTCCAGTGCATGGCGGCGAACACGGTGCCGGACGGCACGTCGTCGGTCGTATTCAGCGGCAGCACCAGCTCGCCTTCGCGGCTGCGGATCCGCACCAGCTCGCCGGCGCGCAGGCCGCGCCGCGCGGCGTCGCGCGGGTTCATGTCAAGCGCGGGCTCGGGCGCGTGCGAGAAGGCCTGCACCACGCGGCCGGTGCGGCTCATGCCGTGCCACTGGTCGCGCAGGCGGCCGGTGGTCAGGTGGAAGGGATAGCGCGCGCTGGTGGCCGCCGCCACCGGACGGTAGGGCGTGGCGTGAAAGCGCGCGCGGCCGGATGCGGTGGCGAAGCGGCCGTCTTCGTAGCGCCGCGCCTGGCCGTGCAGGCTGCCGGCGGGCAGCGGCCATTGCTGCGGGCCGGCGGTTTCCAGCAGGCGGTAGTCCATGCCGCTCATGTCGAGGTCGCGGCCACGGGTGAGGGCGGCGTGTTCGTCGAAAATGGCGCCGGCTTCCCGGTACGGGAACAGCGGCGGCGTGCCGGGCCGCAGCCGCGCCTGCATGCGCCGGCCGATCTCGGCCGCGATCCACCAGTCCGGACGCGCCTGGCCGGGCGGTCCGACCGCCGGCCGCACGCGCGACACGCGCCGTTCGGAGTTGGTGACCGTGCCGTTCTTCTCGCCCCAGGTGGCGGCCGGCAGCAATACGTCGGCATAGGGCACGGTGTCGGTGTCGGCGAAGGCTTCCTGCACCACCACGAACTCGGCCGCCTGCAGCGCCTGCCGCACGGCGCCGATGTCCGGCATCGAATGGACCGGGTTGGTGCAGACTATCCACACCGCCTTGACCCGGCCGCCGGCCACGGCGTCGAACAGATCGACCGCGGTCAGGCCGGGCCGCTCGGACAATGTCTCCACGCCCCAGAAGGCGGCCACCTCGGCGCGGTGCGCCGCGTTGCCGATGTCGCGGTGCGCGGCCAGCATGGTCGCCATGCCGCCCACTTCGCGGCCGCCCATCGCGTTGGGCTGGCCGGTCAGCGAAAACGGCCCGGCGCCCGGACGGCCGAGCTGTCCGGTGGCCAGGTGCAGGTTGATCAGCGCCAGGTTCTTGTCGGTGCCGTGGCTGGACTGGTTCAGGCCCATGCAGTACAGCGACAGCGTGGCCGGCGAGGCGGCGAACCAGTCGGCGGCGGTGCGCAGGTCTTCTTCGTCGATGCCGCAGATCGATGCGGCCACGGCCGGCGTCATGTCGCGCACCGCGCGCTTGAGATCGTCGAAGCCTTCGGTGCCGCGGCCGATGTAGCCGGCGTCGATGCGGCCTTCCCAGATGAGGTGGTGCAGCATGCCGTCGAACAGCGCGACGTCGGTGCCGGGCTGGATCCGCAGGTGCAGGTCGGAGACGGCGGCGGTGTCGGTGTGGCGCGGGTCGATCGTCACCCAGCGGATGGACGGGTCGGCCGCGCGCGCGGCCTCCAGCCGGCGGAACAGCACCGGGTGGGCATAGGCCATGTTGCTGCCGGCGAAGAACACCGTGCGCGCGCGTTCGAGGTCGTCGTAGCAGGTGGGCGGGCCGTCGGCGCCGAAGGCCAGCTTGTAGCCGGTCACGGCGCTCGACATGCACAGGCGCGAGTTGGTGTCGATGTTGTTGGTGCCGACCAGGCCCTTGGCGAGCTTGTTGAAGACGTAGTAGTCCTCGGTCAGCAACTGGCCCGAGACGTAGAAGGCCACCGCGTCCGGGCCGTGTTCGCTTATCACGTCGGCGAAGCGCCGGGCCACCGTGTCGAGCGCGGTGTCCCAGTCGACGGGCCGGCGCAGCGCGCCGCGCGACGGCCGCAGTTCGGGCCGCAGCGCGCGGCCCACGGTGCTTTGCGCGCTGGCGGCCAGCGCCAGGCCCTTGGAGCACAGCCGGCCGAAGTTGGCGGGATGGTCGGGATCGCCCCGCACGCCGGTGATGCGATCGCCTTCGCTTTCGATCAGCACGCCGCAGCCCACGCCGCAGTAGCAGCAGGTCGACGCGGTCAGGCGCGGCGTCGCGGCTCGCCGTGCGCCGTGCTCTCCCAGCGGCCGTGCGATCGTGTTCATGAAATCTCTCTCCTCAGTCGTTCACCGTGCCCTCGCACGATCCGCGTCGCATGAACCTGACCCTATCCAGGGCACCGCGGATCCGGCTTCGCCGGTCCGCCAGTGCCGCCCCTCGAGGGGCGCGCGAAGCGCGTAGGGACGGGCTCTCTCTCTAGGACAGGTCGACGTATACCGCGCCGCCGTCGACGCGCGCCGGAAAGCGCCGCGCACAGCCGCGGTCGGGCGCCCTGGCCTGGCCGTCGTCCAGCCCGATCTGCCAGCCGTGCAGCGGGCAGGTAACCGTATCGCCGTGCACGATGCCCTGCGACAGCGGGCCGTTCTTGTGCGGGCAGCGGTCGAGCAGCGCGAACACGCGGTCGTCGGCCGTGCGGAACACCGCCAGGTTGCCGCCTTCGCGCTCGACCACGCGGCTGCCCAGCGGCGGGATGTCGTCCAGCTCGCACAGCCGGATCCAGGGGTAGACGTTGCTCGCGTTCATCACGCCACCTCCTCGCTCACCAGCCGGATCGGCGTGTATTCGCGCCGCGCCTTGCCTTCGATGCGCTCGGCCCACGGGTCGCGCAGGCCGTCCAGCGCGTACAGCAGCCGCTCGAACAGCGCCTTGCGGCCGGCGGCGTCGTTCACCACGCGGCGCTTGACGTAGTCGAGCCCGACGCGCTGGATGTAATGCACGGTGCGGTCGAGGTAGAAGGCTTCCTCGCGGTAGAGCTGCAGGAAGGCGCCGGCGTATTCCTTGACCTCGCCGGGCGTGCGGACCTTGGCCAGGAACTGCGCCACCTCGGTCTTGATGCCGCCGTTGCCGCCCACGTACAGCTCCCAGCCGCTGTCGACCGCGATCACGCCCACGTCCTTGATGCCCGACTCGGCACAGTTGCGCGGGCAGCCCGACACCGCCAGCTTGACCTTGTGCGGGCTCCACATATTGGCCAGCATGGTCTCCAGCTCGATGCCCATCTGCGTGCTGTTCTGGGTGCCGAAGCGGCAGAACTCCTGGCCCACGCAGGTCTTCACGGTGCGGATCGACTTGCCGTAGGCATGGCCGGAATTCATGCCCAGGTCGCGCCAGACGCCGACCAGGTTTTCCTTGCGCACGCCGAGCAGGTCGATGCGCTGGCCGCCGGTGACCTTGATCATCGGGATCCCGTACTTGTCGGCCACGTCGGCGATGCGCCGCAGTTCCGACGCGTTGGTGACGCCGCCCTTCATCTGCGGCACGACCGAGAACGTGCCGTCCTTCTGGATGTTGGCGTGCGCGCGTTCGTTGATGAAGCGGCTTTGCGGATCGTCGGTCGCCTCGTGCGGCCAGGTCGAAAGCAGGTAGTAGTTGATGGCCGGCCGGCAGGTGGCGCAGCCGTTAGGCGTGCGCCAGTCCATGAAGCGGTAGACCTGGGCGTGGGTCAGCAGCTTGTGCTCGCGGATCGCCTTGCGCAGGTCGGCGTGGCCGTGGTCGGTACAGCCGCACACGGCGCGGGTCTTGGGCGTTTCCTGGAAGTTCGAACCCAGCGTGTTCATCAGGATCTGCTCGACCAGCCCGGTGCACGAGCCGCAGGAGCTGGCGGCCTTGGTGTGCTTCTTCACGTCGTCGACGGTGAACAGGCCCTGCTCCTGGATCGCGCGCACGATGGTGCCCTTGCACACGCCGTTGCAGCCGCATACCTCGTCGGCATCCTGCATCGCCGCGGCGCGGTTCTGGCCCTGCACGCCGGCGTCGCCCACGCTGGATTCGCCGAACATCAGGCGCTCGCGCAGGTCGGCGATGCTGCGGCCCTCGCGCAGCAGCTTGAAATACCACGCGCCGTCCACGGTGTCGCCGTACAGGCAGGCGCCGACCAGCTTGTCGTCCTGGATCACCAGCCGCTTGTAGACGCCGCCGCCGGGATCGGACAGCACGATGTCTTCGGTGTCGTCGCCGCCGGCGAAGTTGCCGGCCGAGAACAGGTCGATGCCGGTCACCTTCAGCTTGGTCGACAGCACCGAGCCGGTATAGCGCCCATAGCCCAGCTCGGCCAGGTGGTTGGCCGCCACCTTGGCCATTTCGAACAGCGGCGCCACCAGCCCGTAGGCGATGCCGCGGTGGTTGACGCATTCGCCCACCGCGTAGATGCGCGGGTCGAAGGTCTGCATCACGTCGTTGACCACCACGCCGTTGCGGCAATGCAGCCCGGCCGATTCGGCCAGCGCCGCGTTGGGGCGGATGCCCACGGCCATCACGACCAAGTCGGCGTCGACTTCTTCGCCATCCTTGAAGCGCACGCCGCGCACGCGGCCGGCGGCGTCGCCCAGGATCTCGGCGGTGGAGCGGCCCAGCAGGAAATCCAGCCCGCGCTCGCGCAGCGAACCTTCCAGCAGCTTGCCGGCGGTGCGGTCGAGCTGGCGCTCCAGCAGCCAGTCGCCCAGGTGCACCACGGTCACGTCCATGCCGCGCAGCTTGAGCCCGTTGGCCGCTTCCAGGCCCAGCAGCCCGCCGCCGATGACGATCGCGCGGCGTTTGGTCTGGGCGGCCGCGATCATGCGCTGCGTATCGTGGATGTCGCGGTAGCTGAGCACGCCGTCGAGGTCGCGGCCGGGGATCGGCAGCACGAAGGGGGTGGAGCCGGTGGCCAGTAGCAGGCGATCGTAGCGTTCTTCGTGGCCGTCGGCCGTGGCGATGACGCGGCGGGCGCGGTCGATGCGGGCGACCGTCTTGCCGGTGTGCAGCCGGATGCCGTGTTCCTCGTACCACGACAGCGGATTGAGGACGATGTCGTCGAAGTCCTGCTCGCCGGCCAGGACCGGCGACAGCAGGATGCGGTTGTAGTTGGGATGGGGCTCGGCGCCGAAGACAGTGACGTCGTAGCGGCCGGGCGCCAGGGCCAGCAGTTCTTCCAGGGTGCGGATGCCGGCCATGCCGTTGCCGACAACTACCAGTTTGGGCCTGTTCATCGTGGTCTCGATACGCGGCGTTCAACAAAAGCGAAACGGCGTCCCGCCACAGTCTTGCGACTGCGAGGGGACGCCGTTGTCCGGGTGCCGGCGCAGCAGGGCGCGCCGGCGGGGTATTGCTGCACGGCTTGTGCGCCGTGCCCGCTTTTCATGAAGCAATACCCATGCCGGGCGAATTCGAGCGCAGGGGATGGCGCCAGGCACTATCCGGGTGCGCGCGGTGGCCTGGTTTGCACCGTATTGCGGAGTGTCGCCCCAAGTGGGCGCGGCCGGGATGCGCTCAGGTGCGAATCGAAAAACTCTTCGCATAGCCGGCTTTGAGCATGAAGTCTTTGCTTTACTGTTTCTGGATACGCGCCATCGGCTAATCGAGTACCGAGAGATGTTCAACGGCACCATCGACAGTGCATCGGTGTATCCCTGTGAAGTGGTAAAGGAGGCGCTGCGACTCAATGCGGCGGCAGTCATCCTCTCGCACAACCATCCGAGTGGGAATCCCGAGCCGTCTCAGGCCGACAAGGTGCTGACGCAGCGGCTCAAGGAAGCGCTGGGGCTGGTCGATGTGCGGGTGCTCGATCACGTCATCGTCGCGGGCAGTGCTACGGAGCCATTTGCCGAGCGAGGCTTGATCTGATCCAGGGGGGCACTTATCACCGCCGCTGTCGATGCAGCTGGCCCGCGCGCCGACCGCAGCAAGAGCGGCCGCCCGCCGTACCCCACCGAAGTGATGGTGCGGCTGCTGTTCATCCAGTCGCTCTACAACCTCAGCGACGAAGACTGCGAGTATCAGGTTCTCGACCGCATGAGCTTCCAGCATTTCTGCCGGCCCGACGGCGCGCTGCACATCCCGGATGCCCGCACGCTCTGGAGCTTCAAACAGCGCCTGGCCCAAAGGCGGCCTGGGCGGTCGCGCCATCTTTGGTGCGGTAAGCCTGCAACTGCAGCAGCACGGCTAGAGCTTGTACGGCTACAAGCTGCACGCCAATGCCGACGCCCGCCACAAGCTCATCCGTCAAGCCAAGATCACCGCAGCCAATGTGGACGATGGACGCACATTGAAAGACGTGCTGGACCGCGGCAACACCGGCCGCCCGCTGCTGGCCGACCGGGGCTATGACGCCCAGTCCAACCGCGAGTTGCTGCAGAAAAGCCAGTTGCGTGACGGCATTGCCCGCAGCGCACAAAACCAGGTTTTGAAGGGGCGCGTGGCCCTGCGAGGGCCGCGCAAGCTGGCTCGCAAACCCATCCGAGCAGGACCACTGAACTCAGTCGCCGAATTCATGCGTGCTCATCCCTTGAAAAATGGGTTCCGCGAAGTACCCAGTGGATGCGCAGCATGGTCTCCACCGCAAAGGGCGGACGATGTCTAGGGCTTAGTGCGCACCACGCGCATGCGGCTGGATCAGCGCCACCACCGCCGAGGGCAGCACTTGGTGGGCTTGCCCCGCTCCGCCGGACAGGTTGGTTAACCTAACAAGTCGCCGCCTCGAACTGCATTGGGCTGACGTATCCCAGCGTTGAGTGCTGGCGTTGTGCGTTGTAGAACCGCTCGATGTAGTCGAACACGTCGGCGCGGCATTCATCTCGGGATCGGTGAATGCGTCGGCTCAGCCGTTCGGTTTTCAGCGTGGAGAAGAAGCTCTCCATGGCGGCATTATCCCAGCAGAGTCCCCACGCTTGCTCATGCTGCACACGACCCCGGCATCGGCCAGCAGCATCTGGAACTGCTCGCTGGTGTACTGGCTGCCCTGGTCGGAGTGATGCAGGACTTCGCGCGGTCGGCCTCGCCGATGCAACGCCATCATCAGGGCGTCAGTCACCAACTGCGACGTCATGCTGGCCTGCATGGACCAACCGACGATACGTCGTGAGTACAAGTCCATGACGGCCGCCACGTAAAGCCAGCCCTCCGCAGTCCAGACGTAGGTGAAGTCAGCCACCCATTTCTGGTTGGGCGCGCGGGCCGTAAAGTCTCGATCCAGCACGTTGGCGGCGATCGCATGAGCCGATCTTGGCCCTGTATCCGACGGATGGCGACGGCGCCTGGTTCGTGCCACGAGGTTTGCGCGACGCATCAGACGTGCCACTCGATGCCTGCCGCAAGGCTCGCCCCACGCACGCAGATCTCGCCATACTCGAGGGCTGCCGTATGTCCGATCGCTGGCCTGGAAGCTCTCTCGGATACGGCCCGTCAATCGCTCGTTGGCCTGTTCCCGAGCGCTGGGCGAGCGGCCATGCCATTCGTAAAAGCCGCTGCGCGATACGCCCAGGGTTCGACATAGCTCGTTGATCGACCAGACGGCCCGATGGCGGGCGATGAACGGATACTTCATGTCTGGTCCTTGGCAAAGTATCCGACAGCTTTTTTTAATATGTCCCGCTCGGTCTTGACCTTGGCCAGTTCCCGCCGCAACTGCTCGATTTCCTGCTGCTGGGCACTCTTGAGTGGCTTGCCCGGTGTCGGCTCCCATGTGCCGCCCCGCATCTGCCCGACCCAACGCCGTAGAACGCTAGGGTCCAGCCCCAGGTCCTGTGCCACGCGCGATACGTTGCTGTCTGGCTGCTCTGCCAGACGCACAGCCTCGCGCTTGAACTCGTCCGTGAAATGTCTTCTGTTTCGTGCCATCGCTTCGCTCTCCAGGCATGATCATGCCATCTGGTCTGTCCGGAGGGATGGGGCAAGCCCACTCCTTGGGCAGCGGGGCGAGGTCGAGATTGAGCTGGTCCATGCTCCATCCTCGCGCATCGCGCGGCAGCAGGCTTCTCCGGCGCCAGGGTTTGCAGCCTATCACTGCGTGTAGAACTTAGTCACCGACTAGTCGGCCCAGGGGTTAAGTCTCGATGCATAAAGTGGCCAACCAACCGCGATGCGGGAAACTAGTGTCTGCACAGGCCACCAGTTAGGAGGCTTGCCGGGAGGGCTTGCGACTGTGCACGTCCGGCTCGGCCAGCGTCCACGGATGCGGACTCTGCGACCATTCCTTGAGAAACTCCAGCAGGTGCCGCACACGGGTGGGCATGTTGCGGCGGGTGGAGAAGACGACGCAGATGTCCATGATGTCGGGCACGCATTCAGGCAGCACCACCTCCAGCAGCCCGGTGCGGATTTCGTCGGAGACCATGTAGTACGGATGCACCGAGATACCGGCCCCGGACAGCGCCGCCAGCTTGATGGCGTCGCCGAGGCTGGAGCGCAAGGTGCCGCGCACACGCACCTCCATCGGCGGATCGCCCGCGAAGCGCCACACGCCGCTGGACGACTTCACGGTGTGGACCAGGCAGTTGTGCCGCGCCAGGTCCTGGGCCGTGCGGGGGCGCCCGAACTGGCGCAGGTAGGCGGGTGCGGCGACCAGCACCTGCTGCGCCTTCAGCAGCGACTGGGCGACGTAGCTCGCATCCTGCAGCGCGGGCGCGATGCGGATGGACAGGTCCAGCGCCTCGGCCACCAGGTCGAGGTGGCCGTCGTCGTGCACGACCGTGATCTCGATGTCGGGGTAGCGCTGGGTAAATTCTGTCATCAGCCGCATGAGATGGTAGGCGCCGAACGACGGCGGCGTCCCCACCCGGATGGCGCCGCGCGGCAGGGTGACCGCGTCGCGCACCTCGCTTTCCATGGACTCGTAGCGCTCCAGCATCTCGCGTCCGCTGCGCAGCACGCGGGCGCCCGCCTCGGTGAGCGCGACCTGTTTGGAGCTGCGCTTGAGCAGTTGCACATTGAGCGAGGCTTCCAGCCACGCGACGTGCTTGGTCACGGTGGCCCTGGACAGGGAAAGCTGGATGGCGGCGCGCACGAAGCTGCCACATCGGGCGACTTCCGAGAAGACACGCAGGCATTGGAGACGGTCCATGGCGGGCGGTGGTTGAAGGGCGTGCGGACTGTCGTGCCCTGCAGGGGCCTCGCCAAGCCTTGCCCGACACCAAGGTTTCTGCTTTGGCAACCTCAGGTTGTCAAAGCGCATGCCTCCAGCGGCGGGCAGGCGTCCCTACCAGCGACGGTTCGCGGGTCACGCAGCCCACATCCGACGAGGAGGATACAACACATGAGCCGCGGTACGCATCAGGTGGCGGCAGGCGCCACCGAAGCGCCCTCGATCCCGTGGCGCTGCAGGGCCTCGGCCACGAAGCCGCTGGCCTTCATCTCCTCCACGAAGGCGGCCAGCACGGCGGCTGCCTCCGGGCCGCGGCTCTTGTGCACGCCCATGGCCTGGCGGATCACCATGAAGCTGCCCGGCAGCATGCGCAGGCCACCGATGCGCCTGGCATCCGCCTCCAGTTGCTGCAGCACTCCGGCGGCGACTTCCAGGCCCTGCTCCACGAAGACGTCCACGGTGGTGGGCGAGGTCGGCGCCCGCACGATCTCGGCGGCCTTGAGTTCGCGGGTCAGGAACAGGTCGTAGGCGCTGCCCTTGCCCACCGCGACGCGGTGGCCGGCGCGGTCGACCTCGGCGTTGGCCGTCAGCGGCGAATCCTGGCGCACCAGGTAGCCACCCTCGATCAGCACATAAGGCGCGGTGAAGGCGATGTGCTCGCCGCGCAGCGGGTCTACCGCAAAGAAGCCGATATCGGCCTTGTCGGCCGCCACCACGTCCACCGACTTGCCGGCGGACTCGAGCACCACCAGCTCGACCGGCAGGCCCAGCTTCTGCCCGAAGGCACGCGCCAGGTCGATGGACACACCCTCGGCGCCGCCGGGCTTTTCGCTGCGGCGCGCCAGGATGGGGTTGCCCACGTTGATCGAAGCACGCAGCGTGCCGGTGGGAGCGAAGGCGGAAACGATGCGGGAGTCTATGGTCATGGCGAAAACGGAAAAGGAAAGAAAGGCAGGCGGCGCTCAGGCCTTGACGAACCGGGTGAACAGCCCGCGCGGCGCGTCCGCGCACAGGTCGCCCACGGCGGTCTGCTCCAGGCTCTCGGAGAACCAGGCCGCGATCGCTGCCTGCCGCTCGCCGATGCCAGGGCGTATCATGCCACGGCGCCGGGCAGCATGGCGTCCAAAGTTGCGCGCGGCACGCCGGCCATATCGGCCGCCTCGCGCACCTGCTCCCAGGTCTTGTCGTCCACCTCGATCATCTCGGCGCGCTCCTGCCGCGACTGGCGCTCGTAGTCGCCCGGCATCAGCACCTGGCCGCCGGGCGTCTGCGGCGGCGACTGCTTCACCCAGGCCGAATAGGCCGAGAGCTGCTCGAAGATGGTCCCGATGTCGGCGAAGGTGCCGACATCGATATGCAGGGCCATCATGTTGTTGGTGGGGTACCACTCGCCGGGCGTGCCCTCGTAGTCGGCGCCGGCGCCGGACAGCAGGCCGGCGAACAGGTCGGTGAACATGCACAGCCCCGAGCCCTTGTGGCCGCCGAAGGGCAGCACGGCGCCGGGCGGGGGGCCGTAGAGCGCTTCCGGGTCGTCGGTGAGATTGCCGTGGCCGTCGACGATGCAGGGCTCGCGCAGCTTTTCCTTCTTGTTGCGTGCCAGCCGGATCTTGCCCATGGCGACCGAGGCAGTGGAAAAGTCCAGCACGACTGGCTTGCCCTCGCCGGACGGCATGCCGAGGCACAGCGGCCCGGCATTGAGCCGGCGGTCCGTGCCGCCGAAGGGGGCCAGTTGCGCTCCGCCGGGACGCGGGGCGTTGACGAAGTACAGCGTCGCCTGCCCGGCGGCGGCGGCACGCTCGGCCCAGGCGCCCAGCCGGCCGACATGGCCCGCGTTGCGCACCGTGATCATGGCCAAGCCGCTCTTCTTAGCCTTCTCGATGCCGAGATCGGTGGCCGCCAGCGCGATCACCTGCCCGTAGCCTCGGTTGCCGTCCAGGGTGGCGATGGTGTCGGTGGAGAACACCACGGTGGGCTTCTGGTTGGGCACCAGGTCTTGCTTCTTCACCGCCGTGATGTAGGCCAGCGTGCGGATCGGCCCGTGGGAATCGTGGCCCGACAAACAGCAGTCGACGAGGTGGTCGGCGACCACCCGGGCCTCGTTCGCATCGCTGCCCGCCGTCTTGAAAATGACTTCGAGAATTTCCTGAAGGGCTTTTGGCTTGAAACGCATGAGTATCTCTTTGGATAAATACTTCCGTCGGTGCACGGATATCTGTTGATCGGAAGGCTAATGGTGTGCACACACCGGTCAGGCAAAACCGTAAAGGCGGGCGGGATTGTCCGAAAGAATGCGCCGCCATTCCTCCTCGCTTTCGCACCAGGACTGCAGCAGGGCGAGCTGCGCGGCGTCGTCGGTCGGCTCGAAGGGCGCGATCTCGGTCCGCGAGCCGTCCGCACGGCGGGCGGTATGCGGCCAGTCGGTGCCCCAGACCAGGCGCTCGGGCTCGGCCGCGATCAAGGCCCGCGCCAGGGGGGCGACGTCGGAACGGTCGGGCCGCGACGACGCATGGCGCGCGCCGGACAGCTTCACATAGGCATTGCCGCCGCGCACCAGGTCGAGCAACTGCCCGAAGCCCGGCTGATCGGGCCCCTCGGCGGCCTTGGCACGGCCAAAATGGTCGATCACCACCTGGACCGGCAAGGTGGCGAGTTGCGGCGCCAGCGCTGCAATGACGGACAGGCCGGCATAGAGCTGGATGTGCCATCCGAGCCGCGCGAGCTTGCGCGACAGCGGCAGGATCTGGTCCGCCGCCTGCTTCGGGTCGCGGGTGCCGCTGGTCTCCAGGTTGACGCGAACCCCGCGTACGCCCAGGCCGTGCAGCCGGTCCAGCTCGGCATCGGCCACGTCTGGGTCCAGCACCGCGACCCCCCGGCCGCTGGCACCGAGCCGGGCCAGGCCGTCGAGCATGCAGCGGTTGTCGGTGCCGTAGAAACTCGCCTGGACCAGCACGGTGCGGGCGATGCCGAGCTGGGCGCGGTGGGCCATCAGCGCGTCCACCGAGGCAGGGCCCGCGGTATAGACGCGGTGGGGATCCATGGGGTAATCGGCCTGGGTGCCCACCACATGGTTGTGGCAATCGCAGGCGCCCTGCGGCATGGGAAAACGGGTCATATTCATGTCCGGTCAAGGTGGAGAAAAAATCCCGCCCCGATTACCTCATTCCGCCGTGATACCGGCTTTCTCCACGATATCCGCGAATTTGGCGGTTTCTGCCTGGATGAATGTCTTGAATTCCGCCGGCGACATGCGGACATAATAGGCACCCAGCGATTTCATGCGTTCCTGCACGTCCGGGCTTTCCAAAGCCTTGGTCAACGCAGCATGGAGCGCGTTGATAACCGGCGCGGGCGTGCCGCCAGGCCCCATGAAACCGAACCAGTTGATGATATCGAAGCCGGCCAGGCCGGGCGTTTCGGCCACGGCAGGCACGTCGGGCAGCACCGGCAGCCGTTCCTTCGACGTCACCGCGATCGGCACCAGGCGTCCTTCGTTGATGAAGGGCTGCACCACGGCGTAGCTGGCCAGGGTTGCGTCCACATGCCCGCTGACCGTGTCGGCCACCTGCTGCGCCGCGCCCTTGTAGGGAATCGGGTTGAGCGTGATGCCGAGCTTCTGGCTGATCAGCCCGCCGGCCAGGTGCTGGACGTTGCCGACCCCGCCGGTGGCATAGGACACCTGGCCCGGAGCGGCCTTGGCACGCGCCAGGAAGTCGGCGAAGGAGCCGATCTTCTTGTCCTTGCTGACCACCACTACATTGGGAATGCGGGCGGCGAAGGCCAGCGGGGCCAGTCCGTGCTCCGGGTCGTAGTTCAGCCGGCTCCTGAACAAGGTGGGATTGACCGCGATCTCGCCCGAGCCCGCGATCATGAAGGTGTAACCATCGGGCTCGGACCGGGCCACGCGCGAGGTGGCGATCATGCCGCTGGCGCCGGGCACGTTTTCCACCACCACGGGCTGCCCCCAGGCCTTGTTCAGTTCCACGCCGACGATGCGGGCGATGGCGTCCAGCCCGCCACCGGCCGTGAACGGCACGATGATCGTCACCGGCCGATTCGGAAAACCGGCCGCCGACGCCTGCGTGGCCGCGCCCGCGAAGGCGATCGCGGCCAGGCCGTGCAGGCCGAAGCGGCGCAGCGTCTGGGTGATGCAGAATTTTCTGGCGCTCATGTGTTGTGTCCTCCTCGTTATGTATGTGGGCTGCGTGACCCGCGAACCGTCGCCAGTATAGGAACGCCTGCCCGCCGCTGGGGCATGCGCTTTGACAACCTGAGGTTTCCAAAACAGAAACCTTGGTGTCGGGCAAGGCTTGGCGAGCCCCCTGCCGGGCACGACAATCCGCACGCCTTCAGCCACCGCCCGTCATGGACCGTCTCCAATGCCTGCGTGTCTTCTCGGAAGTCGCCCGATGTGGCAGCTTCGTGCGCGACGCGGTCACCCTGCCGCGCGGCGCCATCCGGATGGGCACGCCGCCGTCGGCTGCGCTGATCTATCGCCTGAGCGGCGATGCCAATCCGCTGCACGTGGACCCGCGCCAGGCGCGCCTGTCCAGCCCGGTCTATCCGGGCGAGACCATTCGCACCGAAATCTGGATGGAGGGCGACGGCGCCGTGTTCCAGGCCACCGTGCCGGAGCGCGGCGTGGTGGCGCTGTCGCGCGGAAAAGCGCGTTTCGGCGCCGGGGCCGCGGGCGGTCAGGCCCGCACGTAGGCGGTTTTGACCGCGGTGAAGAATTCCCGGGCATACCTGCCCTGTTCGCGCGGCCCGTGGCTAGAGCCTTTGCGGCCGCCGAACGGCACGTGGTAATCCACGCCGGCCGTGGGCAGGTTGACCATGACCATGCCGGCCTGGCTATGCTGGCGGAAATGCGTCGCATGCTTCAGCGACGTGGTGGCGATGCCGGACGACAGGCCGAACGGCGTGTCGTTGGCCACCGCCAGCGCTTGCTCGTAGTCGGCCACCCGGATGACGGCGGCGACCGGCCCGAAGATTTCTTCGCAGTTGATGCGCATCTGCGGCGTGCTGTCGGCGAACAGCGCGGGAGCCAGGTAGTGGCCGCGCGCGCCGCGCTCCAGCGGCTGGCCGCCGGCCACCAGCCGCGCCCCTTCGGCCTTGCCCAGTTCGATGTAGCGCAGATCCTGCTCCAGCTGGTCGGCCGACGCCGCCGGCCCGACGTCGGTTTCGCGGTTCAGGGCGTTGTCCACGCGCAGCGCGGCCATGCGCTCTCGCATCGCCTGCAGGAAGCGCGCGTATATCCCGTCCGTGACGATCAGCCGGCTCGAGGCAGTGCAGCGCTGGCCGGTCGAGTAGAAGGCGCTCTGCACGCACAGGTCGACCGCCAGGTCCAGATCCGCATCGTCCAGCACGATCTGCGGATTCTTGCCGCCCATTTCCAGCTGCGCCTTCTTCATCCCGGCGGCGCAGGCCTGCGCGATGCGGGCGCCGGTCTCGCGCGAGCCGGTGAAGCTGACCGCATCGATGCCGGGATGGTTGACGATGGCGTCGCCCACCACGCTGCCGCGGCCCATGACCAGGTTGAAGACCCCGGGCGCGATGCCGCTGCGGCTGATGATTTCGGCCAGCGCCCAGGCGCAGCCCGGCGTCAGGTCGGCCGGCTTGAGCACCACGCAATTGCCGTAGGCCAGGGCCGGGGCCGCCTTCCAGGCGGGAATCGCGATCGGGAAATTCCACGGCGTGATCATGCCGATCACGCCCACCGGCTCGCGGGTGATGTCGACCTCCACGCCCGGCCGGACCGATGGCAGCTTCTCGCCGCTTAGGCGCAGGCATTCGCCGGCGAAGAACTTGAAGATGTGGCCGGCCCGGGTCGTTTCGGCGATGCCTTCCGCGCGCGTCTTGCCTTCTTCGCGCGACAGCAGGGTGCCGAGTTCTTCGCGCCGGGCCAGGATTTCGTCGCCGATCCTGTTCAGGGCGTCGGCCCGGTCCTGGATGGAGGAGCGCGACCATGCGGGAAACGCCTGCCGGGCCGCCTGCACCGCCTCGTCGACCTGCGCGGCGTCGGCCTGCGCGTAGTCGCCTATCACGTCGTCCAGGTCGGAAGGGTTGGTGTTGCGGGTATAGCGTTGGCCGGCGCGCCATTGGCCGCCGATGAGATTGTCCAGGGAGGGCATTGTCAATTTACGGGAGAGAGCAGGGGAAGTCCGGCGAAGTGGCGGGTGGCGTTGTCGATGAATCGTTGCACGGAGGCCTGGATGGCCTCGGGCGAGATGCCGCCCACGTGGGGCGTGAGCAGGGCGTTGTCGAGTTCCAGCAGCGGCGCGGGCGGCGTCGGCTCGCCTTCGTAGACGTCGAGCGCGGCCGCGAACAGGGTGCCGTCGCGCAGCGCGGCGGCGACCGCGCCGGTATCCACCACGCTGCCGCGGGCGATGTTGACCACGACGCCCTGCGGACCCAGTTCGCGCAGGACTTCGGCATTGACCAGGTGGTAGGTCTCCTTGCCGCCGGGCGCCGCCACCACCAGGAAGTCGCTCCAGGCGGCCAGCGCCCTGACGTCGTCGAAGAACCGGTAGTCGACGTCGTCGCGCCGCCGGCGGTTGGTATAGGCGATCTGCAGATCGAAGCCGGCGGCGCGGCGGGCGATCTTGCGGCCGATGGCGCCCAGGCCGAGTATGCCCAGGCGCCGTCCCGACACCTGCGGCGGACGCGGGATGTCGTCGCGCCAGACGCCTTCGCGCACCAGCCGGTTCAGCGTGGGCACGCGCCTGATGGCCGACAGCAGGATCGCCATCGCGTGGTCGGCCACGCAGTCGTCGTTGGTATTGGCGGCGTTGGCGACGCGGATGCCGCGCCGGGTGGCATGGTCCACCGCGACGTTCTCGAAGCCGACGCCCAGGGTGCAGATGATCTCCAGATTCGGCATGGAGTCGATTTCCTCGCGGGTCAGCCCGTTGACGCCGTTGGTGAGCACGACGCGGATGCGCTGCCCATGCTCGACGATCTGCGCCGCGCCGTTGGAGCGGTCGGCGCCCAGGCCGTCGTTGGGCGCGTAGATCAGCTCGAACGAGCGGGAGACCAGTTCGCGGTGTTCCGGCGTGATATACACCAGCACGAGAAGCAAGGGTTTCATGTCTGTGGTATTGGCGGTGAGTGGCTGCGCGGGCCGGCAGCCGGTTGAGATACGCATGGCCCCGGCGCAGGTCAGATGGGAGGCGGCAGCAGCCTGCCGGGGTTGAGCAGGTTGCCGGGGTCGAGCGCCTGTTTCAGGCTGCGCATCAGGGCGATTTCGAGGGGATGCTTGTGGCGCGCCAGCCTGGCGCGCTTGATGGCGCCGATGCCGTGTTCCGCCGATATCGATCCGCCATGCGCGGCGACCGTGTCGTAGACCGCGCCGGTGACGTCTTCTTCGTGCCGGCGCACCCATTCGGCGCTGTCGCCGCCGGCGGGAGCCTGCACGTTGTAATGCAGGTTACCGTCGCCCAGGTGCCCGAAGTTGACCACCCGTGCCTGCGGAAACGCGCGCGCCAGCAATGCGTCGGCATCGGCGCAGAACGCCGTCAGGCGCGAGGCGGGCAGCGCCACGTCATGCTTGATGTGGAACCCCTCTTGCGCCTGCGCCAGCGTGATGGATTCGCGCAGGTGCCACATGTGATGCGCCTGCGCCAGGTTCTCGGCCACGGCGGCATCCGCCGCCAGCCCGCCTTCGATGGCCTCGCCCAGCAAGGCTTCGAGGGCGTCCCGCGCGTGGGCCTCGCCCTCCACGTCGGACAACTCGACCAGCACGATCCATGGCATGGCGGGCAGCGGCTGGCGCAATTGCGGAAAGTGTTTCGCCACCAGGGCCAGCGAGGCCGCGTTCATGGCCTCGAATCCGGTCAGTGCCGGACCGGTGCGGATTCTGGCGAGCTCCAGCAGGCGGACCGCGGCGTCGAGCGATCCGCAGCCGGCCATCGCCGTGGTGACCGCGGCCGGCTGGGGGAACAGCTTCAGCGTGGCGGCGGTGATGATGCCGAGCGTGCCTTCCGAGCCGATGAACAGATCCCGCAAGTCATAGCCGGTGTTGTCCTTGCGCAGGCCGGTCAGCCCGCTCCAGATCTCGCCGCCGGCGGTCACGACTTCCAGTCCCAGGCACAGTTCGCGCGCATTGCCGTAGCGCAGCACCTGGGTGCCGCCGGCATTGGTGGCCAGGTTGCCGCCTATGGTGCAGCTGCCTTCGGCGCCCAGGCTCAGCGGGAACAGCAGGCCGTGGCGCATGGCTGCGTCCTGCACCGACTGCAGGACGCAGCCCGCCTCCGCGGTGAGCGTGAGATTGGCGGTGTCCACCTGGCGGATCTTGCTCATGCGCAAGGTGCTCAGCAGTATTTCGCTGCCGCTGTCGTCGGGCACCGAGCCGCCGACCAGTCCGGTGTTGCCGCCTTGCGGGACGACGCCGACGCCATGGCGAGCGCAGATCCGCATGATCTCGGCCACCTGGGCGGTGTCGGCCGGGCGCGCGACCGCCAGCGCCTTGCCGCGGCAGCGCTGGCGCCAGTCCAGCTCGAAGGCCGGCAGGTCGCCGCCGGCCAGCACGAATTCCTGGCCGATCGCCGTCCGCAGCGCGGCCAGGAGCGGATGGGATGCAGGCGAGGCCATGCCGCCGCGGCGCTCGTCAGCGCTGCCCGTCATGGACGGAGATCTGGTCCGCGCGCAGGCCGCCCAACCGTTCGTGCACCCGTGGGCCGGTCGCCATCGCCAGCGCATACAGCAGCTCGCGCGGCCGGGGCGCGTCGGAAACGCTGACCTCCATGGTGTTGAAATGGCTGCGCACGTAGCAGGCCTCCACGTGGTGCAGCGGGATGTGCAGGCGGCTGCCGGCCGCGCCGACGTACTTGGCCGCCGGCACGACCGACTTGGCGTGCTTGAGCACGGAGCGCATGGCCCAGCCGCCCGCCTCGTGCCAGATGGCGCCGTGCTCGAGTTCGCCGTCGACCCCCACCAGCGCGCCCTTGCCGTAGGCCTGGATGGCGTCCGCGCCGCCCAGCGCCTCGACCAGCTCGGGCACCATCCGGTCGGCCAGCCCGCGGGCCTCGGCCACGAAGGGCAGCAGGTCTTCGACGTAGCGGCCGGCGAAGGGATTGTCGATGATGACCGCCACCACGCCCATCCTGAGCGGCGCCGGCGCGGGCGCTCCGCCTTCGTGATAGACGGTTTCGATGTTGAGCAGTTTCTTGCGGACACGGATCATGGACATGGACCAGTTCCTCCTTCTTTCTCGTTGATGTTTGCGAATGGGGTTGTGGGGCTAGCGCCTAACGCTCATCGGACGGCGAGCCGAACTGCACGCCGGCCCATTGCTCGAAGTGGCGTATCGGGTAGACGTTGTCGCGCGCGCCGTCGCCCTGGGTGATGGCGAAGGCCAGGAACTGCCGCGCCACGGGGCTCAGGACCATGGGCGCGCCGAGCTTCTCCGCCTCGTCGATGCACATCTTGACGTCCTTGTGCAGCAGCTCGGTGGTGAAGCGCACCGGGAAGCTGCGGTCCAGCGCGCACTGCGGGATGCGTTCGAGCGTGGCGAACGAGCGGCCGCTGGACGCATTGATGACATCGAGCATCTTCCGGGAATCGAGGCCGGCCTTGACGCCGTAGACCAGCGCTTCGCAGCTGGCGATCATGCTGGCCGCATACAGGGTGTTGTTGATGATCTTCATGGTCTGGCCCAGCGCCGGCGCCTCGCCCATGTAGAAGATGTTCTTGCCCAGCACGCGCAGCAAGGGCTTGACCCGCTCGACCACTTCCTCCTTGCCGGCGGGCATGACGGCCAGCGTGCCGTGCTCGGCCGCCACCGTGCCGCCGCTGACGGGAGCGCCGACGAAATCGATGCCGCGCGCCTGCAGGCCGGCGGCGATCTCGTCGGTAACGCTGGGGCCGGTGGTGGACAGGTCGACTACCGTGCGCACCGCCTTGCCGTTGGCGACCCCGCCGGCGCCGAGGGCGACTTCCTTGACGATGGGGGGCAGCGGCAGGCAGAGCAGGACGGTGTCGCACCGGTCCGCCAGGTCGCGGGCGCCGGCGGCCGCGACCGCGCCTTTGTCCGCCAGCCGCTTCACCGCGGCCGCGCTGGTGTCGTAGACCACTAGTTCGTGGCCCGCGCCCAGCAGGCGCGTGCCGAAATGAACACCGATATTGCCGAGGCCTATGAGTCCGACTTTCACGAAGATACGCTCCATATGAAATTGCCCGGGGGCGTGAGCCGGCGCGCGGCTTGCCACGAAGGTCAGAGGCATTTTAGGAAGATCGGCCGGGCCTGTCGTATACCGATTTCGGCGCAGGGTATGCCCTGCTGTTAAGCGGTCGGCCGCAGGCCGCGGCCCGCCCGGCTACCGATAGAGCGATGTCAGGATTTCGATGAACTTGTCGGCGTGGGTGCCGCGGCGGTCGAACATCGTGCGGGCGATGCTGGGCGTGAGCAGGATTTCCTCGGCCAGCGGGCGCACCTGGACGCCTTTCCAGGGCCCGCCGCCGATGGTGTATTCGTCCACGATGGCCACGCCCACCCCGGCGCGCGCCAGCGAGCAGGCGATTTCTGTTTGCAGCACGTGGATGTGCGGCACGAACTGCACCTCGGCCGCCGCGAACGAGGATGCGATCAGGGTGCCGAACTGGATGCTGGGATGGTGGGTGATGAGGCGATGCCGCGACATGTCGCGGAAGCTGACCACGTCGAGCTTGGCGAGTTCGTGCCCCTGGGGCATGACGCACACCATCTTGCCGGTGGTAAGGGTCTGGATCTCCAGGTGCGGGTGTTCCAGCGGCATGACCGAGACCACCAGGTCGACCTTGTTGCTCAATACCTCGGCGGCCATATTGTGCAGCAGCGAGGTATGGTAGTTCACCTGGATGCGCGGATAGCGCTCGGTGAACCGGGCGATGGCCTCGGGCACGAAGGAATAGCTCAGGCAGGGACTAGAGGCGATGTTGAGGACGCCGGACGGGCCGCGCGCCAGGTCGGTGGCGAAATCGCTGACGCGCAGGGCGTGCTGGTAGAAGTCTTCGACTTCCCGGAACAGCGCTTCGCCCTCGGGGGTGGGAATGAGCCTGCCCTTGGTGCGATTGAAGAGCTTGAAGCCGAGCGTTTGCTCGGTGTGCGACACGATCCGGCTGACGGCGGGTTGCGAGATGAACAGCATTTTCGCTGCGCCGTTTATCGAGCCGGTAAGCATGACGGCCCGGAACACTTCCATCTGACGCAGTCGGAATTTCATTTCGTATCCGTCGTATCCTGCCCCCCGAGAATCGCGAAGCTTAACGGAAACGTCAGCCGACCGCCAACACGGCCCGGCGTCTTACCCCGCCAGCCGATGGATGGCGAAGGAGTGGGCGTATGCATGCGGGTTCGAGCCGTCCCATGCACGGCCGTCCATCAGGATGCTGCGCCGCATGACATCGGGCGGCAGCGGGACGCCGACCTGGCTCGCCGCCGCCCGGAACAGATCGACGCGGTTGATGCGCCCGGCGACTTCGCGATAGTCCGGCTCGGCGGCCAGCATCCCCCACCGCCGGTACTGCGTCATCATCCACATGCCGTCGGAAAGATAGGGAAAATTGGCCTCCCCATCGGCATAGAAACGAATGCCGGGCGCCTTGCCGTCCTGCGGCGGCATCAGCAACCGCGACGCAATCACATCGCGCGGCGCGCCCACGTAGTCGGGCGAGGCCAGCCAGTCGGCCGCCCGTTCGCGGTGGACGGGCACGTCGAGCCAGCGGCATGCCTCCAGCATCGCCATCACCAGCGCGCGCGCCGCGTTCGGATGCGCATCGGCGAAGTCGCGCGTGCAGGCGATGACTTTTTCCGGATGGTGCGGCCACACCTCCGAGGTATGGGCGATGGTGAAGCCCTTGCCCTCGCTTTGCGCCAGCGCGTTCCACGGCTCGCCCACGCAATAGCCGTCGACCTCGCCGCGGCGCAGGTTGTCGGCCATCTGCGGCGGCGGGATCACCACCACGCGCACGTCGCGCAGCGGGTGGATGCCGTAGGCCGCCAGCCAGTAGTACAGCAGCATCGCGTGCGAGCCGGTGGGGAAGGTCTGGGCGAAGGTGTAGCGCTGCGATTCGCCGCGCACCAGCCGTGCCAGCGAGGCGCCATTGGACACGCGCGGCGCCAGCGCCTGCGACAGCGTGATCGCCTGGCCGCCCTGATTCAGCGACATCAGCATCGCCATGTCGCGCTGCGGGCCGCCCAGGCCGAGCTGGATGCCGTAGCCCAGGCCGTAAAGCGCATGCGCGGCATCGAGTTCGCCGTTCAGCAGCCGGTCGCGCACCGCCGCCCACGAAGGCTGGCGGCACAGTTCCAGTTCGATCCCGTGGCGCCGGTCGAAGCCCTGTGCGACCGCGGCCACCAGCGGCGCGCAGTCGGTCAGCGCGACGAAGCCGATCCGCAGCCGCCGCTTTTCCGGCGCATCGGAACCCGCCACCACGTGGCCGGGATGCGGGGAGGAGGGGTTGGCCATCGGTTGACGTTCCTGTAGTTGTCTCGCGGTATGAATAGGTTCAGCCCAGCAGGTCGGACATCGACAGCAGCCGGCGCGCCATGTCGCCCAGCTTCAGGCCCTGCTTCATGGCCTGGCCGCGCAGGAGTTCGAAGGCCTCGGTCTCGGACAGGCCGCGCTTGTCCATCAGCCAGCCCTTGGCGCGGTCGATCGCCTTGCGGTCGGCCAGCTGCTGCTCGACGTCGGCCAGGCGGCGGCGCAGCTTGTCTTCCTCGTCGAAGCGGGCGCAGGCCACGTCGATGATGGGCGCGAGCTTTTCGGGCGCCAGGGTGTCGACCACGTAGGCCGTGACGCCGGCGCCGACCGCGGCGCGGATGACGGCGTTGTCGGCGGCGTCGGAGAACATCACCACCGGCCGCGGCGCGGCGGCGTTCATCACGGCCAGTTGTTCCAGCGTGTCGCGCGACGGCGATTCGGTGTCGATGATCACCACGTCGGGCCGCTGGCTTTCGACCGCGTGCAGCAGCGCCCGCGCGTGGGCGGCGTCGGCCAGCACTTCGTAGCCGGCCTGTTGCAGGGCCTCGCGCAGGTCGGCGATCGGTTTGTCGGTATCGTTGACGAGCAGGACGCGCGGCATGGAAACCAGTTTACCGTCACGCCGCCTCGCGCGCGGCGGGATGGCTCTGCTTGCGGTAGAGGAAATCGGTGACCGCGGCGCGGCAGGCGTGGTAGGCCGGATCGTCGGCCAGCGCCACGCGGTCGCGCGGGCGCGGCAGCGGCACCGGCAGGATCTCGCCGATGGTGGCGGCCGGGCCGTTGGTCAGCATCACGATGCGGTCCGACAGCAGCACCGCCTCGTCGATGTCGTGGGTCACCATCACCACGGTGCTGCGGGTGGCGGCGACGATCTCCAGCAGTTCGTCCTGCAGGCGGGCGCGGGTCAGCGCGTCCAGCGCGCCGAACGGCTCGTCCATCAGCAGCACCTTGGGCTCGATCGCCAGCGCCCGCGCGATGCCCACGCGCTGCTTCATGCCGCCGGAGACTTCGTGCGGCATCTTCTGCTGCGCGTGCGACAGGCCCACCAGCGCCAGCGCGGCCGAGGTGCGCTCGCGCAGGCGGACCTTGCTCTCGCGCTGGCCGAACACCTGCTCGACGCCCAGATGGACGTTGTCGAAGCAGCTCAGCCACGGCAGCAGCGAATGGTTCTGGAACACCACGCCGCGGTCCGGGCCGGGGCCGGCGATTTCGCGGCCGGCGCAGATCAGCACGCCGGAGGTGGGCCGCGTCAGGCCGGCGATCAGGTTCAGCAGCGTCGACTTGCCGCAGCCCGAGTGGCCGATCAGCGTGATGAATTCGCCTTGCGCGACGTTGAGGTCGATGTTGCGCAGCGCCACGAAGGCGCCTTTGCGGGTCTTGAAGACCTGGCCGGCGCGCTGGATGCTGAGGAATTTTTCCATGGCGGTGCTCCCGGTTGCGGGGTTCAGTCGGCGTAGGTGAAGCGGCGGACGAGCTGGGTCAGGCAGGTCTCCAGCGCCAGGCCGACGATGCCGATGACGAAGATCGCGATCACGATGTGCTCGACCTTCAGGTTGTTCCATTCGTCCCACAGCCAGAAGCCGATGCCCACGCCGCCGGTCAGCATCTCGGCGGCGACGATCACCAGCCAGGCGGTGCCGATCGACAGCCGCACGCCGGTCAGCATGTAGGGCAGCACGGCAGGGAACAGGATGCGGGTCATGATCTTCCACTCCGGCAGCTTGAGCACCCGCGCCACGTTCATGTAGTCCTGCGGCACGCGGGACACGCCCACCGCGGTGTTGACGATCATCGGCCAGATCGAACAGATGAAGATGGCCCAGATGGCGGCCAGGTCGGCGGCCTTGAACAGCAGCAGGCCGAGCGGCAGCCAGGCCAGCGGCGACACCGGCCGCAGCAGGCTGATGACGGGCGAGAACACGGCGTCCAGCGGCTTGAAGCGGCCGATCAGGAAGCCGGCCGGGATGCCTACCACCGCGGCCAGGCCGAAGCCGATGCCGACCCGGCCGAGCGAGGCCAGCACGTTCCAGCCGATGCCGCGGTCGTTCGGGCCGTTGTCGTAGAAGGGATCGGAAAACAGTTCCGCCGCGGCCTTCCACGTCACGCCGGGCGACGGGATCTCCGGCACGTACATCGAGATGGCCTGCCATACGGCGACCAGCAGCGCGAAGCCGAGGACCGGCGCGCCGACGGTCTTGAGCAGGCTGGCGAGCAGGGCGTTGCCGGGGCTGGCCGGGCCGCTTGCGCCCGCCGCCGGGGGCGGCGATGCGGGGGCGGCCGGCGGCGTTTCGCCCGCGGCCGGATGGAAGTCGATGACCTCGGCCTGGCGCGGCGTCGCCGGCGCGCCGGCGGGCTGCAGCGATTGCACGGTGGCTGTCATGGCGTTTGCTCCTTCGACCGGCGTCTTACGACGCCTTGACCTTGAACCCGTCGGCATAGGCGGCGGGATTGCTGCCGTCCCACACCGTGCCGTCGATCAGTTTGCTCGACCGCATGTCGGACTTCGGCAGCGAAACGCCGCCCACCGCGGCGGCGGCCTCTTTGTAGATGTCGATGCGGTTCACCTGCCTGGCCACGGCCAGATAATCGGGGTGCGACTTCAGCAGCCCCCAGCGCTTGTGCTGGGTCAGGAACCACATGCCGTCCGACAGGTAGGGATAGTTGACCGCGCCGTCGCGGAAGAACTGCATCGCGTGCGGATCGTCCCAGGTCTTGCCCAGGCCGTCGGAATAGCGGCCCAGCATGCGGTCCAGGATGATGTCCATGTCGGTGTTGACGTAGGACTTGGCGGCGATGGTCTCGGCCGTCTTGCGGCGGTTGGAGGCGCTGGCGTCGATGAAGCGGCCCGCTTCCAGCACCGCCGCGGTGACGGCGCGCGCGGTGTTCGGATAGCGCTGCACGAACTCGGCCGTGGTGCCGAGCACTTTCTCGGGATGGTCGGTCCACACGCCTTGCGAGGTGATGGCCGTGAAGCCGATCTTGTCGGCGATGGCGCGCGCGTTCCACGGCTCGCCCACGCAGAAGCCGTCCATGTTGCCGATCCGCATATTGGCCACCATCTGCGGCGGCGGCACGGTGATGACCTTGGCGTCGCGCAGCGGATTGATGCCGTAGCTGGCCAGCCAGTAGTACAGCCACATGGCATGGGTGCCGGTGGGGAAGGTCTGGGCGAAGGTGTATTCGCGCTTCTCGGCCTGCATCAGCCTGGCCAGCGAGGCGCCGTCGCGCGCGCCTTTCTCCAGCAGCTTGTTGGAAAGGCTGATGGCCTGGCCGTTCTGGTTGATGCTCATCAGCACCGCCATGTCCTTGCGCGGCCCGCCCGCGCCCAGCTGCACGCCGTAGACCAGGCCGTACAGCACGTGCGCGAAGTCCAGTTCGCCGTTGACCAGCTTGTCGCGCACGCCGGGCCACGAGGCTTCCTTGGCCGGCACGATCTTTACGCCGTATTTCTTGTCCAGGCCCAGCGTGGAGGCCATCACCACCGAAGCGCAGTCGGTCAGCGGGATGAAGCCGATCCTGACCTCCGCCTTCTCCGGCGCGTCGGAGCCCGCGGCCCACGCGCCCGCGCGCACCAGCGGGTCGACCAGGCTCATGATGCCGGCGCCCGCGGCGGCGCCCAGCAGGCGGCGGCGCGCGGGGTCGCGGGGCGCCGCCGCGGCGTCGGGGGCGGGACCGGAAAGGCTGGGGGTGCTCGGCTTCATCCATCGCTCCAGGCAAAAAAAATGCGTTCCGCATGGGGAGGGAATCTCCTCGCCATGACGGAACGCCATTGTTCCTACTGCTCTGTCGTGTCGCGGGCCATCGTTGGCCGACACGCCACATCAAGCAATAGCTATGCCAAGCGTATGGAAATGGTGGGCGGCGTCGGCAAATCGCTTGCGAATCAACCGTTTGCCTGGGCGGCCGGAAAGTAGGGCAGGCTGGGACGGCGGCGCGTTCGCAGACGGCGTGCACCCAGTCGGGTCACCGTCATTGTGCGCCGCACCAGCCGGGTGCCCGCGCGCTCAGCAGCGCGGACAGAGGTCGAAGTGCGTGGTCCGCTCGAGGTCTTCGTCGAACCAGGCCTTGATGCCGGCCTTGCGCTCGCCCAGGTATTCCGGCAGCCCGTCGGCATCGAGCCGCATGGTCAGATCGTGGCCTGGCACCAGCAGCGTGCCGGGGTGGGCGCGCCACAGCGACCAGATCATCTCGATCGTGCGGCGGCTGGTTTCGGCGTCTTCCGTGTCGGCGCCTTCGCCCGACAGCAGCTCGGCGCGGTTCTTGGCCGCGTCGCCGGTGAACACGATGGGCACCTCGGTGCCGTCGAAGGTGAAGACCAGGTGGCCCGGCGTATGACCCGGCGCGGCCAGCGCCCGCATGCCGGGCAGGAAGGTGTCGCCGGCGGCGACGCGGCGCACCTTGGGCGAGGAGGCCAGTTCCTGCACGTAAAGCTCGGGCAGCGGGTCGAAGCCCGGCGGCTGGCTGGCCGCCCAGCTGATTTCCTCGGCGCCGATCCAGATCGTGGCGTTGGGGAACAGCGGGAAGTTGACGGCGTGGTCGTAGTGGGCGTGGGTGAGCACCACGTCGGTGACGGCGGCGGGGTCGACGCCGCGCGCGGCCAGTTGCTTGCCGAGCTCGCGGCGTACGCCGAAGGCACCGACGTCGACCAGGATGACGCGATCGCCGCCGCGCAGCAGCGCGATGGTGCTCCAGCCCAGGCCGCCGTTGCAGACGGAGCGGCCGGGATAGCCCTGGATCAGGACGTCGAGTCTGTAAGAAGAAGCGGGCATGATGTCTCTTCCGTATTCGTGGATGTATAGGGGCATGCGCGGAGCAGCGCGCTGCGGCGCGGGCGGCGGCGGCGCGGAACCCGTAAGATACCAGGGGCCCGCCGGGCTTGTCGCCCGCCGCCCCGGCCGGGCGGCGCACCGCTACGCAGGAGTTTTCACGATGCAGGACAACCGCCGCTATCCCGACCCCGCCGTCAAGGTGCTCGACCCGCGCTTCAATGCGCTGCGCATCGCGCAGGCCTCGGTGGAGCATCTGTACGGCGGCTGCCGCTGGTCCGAAGGGCCGGTATGGTTCGGCGACAGCCGCTGCCTGCTGTGGAGCGACGTGCCCAACGACCGCATCCTGCGCTGGGACGAAGCCACCGGCACCGTGGCCGCGTTCCGCCAGCCGTCCGGCAACGCCAACGGCAACACCCGCGACCGCCAGGGCCGGCTCATTACCTGCGAACATCTCACGCGCCGCGTCACGCGCACCGAGTACGACGGCGCGATCACCGTGCTGGCCGACCGCTACCAGGGCAAGCCGCTCAATTCGCCCAACGACGTGGTGGTGAAGTCCGACGGGTCGATCTGGTTCAGCGATCCCGCCTTCGGCATCGGCGGCTATTACGAGGGCGAGCGCCACGAGGCCGAGCTGCCCACCCACCTGTACCGCATCGACGGCCATACCGGCCGCCTCTCCGTGGCGGCCGACGACATCCTGGCGCCCAACGGCCTGGCGTTCTCGCCCGACGAATCGCGGCTGTACGTGGTGGAGTCGCGCAGCACGCCGCGCCGTATCCGCGTGTTCGATGTCGGGCCCGACGGCGCCCTGTCGGGCGGCGGCGTGCTGATCGACGCCGGCGACGGCTCGCCCGACGGCCTGCGCGTGGATATCCATGGCAATCTGTGGTGCGGCTGGGGCATGGGCAGCGACGAACTGGACGGCGTGCGCGTGTTCACGCCGCAGGGGGAACTGATCGGCCGCATCGAACTGCCCGAACGCTGCGCCAACGTCTGCTTCGGCGGCCGCCATCGCAATCGCCTGTTCATGGCCGCCGGCCATGGGTTGTACGCGCTGTACGTCAACACGCAGGGCGTGCCGGTCTGCTGAGCCCTTCCATGCGCATCAAATCCGATTCCATCGCCTTCCTGGCGCTGATGGGCGCCTTGTCGGCGCTGCCGGCGCTGTCCACCGACATGGCTCTGCCCGCCTTATCGAGCATCGCGGCCACGCTGCAGTCGTCGGTGGCCAGCGCGGCGCTCACCCTGAGCATATTCATGTTCGGCTTCGCGCTGGCGCCGATCGCCTATGGCCCGCTGGCCGACAGCTACGGCCGGCGGCCGGTGCTGCTGGCCGGCGGCGTGTTGTACACGGCGGCCAGCCTGGCCTGCGCGCTGGCGCCGTCGATCGGCGTGCTGCTGGCGTGCCGGCTGTTGCAGGGCGTGGGCGCCGGCGCCGGGATGGTGCTGTCGCTGACCATCGTGCGCGACCTGTTCGAGGGCAGCGCGGCGCGCGCCTGCCTTTCGTACGTGGCCACGCTGCGCATCGTGGCGCCGATGATCGGGCCCACGCTGGGGGGCTGGGTGCTGCTGGCGGCGGGGTGGCGGTCCATCTATGGCGTGATGGCGCTGGGCGGAGCGGCCGTCACCGCCGCGGTGTACTTCGGGTTGCCGGAAACCCGGCCGCACGGCACCGTGGCCGCGCGCGACCTGGCTTCCGGCGCGCCGGCTGCCGGAGTCCCGGCCGCCGGCGCGGCGGCTGGCGGCACGGCCCGGCTGCGGGCCACGATCGGCGCGCTGGCGGGCGTCTACCGGCGCGTGCTGTCCACCCCGGCCACCGTCGGCAATGCGCTGGTCAATGCGCTGACCTTCGGCTGCCAGTTCTCGTACATCGTCGGTTCGCCGCTGCTGGTGATGCAGGTGCTGGGCCTGTCGGCGCAGACCTTCGGCCTGATCTTCGCGCTGACGGCGTTCGGCATCATGGCGGCGTCCATCCTCAACGGCCGGCTGAACGCGCGGGGCGTGTCGCCGCATGTGCTGCTGGGCTGCGGCCTGGCGTTGTCCAGCAGTACCACGCTCATCTTCGCCGCCGCCGTGTTCGCCGGCTTCATGCCGCTGTGGCTGCTGCTGCCGGTGCTGACGCTCAATACGTTTTCGTTCGGCATGATCGCGCCGAACGCGTCGCACGCAGCGGTGGAGCCCCTGCCCGAAATGGCCGGCGTGGCCTCCGCCGTGGTCAGCACCATGATGATGGGGACCGGCGCGGCGGCCGGGGCGATGGTGACCCTGCTGTACGACGGCCACTCGGCGCGGGCGATGGCGGGGATGATGCTGGTGTGCGCGCTGGCGGCGCTGTCGGTCTATGTCTTCCGGGTACGCAAAACGCAGCGGCCCGGCGCCAGCTAGCGCAGCACGAAGCCGCCGACGCGGCCGTTGATCACGTTCAGCGTGCCGATCAGATCGTCGCCGCCGTCCTTGAAGGTCAGCTTCCACAGCGAGAAATCGTAGTTCTGCTGGTGGTAGTCGCCCAGCCTGATCGCCTCGTAGCCCTGCTGCAGCCGCGGCCCCAGCTCGGCCGCCACGGCGTCGAACTGGGCGCGGTCCAGCTTGGCGAAATCCTCGTTGCCGGTCGACACGAAGCGCTGATAATCGCGATCCTGGATCGCGGCCAGCAAGGTCTTCAGCAGGGCAGATTCGGTCTCGGTGCCGTTGCCGATGGCGGCCGGGGCCGGCGCCTGCGCCCGCGCGAGGGGCGCCAGCGCGGGCACGGCCAGGCACAACAGCGTCGGGATCAGGCAGCGGACCAGAAACTTGTTCACGAGCGTCTCCATAGCGTTGCGGCGCCGCGGCGCGGAACCGTCCGGGCGGCGCCAGGTTTCTTTCCTAGGGCGCGCCGCCGCCGCGGACATGGGTGGCGATGCGGCGCAGGCATTCATCCGCGTCGCCGGCCACCACGGTGGCGGTGCAGGCGATCATCAGGTTCAGCGGCAGGCCGAAATCCTCGACCCGCCAGCCTCGGGCATCGACCGGGCCGTGGCCGTCGGCGCCGGCCGCCACCCGCTCGGCCAGCGGCGACGCGTGCGGCGTGTAGACCCAGACCGGCTTGCCGCGCGCATGCGCATAGCCGATTTCGAACACCGTGCCCGAATCCGGTTCCTGGCCGCGGAACGGTTCGAGGTTGGCCATCACGGCGTCGACCTCGTCGATCAGCGCCAGGTTGGCCCGGCAGATCGCCTGGGCGGCATCCATGCCCTGCCGTCCGGCGCCCGCTTCCTCGTCCGTATCGAACGGGAACACGCCCTGCAGGCCGTGGCGCGCGCACTGCGCCTTCAGCCATCGGCCGTAGGCGGCGGCGTCGGGTCGGAACACGTCCGGGCCGGCAAGATAGATCCTCATGCCGCAAACATCATGCCCGGCGGGCGGCCGGCACCGGGCCTCAGCCCAGCGCGCCGGCTTCCTGCAGCAGCTGCTTGAGCTCGCCCGTTTCGCTCAGCTCGGCGATGATGTCGGCGCCGCCGATGAACTCGCCCTTGATGTAGAGCTGGGGGATGGTGGGCCAGTTCGAGAATTCCTTGATGCCCTGGCGCACTTCGTCGTCTTCCAGCACGTTGACGGTGGCGACGTTGCGCACGCCGTTGGCCTTGAGCACCTGGATCGCGCGGCCGGAAAAGCCGCACTGCGGAAACTGCGCCGTGCCTTTCATGAACAGGACGACCGGGTTTTCGGTAACCGTCTGGCGCAGGAATTCTTGGACGTCGCTCATCGCGAACCTCGCAAAAAAAGGTTGAATACGTCGATTATAGGTATCCGCCGGAAATCCGTTCGATACCGGCCAGATCGCGGCGGCTTTCCACCCCCGACAACCCGGCGCCCGCCAGCAGCGCGCGCACCGCGGCGGCCTGGTCCCAGCCGTGCTCCAGCCACAGCCAGCCGCCGGGCTTGAGCCAGCAGCCGGCGCCGGCCGCGATGGCGCGCAGCGCCTGCAGGCCGTCGGCGCCGTCGGTCAGCGCGCCGCGCGGCTCGAAACGCAGGTCGCCTTCGGCCAGGTGGCGGTCGCCGTCGGCGATGTAGGGGGGATTGGCCACGATCGCATCGTAGATGGCGGCGGGTTGCGCCGGATTCAACGCATCGAGCCAGTCGCCGTGCAGGAATTCCACGTCGGCGTCCAGGCGCCGCGCATTGGCCCGCGCCACCGCCAGCGCGCCGGCGCTCAGGTCGGTGGCGCGCACCCGGGCGTCGGGCCGGGCCAGCGCCAGCGAGATCGCGATCGCGCCGCTGCCGGTGCCCAGGTCGAGCAGCGCCGGCGCGGCGCGGCCGGCCACGCAGGCCAGCGCCGTTTCCACCAGCAATTCGGTTTCGGGGCGGGGAATCAGGACGTCGGGCGAGACCTGCAAACGGTGCCCCATGAACTCCCGCTCGCCCACCAGATAGGCCACCGGCTCGCCGGCCCGGCGGCGCGCCGCCAGTTCGTCGAATCGTGCCGCGGCCTCGGGGGACAGCGGGTCGTCCCCATGCGCGATCAGCCAGGCGCGGTTCACTCCCAGCACGTGCGCCATCAACGCGCGGGCGTCGACCGTTTCCAGGCCGCTGCCGGCCATCAGCGCGCGCGCGCAGTCGGCCATACCTTTACTCTTCGCCCAATGCGGCCAATTGTTCCGCCTGGTGCTCGGCGGCCAGCGCCGACAGCAGTTCGTCCAGGTCGCCGTCCAGGATGTTCTGAAGCTTGTACAGCGTCAGGTTGATGCGGTGGTCGGTGACCCGGCCCTGAGGGAAGTTGTAGGTGCGGATGCGCTCGGAACGGTCGCCCGAACCGACCAGGCTCTTGCGGTGCGCGGCCTCTTTCGCGTGGCGCTCGCGCTGTTCCTTGTCCTTGATGCGCGCCGCCAGTACCTTCATGGCCTTGTCGCGGTTGCGGTGCTGCGAGCGGTCGTCCTGGCACTCGACCACGATGCCGGTCGGCAGGTGGATGATGCGCACCGCCGAATCGGTCTTGTTGATGTGCTGGCCGCCGGCGCCGCTGGCGCGGAAGGTATCGATGCGCAGGTCGGCCGGATTGATCTCGACCTCGGCCACCTCGTCGGCCTCGGGCATGATCGCCACGGTGCAGGCCGAGGTGTGGATGCGGCCCTGCGTTTCCGTGGCCGGCACGCGCTGCACGCGATGGCCGCCCGACTCGAACTTGAGCCTGCCGTAGGCGCCGTCGCCCACGATCCGCACGATGGCTTCCTTGTAGCCGCCCAGCTCGGATTCGCTCATCGACATCACCTCCACCTGCCAGCGGTTGCGCTCGGCATAGCGGGTGTACATCCGCAGCAGGTCGCCGGCGAACAGCGCGCTCTCGTCGCCGCCGGTGCCGGCGCGGACTTCCAGGAACAGGCTGCGGTTGTCGTCGGGATCGCGCGGCAGCAGCAGCACGCGCAGTTCCGATTCCAGCCGCTCCAGGCGCTCCTTGCCGTCCTCGAGCTCTTCCTCGGCCAGCGCCTTCATGTCGGGATCGGCCAGCATCTGCTGGGCAGTCTGCAGGTCGGCCTCGGTGGCCGCGTAGGCGGTAAAGCCCGAGGCCACCGGCTCGACTTCGGCCCGCTCGCGCGAGAGCTTGCGGAAGGTGTCCATGTCGTTCGCGATCTCGGGCGAGGCGAGCATGGCGTCCAGTTCGGCTAGGCGTCGAGTCAGCTGCTCGAGCCGGGCACGCATCGATGCTTTCATGAAAGGCTAGTGTTCGTTGCGCGGGGGCCGCGACGGAAACAGCCGCGGCAGCCAGGCCAGCAACTGCTGGCGGTCGGCGCCCTCGCTGCGGTTGAGCGCGGCCAGCGGGCCGTGCAGGTACTTCTGCGTCAGCCCGTGGGCCAGCTGCTCCAGCACCTGGTCGGGGTCGTCGCCGCGCGCCAGCGCCTTGCGCGCGCGTTCCAGCTCCGCCTGCCGCAGGGTATCGGCCGCGTGCTGCATGTCGCGGATGACCGGCACCACGGTGCGCGAATCCATCCAGTGCATGAAATTCTGCACCCGCGTCTCGATGATGGCCTCGGCCTGCACCACCGCGGCGCGGCGCGCGTCGCTGGCGTTCTGCACCAGCCGGCCCAGGTCGTCCACCGAATAGAGGTAGACGTCGTTCAGGCGGCCGACCTCGGCTTCGATGTCGCGCGGCACGGCCAGGTCGATCATCACCATCGGCCGGCGGCGGCGCGCCTTGGTGGCGCGTTCGACCAGGCCCAGGCCCAGGATCGGCAGCGAGCTGGCGGTGCTGGACACCACCACGTCGAACTCGGCCAGGCGGTCGGGCAGCTCGGTCAGGCGCATCGCGCCGGCCGAGAAGCGCTCGGCCAGCGTTTCGGCGCGCTCCACCGTGCGGTTGGCCACCACCATGCGGCGCGGATGCTGCGCGGCCAGGTGGGTGGCGCACAGCTCGATCATCTCGCCGGCGCCGATCAGCAGCACGTTGACCTCGGACAGGTCGCCGAACACCCGCTCGGCCAGCCGCACCGAGGCGGCCGCCATCGAAACCGACTGCGTGCCGATCGCCGTATGCGAGCGCACTTCCTTGGCCACCGAGAACGTGCGCTGGAACAGCTGGTGCAGCATCGTGCCCATCGCGCCGGCCTCTTCGGCGGCGCGCACGGCGTCTTTCATCTGGCCCAGGATCTGGGGTTCGCCCAGCACCATCGAATCGAGCCCGCTGGCGACGCGGAAGGCGTGGCGCACCGCGTCGTCACGCATGTGGCGGTACAGGTGGGGCGACAGCGCCTGCCGGTCGAACTGGCGGAATTCGGCCAGCCAGGCCGGCAGGTGCTCGGCCACGCCGGGTTCGGCCGTACAGTAGATTTCGGTGCGGTTACAGGTGGACAGGATGGCCGCCTCCCTGACCCCGCCGCCGAAGGCCGAACGCAGCCCCGCCAGGGCCGGGTTCAGCAGCTCGAGCGGAAACGACACGCGCTCGCGCACCGAAACGGGGGCGGAGACGTGGTTCAGGCCGAAGGTGAGGACATCGAGAGACATGGGCGTACCGAGGGCCGCGTCTTGGGCGGCCGCCAGGCATTATAGGTCAGGCTCGGGCGGGGGCCGGACGGGGGTGGCTGGCTTCTATCTTATGGGGCGGGGAGGGCGGCTTTTCAAGGGGGGCGAAAGTGTGTATTATTGCGAGCTCTTCGCGGCTCGGCTGGTTGTGCGTGGCGTGTTGCGTAGATGGCCTGGTAGCTCAGTTGGTAGAGCAGCGGATTGAAAATCCGCGTGTCGGTGGTTCGATTCCGCCCCAGGCCACCAGAATTACTTAAAGAAATCAACGCCTTAGGCACCAAGCGGCCTAGGGCGTTTTTCTTTTCCGGCGCGATCAAACACGAAATCGACACGGTGCCGCGCGCCCACGTCGTGAGTTGGCTGCTGCGTCCATCTACTTGCGCTGACGCAGGTACTCCTTCTCCGTCTCACGCACCAAGTCCGCAGCGGACACACCGAGCGCCTGGCCGATACCTATCAAGGTCGTGATCGTCGGCTGCCTGACGCCGCGCTCGAGGCGCGACACGAACGTCCGGTCAACGCCCGCCTGAAAGGCGAGCTCCTCCTGGGACACGTTCTGCTCCGACCTGTGCCGTCGCAGGACCTCCCCGAATATCTGCCCGATGTCCGCAATCTCCGCCCTTGCCATGTGCGGAAGACTGCTTTTCTTGTAGCCTATAGTCCACGGCCTATAGGCACGGTGCCCATAGGCCCATACGGCGAAAAACCAGTAAAGACGCCGCCCACGACACAGCATGGAGCACAAATGACAAGAACGCCCCGCACCTGCGCCATGTCCTCAGCCCCATCGAGGACGTGATCGCCCGGCTGCGCCGTGACATGGCGGAAGAACATCGCCAACAGGACATCAAAACCCTGATCTGGAAGAAAAAGCTCAGCGCCACCGAGCGGATGATCCAGCGCGACTACGATGGCAGAAAGTGCATGACAACGCTCCCGGTCTGCCACCATAGACAGAAACATGATGTCGCGTTCACTTCCCTGAAAGGTACGCGCATCCTCCCGCTTGAGCGTGCGCGGCACGGTTGATCCGGTGATGCTCACGACGGCGATCGCCGCACTGCGCGCCTGATGCTGCCGCCGACCCATACGCGCATCTGGATCGTGGCGGGTGTGACCGACATGCGCTGCGGCTTCGATGGGCTGGCGGCCAAGGTACAGATGCACGTGCAGGCCGACCCCTTCGGTGGCCACGTGTTCGTGTTCCGTGGCCGGCGCGGTGACCGCATCAAGGTGCTGTGGTTCGACGGCGACGGGATGTGCCTGTTCTGCAAGCGGCTGGAAGCGGGCCGCTTCGTGTGGCCGCAAGCCGAGAACGGGCGCGTGGCACTGACGGCGGCGCAGTTGTCGATGCTGCTCGAAGGCATCGATTGGCGCAGTCCGCGCAGGACGGCGCCGACGTTGGCGGCGTGAGTCGCGCGGGGCGATGAGAATCGCAAGCGCCTTGCGATAAATGCTTTATGCGCGCGGTGTGTGCCGATAAAATGTCGGCATGCCAACGCCCCTTGCCCCGACTGATCGCGAAGCCGCTTTGCAAGCGGTGATCGATGCGCTCAAGCAAGAGAACGACTATTTGCGCTGGCAGTTGGCCCGCGCGCGACGCGAGCGCTTCGGGCGCAGCAGCGAGCGCGGTGACCTGCTTGGTCAACTGCCGCTGTATGAAGAACCGGCGCAGGCGGTGCCTGAGGCCATGGGGCAGACGATTGCGGCCAAGCGCGTGGCTCGGTCTGCGCGTCGTGCAGGGCAGTCCCGCCCGAGCCTGCCTGACACACTGCCGCGCGAAGAGATCGTCCATGCGGCAAGCGACGACTGTGCCTGCCCGGCCTGCGGTGGAGCCCTCAAGCCCTTGGGCGAAGACGTCAGCGAAGTCCTGGAATACGTGCCGGCGAGCTTCAAGGTGGTGCGCCATGTGCGGCCCAAGCTGGCTTGCGGGCGGTGCGATGTTATCGTGCAGGCAGCAGCGCCGGGGCGCCCGATCGCGCGCGGCCTGGCCGGCCCTGGGCTCTTGGCCCAGGTGCTGGTCTCGAAGTACTGCGATCACCAACCCTTGTATCGGCAAAGCGCCATCTATGACCGCCATGGCGTGACGCTGTCGCGCTCGACGCTGGCAGACTGGGTGGCGGGCAGCAGCCGGTTGCTGCGCCCCTTGGTGGCTGCCTTGCAGCGGCATGTGATGAGCGGCGAGAAGATCCACGCAGACGATACACCGGTACCTGTGCTGGCGCCGGGTCGTGGCAAGACGAAGACCGGGCGGCTGTGGACGTATGTGCGCGATGACCATGCGGCTGGCGTTGCTGAGCCGGCTGCGGTGTGGTTCGGCTACTCGCCAGACCGCAAGGGCGAGCACCCGGTGCGGCACTTGAAGGACTTCACCGGCATCCTGCAGGCCGATGGCTACGCCGGCTTCAATCAACTCTATGCCACAGGCCGCATCCAGGAAGCTGCCTGCTGGGCGCACGTGCGGCGCAAGTTCTATGACATCGCCGAGCAGCAGGCCAGCCCTGTGGCGTTGCAGGCCATTGCACGGATCGGTGCCCTGTACGGCATCGAGGCCGAGGTGCGCGGTCAATTAGCGCCGATGCGGCAACAGGCACGCCAGGCCCGGGCGGGGCCGCTCTTGGCATCGCTGCACGACTGGCTGCGGGACACGACCCGCGCCTTGCCGCGCAAATCCGCGTTGGCCGGGGCGATCCATTACGCCCTGGCGCGGTGGACGGCGCTCACCCGCTATGTCGACGATGGCCGCATCGAGATCGACAACAACCCGGCCGAGCGTGCCTTGCGCGGTGTGGCGCTCGGGCGCAAGAACTACCTGTTCGCGGGCTCGGATGCGGGCGGCCATAGCGCAGCGGCGATTTATAGCCTCCTGGGGACGGCGGCGATGAACGGCATCGAGCCGATGGCCTACTTGCGCGAGGTGCTGGCGCGCATCGGGGATCACCCAGTCAACCGGGTGGACGAACTGCTGCCGTGGAACCTGGCCCTGTGCGCTGCGCCGAGCGCGAAGGCCGCGTGATGGCATCCAAGGTCGGCACGCTGCAAGGGCACGCCATGGTGCTGCAGATTGCGCTATGCGACATCGCACCGCTGATCCATCGCGTGGTGGTGGTGCCCAGCACCATCACCTTGCCCAAGCTGCACGTCACGATCCTGCGCGCCATGGGCTGGAGCGGCGGCCATCTGCACGAGTTCGTCATCGACGGCATCCACTACGGCGAACCCGATCCCCTCTATCCGGAGCCGGACTTGAAGAGCGAGCAGCGTATCCGCTTGAACAAGGCCTTGGGCGGTGGCAAGGACTTCGGCTACCTCTACGACTACGGCGATAGCTGGTGGCACGCGATCACCGTGCTGGCCGAGCTGCCCCTGCAAGGCCGGATGAGCTACCCGCAATGCCTGGACGGCGCCAATGCCTGCCCACCCGAAGACGTGGGTGGGGTGCCCGGCTATGAAGACTTCCTGGCGGCCATGGCCGATCCGAAGCACACGCAGCACGCGCACCTGCGGGATTGGTACGGCGGCCCCTTCGATCCCAAGGCCTTCAGCCTGGAGGACACGGCTGAGCGGTTGCGCGAAATCCACCTGTAACGCAAGACGGTGCTCGTCGGACGCTTACTGCCAATCAGAGTGGATCGACGGGCGTGGCTCTCGATAGGCCGACCCGGCACGCAAACCGTCTTCGTATCGAACGCCCGCTAAAGGTCGCAACCGGACATTGATTTGCAGCTGCATCCGGCCCAGAACAGTTGTTCGCCAGCAGCAGCATTAAAGTGTCCCGCAGCAAGAACAGTTTGGCTCAAATTGAATCGGGCCCGCAGCGATTTGATTTTCCCCCGTGTTGTATTCGGGTTGGCTGCTGGCTCCCAGGTATAGCGCTTCGTACTTTCGCATCCCGTGCTCGTCAATGAAGCCAAGCCGATGCAGATCGGCAGCCGTTTCATGCACTGCCTCAAGAAGCCGACTTTTGGCTTTGGGTTCAGCTTCTATCTGCTTAGTCATTGCAAAATTTTCGCCCAGTTCTCGCCCCTGCTTAAGCATGCGCGAGCAGCAAATGACCGACAGGCTCTTTCGTCGGCCGTACCCGAATCTCGATGTTGTAGCCCAGGCGATTCAGGCAATCCATTAGCTTGCGTTCGGAGAAGTTGGCGAAATCCCCATTCAGCAGGGCGGACACCTTGGGCTGCGTCAGGCCCATGCGCTTGGCGGCCTCTGTCTGAGTCAAGCCAAGCTTGCGGATGGCCTTCGTAATCTCGATGGTGAGGCCGGATTTGATCTTGAGCTCCTCAGCGTTAGGCAGACCAAGATCGGCAAACACGTTGCCAGAGCTGGCCTCTATATCAATTTTTTTTGCGTCGTGCTTTTTCATTCCTTAGCTCCTGAGCCCCCTCAAACCTCAGTATTGAAGCGGCTAGCACACCCAGTCATCCGATCTGCTCCGCCTCAATGCCAGTGACGTCGCTGATCTTCACTGCATCGTGAGGGAATTCGGCAATGATTCCAAATCACTCCCCCATGGCAGATCGAATGCATACAGCGTTCGATAGGGGTGCTCATCAAGCAGCCGAATCAAGCCAGCACATCAAGACCATGCTTCTTGACGACTTGCAGCAACCGTGCCGCGATACCGCTCGGCTGTTTTGCGCCGCTTTCCCACTTCTGCACGGTGGACGTGCTAGTGTTGAGGTACTTGGCGAACACGGGCTGGCTGACTTTTGCTGCCCTGCGAATCTTCACGATGGCCTTTGCGTCGAAGTGCGGGGCCTTAGCGAGACACATTTCATCGAACTCCCGCATCGTTTGTTTGCTCACCACACCAGAACGTTGAAGGCCAGCAGCCGCGCTGTGAATGGCCTCGAACGCGTCACTTTTGAATCGGGATTTAGTCGCCATTGCTGACAATCTCCAAGAGTTCCTTGATCTTGATCTGGTCATCGAGCTGCACGCTGCTCATGGCCGCGAACAGCGTAGCCAGCCGCTTGAACGCAGCCTCTTCAGCCTGGTCGATGTTCTCACGATCATTCTTTGCGTACAGGTAGACAAAGAACCAGTGGTCCCCCACCTTCTCAACGACAATGCTGCGATGCATGTTTTTGTTGAGGCGCTTTTTCCAGACGTTACCGCCCAGGTTGTCGCCTTTGCCCTCGGCCAGATCTTTGCCGGCCCGCAGCAGCTCTTCATCGAGAATCTGTGCCTTGGCAGCCAGCTTGGCAAATGCCTTGGTCTTGAAAAAACGGGACTGCTTCTTGCGCATTGCATCTGCCATCTGGATTACCAAAATATAGCACTAGGTGCTAGTTTTTTCAAACTCGATTCCCGCCTGCTCCAGCATCCACGCCTCGATCTGGTCATGCCACTTGCGTAGTAAATCCAGCGGACGGCGGCGATAGTGCTTTTCAGCAACGGCAGACGGCTTGTGCCCCTGGATCTGCGCCACCACGCCCACGGGCACCTCCACCCATTCCGACAACGTCCCAAACGACCGGCGCAGGCCGTGGATGCTGACATGCGGCAGCCCTGCCTGCTCCAGCGCCTTGACGTGCGCTGCGCGAGGCTCGGCGAGCTTGCCGTCTTCTGCCGTCGGGCTGGCGAAGACCCACGGCGACGGTTCCCACGCCTCGCCACGTGCTGCCAGTGTTGCCAGGCGGCGGTCGCTGGGCGGCGTTTCGTTCAGGCGCTTCAGCTCTTCAAACACGCTGGCGAGATAGGGAGTCAATGGAATGACCCGTCCGCCCGTGCCTTCGACCTTGTCGTCCAGGGTCAGGCTGCGCCAGCGCAGATCCACGTCTTCCCAGCGCACCGCGGCCATTTCTTCCCGGCGCGCGCCGGTCAGCAGCAAGCTTTGCAGGTAGACGGACTGCACCCGGTTGGGAATCTTGCGAACGGCGGCAAACCAGGCCGCAAGCTGCTCGCGTTGCAGGACATCGCCCTCCTTGGCCTTGACCCGGGGAACAGCGTCTTTGACGTTGCGGGCCTTGTAGGCGTCGGATGGGACCAGGCCGCTGTAGTTCTTGTGCTCGGACGCCCAGCGGATGAAGGCACGCAACTGGCGGTAGGACAGCGCAGCCATCGTGGGACGGCTCTTACCCTCCTCCGTCATCCATTCGGCAATGCGCTCGCCCGTCATGTCCGGCAGGCGCAGCGGCCGCAGCGATGCCAAGGGGCCGGGTTCGGTCAGACCCTTGCCGCGTTTCTTAGGCTTGCCGCCGACCTCTGAATTCTTGATATGGTCGTCGTAGTGGCGCTGGCTCCAGAAAGGCTTGCGGGCTTCGAGGTAGGCATCCCAGGCTTCGCCGAAGGTGACGTCCTGGCGCTTGGCGGCGGCACGCCGTGCTTCGTGGGCGGCGTGCTGTTCGACACGGTGCTCGCGGGGGTCGATGGCGCAGCAACGCATCCACGGCACGACGGGTGAGAAGCCCGAAGTGCGCCTTGC